>NZ_JBITMP010000005.1:0-411144 GCF_044466425.1 Nonomuraea sp. NPDC049400
GCTCCTACCACTAAGCCCGCCCTCCCTGACATCGACCACCTGATCACACCGAGCACATCAAGGAGCCCGACATGAGCATCGAGATCTTCGGCGCCTCCGCCGACCAGCAGGCCGACATCGACGCGATCGTCGCGCTGGTCGCCGCAGTCCAACACGCCCAGCAGAACGAGCTGCCGGATGCGTTCATGGAACTGTTCAGCAAGCAGGACCCCGTCTGGACCACCGCCCACGGCATGCGCCTGTCGGGCTGGGAGACGATCAGCGCGTTCACCCACAAGGTGCTGCCCGGAGCGATGAAGGACTCGACCGCCTCCTACGAGGTCGTCCGCATCCTGTTCATCCGCCCCGACGTGGCCGCCGTCAACGTCCACCAGCGACCGATCGACCTGGACGGCCGCCCGCTGCCCGACGTGCCCGAAGGCCGGCCCCTGTACGTGCTGGCCAAACAGGACGGCGCATGGAAGATCGCCGCCGCCCAGAACACCCAGGTCAAAACCGACTGAGACCGCCCTCTCGGCAGGCGCCGACACCGCTGCGGAAAGAGTTGTCCCAAGGTCGTTTCCGCTGGCGTGGGACGTGGCGGTACGCCAGGCGTAGGTGATCGGCCGGCCGGCCGCCGAGCCACGGCTGGGACTGGCCGCTGCGGACGCGGCGGCCGACCCGATCAATGCGCGGGACGACACCGACGTGTGCCTGGCCCGCGTCGATGGCCAGTGGCGCCTGTACGGCCCGGACGGCGAGATCGATGTGGAGGGGTTCAGCCTCTACGGCGAATCGACCTGGTACGCCCGCCTGCCCCAACGGCCCTCCCCGCCGAGGCCGGTTCGCGCCGATGTGGCCGGAATCGTCACGCCAGCCGCGTCGTCCTGCGCGCGACCCCCTAGGGTGGTCACCGTCCTTTGCTGAGAGAGGAAGATCCGGTGAGCGGTACCGGTGGGCTTACGGTCCCGGCGGTCGTGGAGACCCCGACTCGTCCTGCGCCTCCGTCCAACCCCCTGGCCCGCTGGCTGCTGCAGCTTCGCGTGCAGCCGACGGGCCCCGAGACGACCGAGGCGCACGCGGAGCCGCAGGCCTGGTGGAAGGTCATGTGCCTGACCGGCGTCGACTACTTCTCCACGCTGGCCTACCTCCCCGGCATCGCCGCCCTGGCGGCCGGGGCGCTGTCGCCGCTGGCCACGCTGCTCATCGTGGCGCTGACGCTGCTCGGCATGCTGCCGATGTACCGGAGGGTGGCGCGGGAGAGCCCGCACGGGCAGGGGTCCGTGGCGATGCTGGAGCGGCTGCTGCCGTTCTGGCGGGGCAAGGTGTTCGTGCTCGTGCTGCTGGGGTTCGTGGCGACGTCGTGGATCATCACGATCACCCTGTCGGCGGCGGACGCGTCCGTGCACGTCGTGGAGAACCCGTACTTCCCGAGCTTCCTGCACGGTCACGAGGTCATCCTGACCGTGGTGCTGCTGCTGATCCTGGGCGGCGTGTTCCTGCTCGGCTTCAGCGAAGCGGTCGGCGTGGCGATCCCGCTCGTCGCCGTCTTCCTGATCCTGAACGCCGTCGTCGTCGCCGTCGGGCTGACGGAGGTCATCTCCTCCCCTGACGCGATCTCCCGGTGGACCGAGGCGCTGACCAGCGGGACGGGCGGCTTCGGCGGCCTCATCGGACCCGCCATCCTGGCCTTCCCGCTGCTGGTGCTGGGGCTGTCGGGGTTCGAGACGGGCGTCAGCATGATGCCGCTGGTGGCCGCCGAGGGCGAGACCCCCGAGCGGCGGCTGAGCTCGCGCATCGCCAACACGCGCAAGCTGCTGACGTCTGCCGCGCTCATCATGAGCGTCTACCTCATCGCGACCAGCTTCGTGACCACGGTGCTCATCCCCGCCGAGCAGTTCAAGCCGGGCGGCGAGGCCAACGGCAGGGCGCTCGCGTACCTCGCGCACGAGCGGCTCGGCGAGGTTTTCGGCACGGTGTACGACATCAGCACCATCCTCATCCTGTGGTTCGCCGGTGCGTCCGCGATGGCCGGCCTGATCAACATCGTGCCGCGCTACCTGCCCTCCTACGGCATGGCGCCCGACTGGGGCCGCGCGGTGCGGCCCGTGGTGCTCGTCTACACCGGCGTCTGCGTGATGCTCACCATCGCGTTCGACGCCGACGTGGACGCCCAAGCCGGCGCGTACGCCACGGGCATCCTGGCCATGATGGTCTCCGGCGCGTTCGCGGTGACGATCTCGGCCATCCGCAAGGGCCAGCGGCGGGCCGTCGCGGGCTTCTCCGTGCTCACCCTGGTGCTGCTCTACGCGCTGGCGGAGAACATCAGGGAGAAGCCGGACGGCATCGCCATCTCGGCGCTGTTCATCCTGGGCGTCATCGCCATCTCGCTGGTCTCGCGCGTCTCCCGCACGACCGAGCTGCGGGCGGACCGGATCGAGTTCGACGAGGCGGCGCGGCGGTTCATCGCCGACTCGATCGAGTACGACGGCACGCTCAACATCATCGCCAACCGCCGCCAGAGCGGCGACAAGGCCGAGTACGAGGCCAAGGAGAGCGAGCAGCGCGGTATGAACCCGGTCCCCGGGCGGGCCGACATCCTCTTCCTGGAGGTCGACGTCATCGACCCGTCCGACTTCAGCAACGCGCTCCACGTGCGCGGCGTCGAGGTGGACGGGCACCGCGTGCTGCGCGCGGAGAGCCCCGCGGCGCCCAACGCCATCGCCGCCGTCCTGCTGGCCCTGCGCGACGCCACCGGCGTCCGGCCGCACTGCTACTTCGAGTGGGCGGAGGGCTCGCCGCTGATGCACCTCTTCCGCTACCTCATCCTCGGGCGCGGCGACACGGCGCCGGTCGTACGCGAGATCATCCGCAAGGGCGAACCCGACCCCGCCAAGCGGCCGGGCATCCACGTCGGCGGCTAGCCGGCCTCATCCCCAGCGGACGCCCGCGGCGAGGGACGGCGGCGGCTCGGCGGAGTCACGCCGCCGGGTCGTGCTCGTCCTCCCCGTCCAGCTCGCCCTCGCCGCCGCGATCGAGCGCCAGCTTGGCGATCCTGAATCGGGCGCAGCGCGCCTCGAGCTCGCGTTCGTCCTCCGGAGTCCACCATTCGATCATGGGCATCAAGGTCATCGCACGTCGCGGATGAATGCGATCGACTTGGCGGAGTCTTTTCACCCGAGCAACTCGACCGTGCCCCGCTCGCCGTCCACCCTGATCCGGTCGCCGTCGTGCAGGCGCATGGTGGCGTTGCCGGTGCCGACCACGGCGGGGATGCCCAGCTCGCGCGCCACGATCGAGGCGTGGGACAGCGGTGCGCCCATGTCGGTCACCACGGCGGCGGCACGCGGGAACATCGGGGTCCAGCCCACGTTCGTCAGCGTCGTGACGAGGATCTCGCCCGGCTTGAGCCGATCGCCCTCCTCCGGCCCTGAGATCACGCGGGCGATGCCCTCCACGATGCCCGGGGCGCCGGGGAAGCCCGTCACGGTGTCGCTCACGGGCACGCCGGCGCCGCGCGCGTCGTAGACGTCGTTGCGCCGGTCGGGGTCGGCGGCCCAGCGCACGGGGTCGAAGTGGCCGACGATCAGCGCGGGGTAGGCCGGCAGTGCGGCGTACTGCTCGTAGGTGGCCCGCCGTACCGGCACCTTCGCCAGCACGGACCGGTCGCCGCGCAGCAGCGCCAGCAGCTCGTCCAGGTAGAGGAAGAACACCTCGTCGCCCTGGCCCGACAGCTCCCCCGCCCGTACGGCGAACGCCCGCAGCACCCAGAACGCCCGCATGTTCTCCGAGCGGGTGGACTCGCGGTCGCGCACGACCGCGTTCCAGCGCTGGACCCTGGCGCGCATCCTGGCCTCCTGGCGCGGATGGCGCTCGGCGAAGCGGGCCCACGCCTCCTCCCTGGCCTTACCTTGCCGCGCGAGCAGTGCCTCGGTGCCGGCGCGCAGGTCGCGCAGGCCCGCGAGCTGGGCGTCGATCCAGCCGGGGTCCTCCCCGGGCCGCGGGATCGACACCTCGAACTCGTGGGGGCCGCGATGCCCGTACGTGCGGGCGAACTCGTCCCTGGTGATCTCCCCGCGGGCGAGCCTGGACAGGCCCATCACCGGGCCCAGGCTGGCCAGCTCGCCGTCGGAGTTCACGCCGGTCAGCATGGCCTCGGCGTCGACCTCGCCCATCATCCTGCGCAGCCGGTCACGGGTCCAGACCAGGGTGGCGCCGCCCTGGCGGCCGGCGGCCTCGAGCATGCGGCAGGAGGCGACCATGTGGGGCTTGATCTCGCGCTCCCACAAGTCGGCCAGTTCGGGGTCGGAGCCGGTGGCGGCGATCGTGGCGCGCAGCTCCTCGCACCGCCGCTGCGAGGTGGCCAGGAACGCGCGCATGCCCTTGAGGTTGTGGCGTACGCGGCGCTGGAGGCCGATCGCCATGGGCAGGACGCGTCTGATGATCTCCCACCGCGACACCGGCACCTGCGGCACGTCCAGCGCCGGCGGCAGCTTGCCGAAGACCTGCTCGACCGCGCTCAGCCTGCCGCGCATGCCCAGTGCCCCGGCGATGGAGTGGACGACGCTCAGGTTCATGTAGAAGCGGCCGCCGATGTTGCCGACCAGGTCGAAGCCGGGCAGGGTCGAGGCGGACATCGCCTCGTTGATGAACAGGCGCACGAGCGACCACGTGATCGGCGTCATCACGTCGGGGATGGCCTCGCCCAGGTTGCCGCCGGTCCACAGGTATTCGCCCTTGAGGCTGTCGTTCCACTCCTCGACCTGCGGCTTGATGCCGGTGATGGGGCGGGCCTGGACGACGGCGAACGCGCTGCCGCGCCTGGCCCACTCGACGTCCATCGGCGTGCCGTACAGGGCCTGGATGCGCGTGCCGAGCGCGGCGAGCTCCACGGCCTGCGCCGCCTCGAGCACCGCCTTGCCGCGCAGCTCCTCCGGCACGGGCTGCTCGCGGGTGCCGTCGGGGGTGCGGACGGTCATGACCGTCTTGTCGCCGACCTGCGACTGGGTGACGGCGCCGCCGGACACCACGATCGTGTCGGGGGTGACCTGGCCGCCGACGACCGCCTCGCCGAGCCCCCAGGAGGCGTTGATGACGGTCTCGTCGCGGGCGCCGGTGACCGGGTTCGCGGTGAACATGATTCCTGCCGCGTCCGCGTCCACCAGCTCCTGGACCACCACGGCCAGCGCCACGTCGTCGTGGGGGACGCCGTTCTGCTCGCGGTAGGCGATGGCGCGCGGGTTCCACAGCGAGGCCCAGCAGCGCTTGACCGCGTCCAGCAGGGCGTCGCCTCTGACGTTGAGATAGGTGTCCTGCTGGCCGGCGAACGACATGTCCGGCAGGTCCTCGGCGGTGGCCGACGAGCGCACGGCCACCGGCACGTCGTCGCCGAGCGCCTCGTACGCCCGGCGGATGTCCGCGGCGATCTCGGCGGGCATGTCGTGCTCGGCGAACAGCCGCCGCGCGTCCTGAGCGTGCGGGATCTCGTCGCGGAACGCCGACACGAACGCCCGGTAGGCCTCGGTCGTGATGTGGAAACCGCCTGGAACGGACAGCCCGGCCCTGGTCAGCCTGGCCAGCGACGCGCCCTTGCCGCCCACGGTCGCGAGGTCGGCCGCCGCGTCGTCGAGAGGGAGTACGGCCTTCACGTCATACGCTCCTTGAGCTCTTCGAATCGCCCATGGAGGCCGCCAGCCTCCGCTGAGCGATCTCCTCCACGGCGTCGAGGAGGTCGAGGGTGGCCCGGGCGACGGCGTCGGCGTCGTCGCCGGACAGGGTGCGGCCCGTGCTCATGGCCCGCTCGATGGTGTCGGCGACCAGCTCCGCGATCCGGTCGTCGGACGGCCGCGGCTCGTCGGGCCGCCGGTCCGGCAGGAACAGGAAGCCGTACAGGACGGAGTTGGCGACCCGGACGTGGTCCCCCATCTCCTCGCGCACCGCGCCGCGCTTGACCAGCTCGGCCACGTACGCGTCCAGGGGCTCCTCCAGCCCCGGCGGGCTCCCGGCCTGCTGTTTCTGGCGGGCGAACTTGCCGAGCACCTCGGAGTCGCCCCGCATGAACGCGCTGAGCAGCGGCCGGCCGAGCAGGGCGCGGGCGAACTCGCCGTACAGCCCGCTCAGCGTGGCCGGGCCGCGGGCGCGCACGTCGGCGAGCATGCGCACGCGCTCGCGGCGCAGCAGCGCGGCGAAGAGGTCGTCGCGTGTCTTCCAGTGCAGGTAGATGGTGCCCTTGGCGACACCTGCCCGCTTGGACACGTCGTCGATCGTGGTCTTGTCGTAGCCCCAGCGCAGAACCAGCTCGGTGGCGGCGTCGAGGATCCGGTGCGCCCGCTCCAGCCGGCGCGCCGGATCCTGTGGGGGCCGTCCTGCCCTGACCATGCCAGTCTCACCCCATTTGTTTGACTAGGTGAGACTAATTGGTCATTTAATTAAGAGCAAGTTCACCCGAGCTTCGCCAGCAACGACTCCGCTGACGGCGCGAACGAGGGGTCGCCGGTCGACACGGCGGTCATCAGCAACTGCCGGGCCCGCTCCAGGTCGCCTCGCTCGTACCGGATCTCGCCCAGCCGGCAGGCGGCCTCGGCCACGAGGTCGGCCTGCTCGGTCAGTCCCAGCGTCAGCTCGTAGTAGCGCAGGGCCCCGTCGCGGTCGCCGAGCCAGTAGCACAGCTCGCCGAGGTGCGCCGCGGCCAGCCCCGACTCCGTGTCCCCCGCGTCGATGACCCGCTGGTACCAGGTGAGCGCCTCGGGGAAGTCCCGGTTCCGCTTGGCCAGCGCGCCCAGGTACATCGCGGCGAGCGCGCTGATGTGCCCCTCGCCCTCCTCGACCCCTCGCAGGTACCACGATCGGGCCCGCGCCTCGTCCTCCTCGTGGTACGTCTGCCCGAGCGCGATCATGGCGCGGGCGGCGAGGTCGGCGTCGCCCGCGTCGAGCACCCGCAGGTACGCCTCCCGCCCCTCGTCCACCTTCCCAGCCTCGACCAGCGTCTGCGCGAGCGTGGACAGCGCGATGGGCGCGCCGCCGGCGGCCGCCTCCCTGAGCGTGTCCAGCGACGCCTCCATGTCGCCCCGGTTGCTCTGCAGCATGCCGAGCAGGCTCCCGAACACGCCCCGGATGGGGCTGTCGGCGTCGGCCGCCGCCCGCTCGGCCAGGTCGAAGAACGCGTCGTCGTCCCCTTCGCCGTCGAGCAGGTCCAGGAGCCTGCCACCGGCGACGAACCGTACGTCCGGGTCGTCGTGCTCGCTGAGGCGCTCGTAGAGCGCCCGCGCCTCGGCCGTCCGGCCCAGCTCGGCCAGCCGGTCGGCGATCTCCAGCTCCGTGAACGGCCCTCGCCCGGTCAGCTCGTGGTAGGCCCGTACGGCCGCCGGGTCCTCGCACTGCCCGGCCAGCTCGCGCGCCACGCCGCCGGCCTCGTCGCCCATCAGCTGAAGGACCTGCACGGCCAGGGCGTGCTCGCCGCGGTCGGCGGCCTGGTGGGCGAGCACGCGGAGGTTGTTCGTCGCCAGGTCGGATCCGGCGCCCGCGGCGGCGGCGAACGCCCGCGCGGCGCCGAGCTGGTCGCCCTCCTCATGCAGCCAGAGGCCGAGCTGCAGGCCGCCCCGCTCCACCGCGTCCGGCACGCCGGACTCCATGGCAAGCCGCACCTCCCGCTCGGCCCCGGCCGCGTCGCCCAGCTCTCGCATGGCCTTGGCCAGGTCCACCCGGATGCCCGCCTCGGTGGCGGGGAAGCCGGTGTCCACGCCCCGCCCGAACATGCGGGCCGCGTTCTCCAGGTCGCCCCGGGCCTTGTACGCGTCGCCCCACGCCCAGTAGCCCATCGACACCGTCTCGGGGTCGCCGGTCCCGACGGCCTGCTCGGCCTCCTTGGCCACGGCGTCGTGGTCCTGCTCCATGAGCAGGTGGGCGAGCAGGTGGCGCAGGCTCTCGAGGTCACCGGCCGCCGCCCCGGCGGTCAGCGCCTCGCGTACGCCCGCACTGTCGCCCCGCGTGTTGAGCAGGTCTGCCAGCACGACGGCGGTGGCGGGCATCGCGGCACGCGCGGCCTCGATCGCCCCATCGAGGTCGCCGCGGCGGTGGCGGACGATGGCGATGTTCTGCCAGGCGTTCGCGGCCGTCTCCGGGTGCTCGGTGGCGGGGAGGGTGGCCAGTTCGGCCTGGCAGTGGTCGTCGCGCTCGGCGTGGATCACGCCGAGGTCCAGCGCGGCCTGCGCGGCGAGGGCGGGCTCGCCCAGCTCGATGACGATCCGGCAGAGTGCCGCGGCCACACGGTGATCGTCCAGCCCGCGAGCCCGCTCGAGGGTCTCGGCGAGGGGTTCCCGCCGGGCCTCCGGGTCCGCGGCGGCGAGCAGGCGGCGCACGCTCCGGGCGTCGTCGTCGTTGAGCGCGAGCAGCACCTCGGCCATCAGCTCCGACCCGGCGAACTCGGTCAGCGCCGCGACCGCGCCCTGCCGGTCCCCGTCGTCGGCCAGCACCCATCCGCGTTCCTTGGCCGAGGCCGTGCCGAGCCGGACCCGGGCGACGGCCGTGAACCATTCGTCGTCGTCCAGCGCGACGACCCGCTCGTAAGCGGAGCGGGCGTACTCGGCGTCGCCCGCCTCGGCCAGCAGCCTGCCGGCCGCGACCAGCGTGCCGGACGCGGACGCCGGGTCGGCGGCCACGGCCCGCTCGAACGCCTCCCGCGCCCCCGCCGCGTCGCCGGTCCTGGCGAGCAGCTCACCGAGCAGCTGCGCCTCCCACGCGTCCTGGGAGTCCCGGGTGAGAAGGGACAGGGCCGCGGTCAGGTCACCGTGGTCGCGCAGCACGCACACGAGCTGGAGCCGTCCCGCCTCGCCGAACTCCCCGGCCAGCAGCTCCCCCGCCTCGTCCGTCGCGCCGAGCGCCACGAGCACCTCGGCGAGCCGCACGGTCGCGTCCTTCCTGCGCCTGTCGTCGAGCCCCTCGAGCGCCGCCCGGTAGGCCGCGGCCGCCTCGTCAAGCAGCCCGAGCTCCTGCCGCACCCGCCCGATGTCCCACCGCGTCATGGCGGCCAGCCGCTCGTTGTCGCCGTCCGCGACCTGTTCCCACGCCTCCAGCGCCCCGCGCTTGTCGCCCGCTTCGTTACGCAGCGCGCCGAGGTAGCACCCCGCTTCCTGCCGGTAGCTGGGGTGGCCGGCGGCGAGCACCAGCGAGAGCGCCCCGTCGGCGGCGGCGATCTCGCCGCGCCGCTGCCAGGCGTGCGCGGTCGCCATGGCCAGCATGCTCGACATGAGAACGTTGCCCTCGTCGCCGACCTCCTCGAACGCCACCGCCGCGCCCTCGAAGTCCCGGTCGAGCAGGCACCGGGCGAATCGCCCCAACCCCTCCGGCTCCGCCCTGGCCAGCTCGAAGGCCGCCCGCGCGGCGGCGAGATCGTCGACCTTGACCCGGTGCAGCCCGAGCAGCCAGGCATTGCGCCCGCGACCGTCCTCGGTGTCCTCGTCCTGGATGCGCCTCTCCTGCATCCGGCAGATCGCCAGCAGGTCGCCCTGCCGGTCGTACACCGTGAACAGCTGGCCTGCCGCCTCCATCCACAGCCCGCGGTTGTCGCTCTCCAGAGCCGTCGTGTACGCGGCCCGCGCCTCGGCCAGGTCGTGCTCCATGACGAGGCCGCCGAGCGCGTACCCCACCCACGGCGCCAGCACCGGATGGCCCTCCGCCCTGGCCCGGCGCAGCAGCGCGACCGCCTCGTCCTCGTCGGACAGCACTTCCTTGCAGATCAGGGCCGTGTACGACAGCGCCAGCGGGTCCCCGGAGTCGGCCGCCGACTGGAACAGCTTGGCCGCCTCCGACACGTCGTACCCGATCGAGGCCAGCACCTGCGCGAACACGGCGGTGCCGATCGCGGCGACGGCCGGATCCGGATGTTCCATGGTCGCGTGGTAGCGGACCAGGCCCTCCTCCCTGCCCAGCCGCTGGTGGTCGAGGATGGCCTGCAGCACGGGATGCGGCTGCTCGCCCGACTCGCGCAGCAGGTGCAGCAGGAAGGCCGCGTTGAAGCCCTGGAGCAGGGCGTCGCCCTCGGCCACGTACGCCAGCAGCTCGTCGGCCTGCTCCCGGTCGCCCTCGCCGATCTCCAGCTGGGCCAGCGTCACCATGGCCCTGAGCGACTGCGTCGGCGCGCCCGAGTCGACGGCCCCGCGCAGCAGCCGCCTGGCCTCGGCGAGGTCGCCGGCCTTCATGCGGGCCAGCCCCTCGTCGGTGTCCTGGAGCGCCTGCTCGTCGACGGGGTCGGGCAGCGGCTGCTGCCTGGCCGCGTGCTCCAGCAGCAGCGCCGCCTTGAACGCGGTGTCGGGGTCCTCGTGCTCGGCCGCGAACCGCGCCAGCTCCAGGGCCTCGTCGTACGCCTCCGGATGCTGGTCGAGCAGCAGGCCGAGCATCGTGACGCAGATCGGGGCCCACTCGTCCTCCCCCGCCTCCAGCACGGCACGCAGCGCGGCCAGCGCCTCGGCCGGCTCGCCCGCCTCTGTGTGCATCTGGGCCAGGCACGCCTGGGCCTGCACGACGTACTCGCGCTGGCCGCTGGCGACCACCCGGCGGAAGATCGCCTTCGTCTCCTCCTCGTCGCCGAGCGACGCGGTCACCTTGGCCAGCTCGATCAGCGAGGGCAGCCGGATCTCCGGTCTTGGGTCCTCGGCGGCCACGCGGTAGGCGGCGGCGGACTCGGCGTACTCGCCCAGGTCCACCAGCACGGCGCCGAGCAGCTTGTGCGCCATGGTCAGGTGGTCGGGGTGCCCGACGGCGATGGCGTGCTCGCACACCTCCCTGGCCTGCTCGAACTCCCCTTCTTCCGCGTAGATCTGGTACAGCCGGAACGCCGACAACGCCACCACGTCCGGATCGCCGCAGGTCAGCAGCGCCCGGTAGTCGTCCTCGTCCTCCGCCTCCTCATAGAGGTCGCGAGCCGAGGCCGGGTCCTGGTGGAACGCGGGCAGCTCCAGCTGGTCGGCCAGCTCCGCCACGGCGGAACTGTCGCACCTGCGCGCCCGCGCCAGCGCCGCCTGCGCGCCCTCCGCGTCGCCCAGCTGCGTGAGCACCAGCACCAGCGCCGTGTCGGCGAGCGCGGCCACCTCGAAGTCGGCCCCGTCCGACGCGATCGTCAGCACCCGGTGCGCCGCGGGCCACTCCTCGGCGTCGACCAGCATCATCCCCATGGCGATGGCCGAGCGCTGCCCGAACACCGGGTCGCCCGACTGGATCACCGACCTGTGCGCCGCCTCGGCGCCGTCCAGGTCCCCCTGCTCCTGCAGCAGCCCGGCCAGCAGATGGGACGCTTCCGGATCCCCCGTGGCCGCGATCTGCCTGAACAGCGCGGCGGCCGCATCGAGATCTCCCGTTTTCCAGTAGCTCATGGCCGCGTCGAGCTGTTCTGACGCCATCGCTCACTCCAAAGTCATCCAACAATGTGAAAAAGCTACACATCTGCCACCTCTGTCACAGGGCATTCGAAGATCTCGCCTCTGCCGCCGGAAAGCCGTCGCGGGTCCGGGCAACGGCGCTCCCTCGCACCGGGAGGCAGGGGAGGCCGTAGCGTAGTCCCCATGGGCAGAGCGTTCTGGATCGATCAAGAGTTCGACAGAGACCGTGACGGGCGCTATGCCGTACACGTCCGCAAGAACCTCGAAGAGTTCGAGTGGGGCGACATCGCGCCCGTCAGGTTCGCGTGCGCGGCGTGGCGACTGGCCACGCCGCCGTCGCTGACCCCCGGCTACGTGCGGTGGGACCGGCGCATCCTGGACGCGACCTGCCACCGCAACACCTGGGACGGCTCGCTCTACGCGCGGGTCAGGGTGGTCTCGCCGCTGCCCGAGGAGCTGACCCGGTCGCGGGCCTGGTGGCGCGACCGCGGGTGGCTGGGCTGGCAGGAGACCTTCGGCCAGTACGTCGAGCCGACCCAGCAGGACCTGGCCAGGCACCCGTTCCTGCGGACCACCCTGCTGCTGGAGGCGCCCGTGCCCCTCGACGACCTGCCGCCCGAGCCCGAGGGGCCGCACGACGAGGTCGAGCAGCGCGCGCACCGGGCGGTCGTGGTGCTGACCCGCGAGCTCAACGCGCTGGTGTCACCGGTGCTCGACCAGCTCGGCGGCTAGCATGCGCCCTTGATCCGCGGGTAGCAGAGATCCATGAGGACCCTGCTCATCGTGGTGCCGGCGCTCGCGCTCGCCGCCGGCTGCGCCCCGGACATGGCCGCTCCGGCACAGGCGGCCGAGCGCTTCCACGCGGCCGTCTCCGCGCACCGCGAGGACGCCGCGTGCGCGATGCTCACGCGCAAGACTGCCGAGAAGCTCCCCGACCCCGGCCAGAGCTGCGCCGAGGCGCTGCGCGAGGTGGGGCTCGGTCCTGGCGGCTCCGTCACATCCGTCAGCGTGTGGGGCGAGGACGCGCAGGTACGGCTGGCCGGCGACACGCTCTTCCTGCACCGTTTCTCCGACGGCTGGCGGGTCAGGGCCGCCGGGTGCGAGCCCGTGGCTGACCTTCCCTACGAGTGCGAGGTGGAGGACTGATGCGCGTGATGTTCACGCTGACCATGTTGATCATCGTGGTCGGCCTGGCGTTCTTCTTCGCGGTGGGGTGGTCGCGGCTGTGAGGTGGCTCAAGGAGAACTCTCTGGCCCTCGCGTTCATGATCATGTTCTTCCTGGCGCTGGGCGGGCAGGCGGTGGCCGGGCTGCTGCAGTACAACGACCAGCAGCTGGCCGAGGGCGCCGAGCAGGTCTCGTTCCTGCAGTACGTGACGTCGTCCTCGTTCGCGGTGGACGTGGCGGAGAACTGGCAGTCGGAGTACCTGCAGTTCTTCCTGTTCATCATGCTGACCGTCTGGCTCGTGCAGAAGGGGTCGCCCGAGTCGAAGAAGGTGGACCAGGCAGGGTCGGAGTCCGACGAGAAGCAGCGGATCGGGGCGCATGCCGGCTCCGGGTCCCCCCGGTGGGCCAGGGTCGGCGGGCTGAGGCTGTGGCTGTTCAGCAACTCGCTGGGGCTGGTGATGGGCGCCGCCTTCGTGCTGTCGTGGCTGGCGCAGTCGGTGGCGGGGCAGGCGTCGTACAACTCGGAGCGGCTCGGTGACCTACGCGATCCGGTGTCCTGGTGGTCGTACGTGACCTCGCCCGAGTTCTGGGACCGCACGCTGCAGAACTGGCAGTCGGAGCTGCTGGCGGTGCTGTCGATGGTCGTGCTCTCGATCTACCTGCGGCAGCGGGGCTCGCCCGAGTCGAAGCCGGTCGGGGCGCCTCACACGGCCACGGGCGTGGAGGGCTGACCGGTGATCACAGCGGCGATGCGGGTGCCTTGGGGGAAGGCGCCTTGCCGTGCGAGATCCAGGATCCCGTAGAGCATCTTGGCCACGTAGATGCCCTCGACCCGATATTTCGCGATAAATGCGTCCAAGGCGGGTGTTGATTTGGCGTATCCGCCGAAGTGATAGTCCAGGCGGATCTCCCAGTTCGACCAGGTGCGCCCGTACGCCTCGCGCTGGAGCCTGGCCACCTCGCCGGCGAGGAACCCCGCCCCCTTCAGCACCGCGAACCCGATCGCCCGCTTGCCCTCCGGCAGCCCGGCAGAGATCCCGGCCAGCGTCCCGCCGGTCCCGACCGGGCAGCAGATGACGTCGTACTCCTCGGTGATCTCCCCCGGCAGCTCGGCGCACCCGCGCACGGCCGCCGCGTTGCTCCCGCCCTCGGGCAGGATCAGCACGTCGTCCCCCCACCGCGCCCGCAGCCCGGCCAGCACGGGCTCGGTGTGCTTGAGCCGGTAGGTGGCCCTGTCCATATAAGTGAGGGTCATCCCGCACGCCCTCGCGTGGGCGAGCGACGGGTTCAGCGGCAGATGCTCCTCGCCCCGGATGACCCCGATGGTCTCGATCCCGTGCCGCCGCCCCGCCTCGGCCACGGCCCTGATGTGGTTGGAGTACGCGCCGCCGAAGGTCAGCAGCCGGGAATGGCCCAGGTTGTACTTGAGTTTGCGCGGTTTGTTGTCGTCGTGCACCAGGAACACCCGGACCTGCCCAGGCCCTGGATTCGGGAGTTCCTCCATGGCGCTAGTCTACGGTCGGGCCTTTGTTGAGGAGTGTTCGATTATGCGCGTTGTTGAAGCTTTTGCTACCGCCTACGGTACGTCCCCGCAGACCGTCTGGCGTGCGCCCGGCCGGGTCAATCTGATCGGCGAGCACACCGACTACAACGACGGCTTCGTACTCCCCTTCGCCGTGCCGTGGGGCGTCACGGCCGCGATCACCCCGCGCGCGGACCGGACCATCCGGCTCCTGTCCCTCCAGTCCTCCGGCGAGCCCGTCACCATCGCGAGCCACGAGGAATCGAAGGGCTGGACCCGCTACGTCGTCGGCGTCCTCGCCATGCTGGGCGACCGGGTGCCGGGCGCGGACATCGCCATCGACGGCGACGTCCCGGCCGGCGCGGGCCTCAGCTCCAGCGCCGCCCTCGAGGTGGCCGTCGCCTCGGCGCTCAACGACCTGCACGACCTGGGCATGACACCCATGGAGATCGCCCTGCTCAGCCAGAAGGCCGAGAACGACTTCGTCGGCATGCCCTGCGGCATCATGGACCAGGCCGCCTCGGCGCTGGGCAAGGAGGGCCACGCGCTGTTCCTCGACTGCCGCTCACTCGGCTCCAGGAACATCCCGCTCGACCTGGCCTCCCACGGGCTGAGCATGCTCATCATCGACACGCAGGCGCACCACGAGCACGCGAGCGGCGAGTACGCCAAGCGCCGCGCGGAGTGCGAGTCGGCGGCCCGCAAGCTCGGCGTTCCCGCCCTGCGCGACGTCACGGACCTGGCGGCGGCCCTCGACCAGCTGCAGGGGGACGAGCGCAAGCGCACGATGCACGTGGTCACGGAGAACCACCGCGTGGAGGCCCTCATCGGCCTCCTGCGCGCCGGAGCCGTCACCGAGATCGGCGCCATCCTGAACGCCTCCCACCTGTCGCTCCGTGACCAGTACGAGGTGTCGTCGCCGGAGCTGGACGTGGCAGTGGATGCCGCCATCCGGGGCGGGGCGCGGGGCGCCCGGATGACGGGCGGCGGCTTCGGCGGCTCCGCCATCGCCCTGGTGCCGGTGGACCGCCTGTCCAGTGTCGAGGAGTCGGTGTCGAACGCGTTCGCCGAGCACGGCTTCCAGTCCCCCCGCTTCCTCCCCGCCACCCCCGCCCCCGGCGCCCACCGCCTGGTGTGAGCCACCCCGTGACGTGAGGCGACCCGCAACGTTGGACGCCCCGCGACCTGAGGCGCCCCGCGACGTGGGACGCCTCCCGACCTGAGGCGCCACCCGCCATCCGCCACCCGTCACACCCTCGGCACCCACCGAGCGCCGCGTCGGCGGGACGGTGTGTGGCGGAGCCCGGCGCCCTGGACGGTGCTCAGCCATGTACGGCGGCGGAGGACGGCCGATGCCGTCGGACGTGTGGGGCGAGGTGTCAGGGCGCGCGTGCATTTCCCGGTTTGGCGGGACAAAGGACCGGCCGCGAGTAAAGATGGGGCTATCGGTCATCAGGGGCCGGTAGCCGCGGGTAAGTCGTGATGACGGTGGCGAGGAGAGGGCGCCGCCACCAGGACCGTGCCGCCGACCCGGAATCGGCGGGGCGATCCGATGACGGAGAAGTGCTGGTTGCCGCGTGCGTACCTGGATTACGAACCTGCGTCCTTTCGATGCCCTCGCCGTACAGGCGGTGCTCGAGCGAACCACCGACCTTCGCGAGGCGGAGCGTTTCATCAGGCTCTTCCACGACGAGAACCCCAAAGCCGGAGGCATGAACGCCCGCCTGCGCGACGTCGCCAGAGATGTGGCCCGCCACGGGACCTACACGCACACGTACGAGGAGCTGGAGTTCGGCGCCCGGGTGGCCTGGCGCAACAGCAACCGGTGCATCGGGCGGCTCTACTGGCGCTCGCTGAAGGTACGTGACCGCCGGCAGGTGACCACAGCCGAGGGGGTGGCCCTCGAGTGCGTCGCCCACCTGCGCGAGGCCACCGGGAACGGCAAGATCAGGCCCACCGTCACCGTCCTGGCCCCCGACACGCCCGCCCGCCCAGGGCCACGGATACTGAACGACCAGCTCGTCCGGTACGCGGGCTACCGCAACCGCGACGGGAGCATCGTCGGCGACCCGCGCAACGTGGAGCTCACCGAGATGGCCAAGGCGCTGGGCTGGTCCGGCAGGTTCGGGCGGTTCGACGTGCTGCCAGTGATCATCCAGCCGAGCATGGGTGATCCGCTCCTGTGCAACCTGCCAGGGGACGCCGTGCTGGAGGTGCCGCTGGTTCACCCCGAATACCCGTGGTTCGAGGAGCTGGGCCTGCGCTGGCACGCCGTACCGGCTATTTCGGATATGTGCCTGGAGATCGGCGGCATCTGCTACCCGTGCGCGCCCTTCAACGGCTGGTACATGGGCACCGAGATCGGCGCCCGCAACCTCGCCGACACCGGCAGGTACGACCAGCTCGAGGTGGTCGCCGACCGGCTGGGCCTGGACACCTCCACCGAGCGGACACTGTGGCGCGACCACGCGCTGGTGGAGCTGAACGTGGCGGTGCTGTACTCGTTCGAGCGGGCGGGCGTCACGATGACCGACCACCACACCGAGTCGCGCCGCTTCCTCACCCATTTGGCCCGCGAGGAGCAGGCCGGGCGTGTCTGCCCTGCCGACTGGTCGTGGATCGTGCCACCGCTGTCGGGCAGCGTCACCCCGGTCTTCCACCGCTACTACGACACCAGCGTCCTCACCCCCGCCTTCGTCCACCACCGTTGATCGATCCTTGCCTTCCCCGCCCAGAACATGGTTCGGTTAGGGCATGGCAGAACTCGTGCTCTCAGCCCTCGACCAGGGCGTACTCACGCTGACCTTCAACCGGCCCGACACGCTGAACGCGTGGACGGTCGCCATGGGGCGGCGCTACTTCGACCTGCTGGCGGAGGCGGAGAAGGACCCGGAGGTGCGGGCCGTGGTGGTCACGGGCGCGGGCAAGGGGTTCTGCTCGGGGGCGGACTTCAAGGCGCTGGCCGCGATCAGGAGCGGCTCATATGACGAGGAGCCCGACCCCCGGCCGAACACGTTCCCGACGACCATCGGCAAGCCGATCATCGCCGCAGTCAACGGGGCCTGCGCCGGGCTGGGCATGGTGCACGCTCTGGTCTGCGACCTCGTCTTCACGGCCGCGGACGCCAAGTGGACCACGGCCTTCCCGCGTCGCGGGCTGATCGCGGAGTACGGGCTGTCCTGGGTGCTGCCCAGGATCATGGGGCAGCAGCGGGCCATGGACATCCTGCTGTCCGGACGGGTGTTCACCGGGGCCGAGGCGTACGAGCTGGGGCTGGTGAACCGGGCGGTGACGGGCGAGTCGGTGGTTTCGGAGGCTCAGGCGTACGCGCGGGAACTGGCGGCCTACAGCTCTCCCGCGTCGATGGCGGTGATCAAGCGGCAGGTGTGGCACGACTGGAACGCCACCCTGGAGGCCTCCACCGCGACGGCCGTCCAGGAGATGGTCGCCTCCTTCGGCCGTCCGGACTTCGCGGAGGGCGTCTCGAGCTTCCTGGAGCGCCGCCCACCCAACTTCCCGCCCCTGTGACGCCGCCGCGCCCCTGGGACGGCCCAGGGGCGCGACGCAGAGGGCTACCGGCCCACGCGGTCGTCCCACACGCAGGTGAGGTGGACGACGCGGCCGCGGTGCCAGCGCTTGCCCAGCTTGACCTTGCGCGGCAGTTCCCTGGCCGGAACGCTGATCGACAGCCGGTCGGCGGGCACGGTCGTCACGCCGTCAACGGTGACGGGCTCGGCGAGCTCACGGTCGATGAACTCCTCGTCGATGAGCTCGGCCACCTTCGCCTTGGAGAACTTGACGACCTTGCCGTCACGCAGCCGGCAGGTCAGCCTGCCGCCGCGGAAGCCCGGCTCGACGTGCGCCCTGACCGGCCCGTCGTCGTGCACCTTGGCCGGCCCGTCGTCGCGCACCTTGAGCGAGCCGTCGTCGGCCAGCGCGGATCCGGCCATTGCGGCCAGCCCGAGCACGGCGGCCGTGACGACCACGGCGGCGCGTCGCTTGAACATGGGGTCTCCTTCCCCGAGTCGATAAGACAGCCCGAGGGTGGCCCGCCGCACCTGAAGCGGGGCTTAAGACAGCCGAAGTGATCTTCAGGTACGGCGTGGGCGGAGGGTCTGGGGATCACGTGGCGTTGGTGAGGGGCGCCTGCCGACTGGTCGTGTGCAGGTTGGTGATGACGGCGGTGGATTTGCCGACCAGGGCAGCGGCCACGTACCGGTCGATGACCGGGAACCGGGCGAGCTTGAGGGCTGCCCGCCGGAGGCGAAGCTGGCGAGTGGTGGCGGGGATGAACCAGCGCGTCCCGTTGCGGGCTGCCTGCTGCCTGTCGGTGACCACCGGTCGCAGCGTCTGCTCATAGCGTCGCAGCGCGGTCTCGATGGTGTCGGTGCGGGACAGGTGCTCTGCCAGGACATAGGCGCCGGTGATGCCCAAGGACGCGCCCTGGCCGGCCAGCAGGGACACCGCGTGGGCGGCATCGCCGATGAGCACGACGCGGTCCCGGCTCCAGGTCGGCATGTCGATCTGGGCGACCTGATCGTAGTAAACCTGCTCTGGTGGCGGGCAGGCGTCCAAGGCACGCGGTGCGGCCCAGCCGAGGGCCGCGTATTCGTGGCGGATCGCCGCGCGTGGATCGGCCGGCAGTGCGGGGTCGGGTGTGCGATGCACGGTGAAGACCGCCACACGCTGGTCCCGCAGCGCGTAGAAGCCCATCTGCCGGTTGACGGTATCCGTCAAGCAGAACTGTCCGGCTACCTGGGCGTGGATGTCGGCGTCGTCGAACGAGTATGCGGCGGTGTGGAATCCCAGATAGCGCAGGAACTCCGGCTCGGGTCCGAAAACCTGGCTGCGAACGGTGGAGTGGATGCCGTCAGCGCCCACCAGGAGGTCGGCTTCGATTGTGCTGTCGTCGCTCAGCGTGACGGTGACGCCGTCGGTGCGGTTGTCGATGCCGGTGAGCTTGGTGGCGTGGCGCACATCGACCCGGTCAGGGAGGTGTTCGCGCAGAGCACGTTCCAGGTCGGGGCGCATGATGCTGACCAGCCGGCCGTTCACGATCTTGGCGAACTGGGCGAAGCGCATGCGGGAGCGCCGGCGGCCGTGGTGATCCCGGTAGGTCATCTCCTCGACGTGGTATCCCAGCTCGCGGATGCGCGGCAGCACGCCCATGGCCTCGGCGGCGTCGTAGCCGGGACCGAAGAAGTCGATCATGTAGCCCTGAGTACGAGGGCCTGGCGCCTTTTCCACGACCACGACCTCGACCCCGAAGGCATCGAGGCGCTGGGCCAGGGCCAGTCCGGCGATGCCTGCCCCGCAGATGACCACTTTCATGGGGTGTCGGCAGTCCTTTCGCGCGCGGACGGGCGTCCGAAGCCGGCGGGCGTGATGAGCCGGTCCAGGACGGTTGTCAGGTCCGCGGCGTCCGGACCTGGGCCGAGCGCGCGGTGCAGCATGATGCCGTCGATTGCGGCAGCCAGCACCGCGGCGGTCGCCTCGGGTGCGGCCAGCCCGTGCTCGGCCAGCCGGTCGGCCAACCGCCGCCGGAACTCGGCGACGACTTCACCCAGTGAGCGGCGCAGGCCTTCGTCACGGCCGGCGGCCAGATACGTCTCGGCGAACAGCAGCGAGGTCGGATCCCGCCCGTCATAGTCCTTCAGGAAACCCACCATCAGCTTGAGCGCTTCGTCGGGCGTGTGCGCCTGTTCCAGTCCCGCGCCGAGCTGTTCGATCAGCGCGCGCATCACGCCGAGCGCGGCCTCGGCCAGCAGTGCCTGCACCGAGGCGAAGTGATAGTGCACCACGCCAGGGGCCACCCCGGCCCGCTCGGCCAGCATCCGGGTGCTGACCGCCGACCAGCCTCGCTCCGCGATCAGCTCGGCCGCCACACCCAGCAGCCGCTGACGCGCCTCGCGTCCCCGTTCCGCCGCCGTCGCACTCATCGTTCACACTCCTGGTCGATCGCCCTGGGCATTCGTCTTGGACGTATGCCCAGAATCTAACACGGGATCCCCTCAGGCATGCAAAGGCCGCGGACCCAGCCCTGCAGGACTGCATCGTCAGCGATCAAGGAAGGCGGAATATCATCAGCACTCGACGCCTGAAACCACGCCAGCCGTCTACCGGCATCAGATCAGGCCCGTCATCGTCCATGAGGCCGAGAGCATGGACGCTGTCTTCGGCAACGGCAGACCGATCCGGGTAGCGGGCTCTCGAAACGACTCAGGCCCCCTATCCTTGATCTAGGAAGGGGGCCTGAACCGTGTGCTTCTCAGCTCTACCAGAGCTCCCGCGATAGGACTCGAACCTATAACCTGCCGGTTAACAGCCGGCTGCTCTGCCGTTGAGCTACGCGGGATCGTGCATCTGCGCACTTCGCCGGGGCTTGGGCCCCTTCGCCGTGCGCAGGAATAGATTAGCGCACTCCTGGAGTGCGTGTCGCATCGTAAGCGGGGTAGGGCCGGAGACAGCGGAGGTGCAAGATGCGTTATCGGATGACATTCGCTGCTGGTCTGGCGATCGGCTACGTGCTGGGCAGCCGGGCGGGTCGCGAACGGTACGAGCAGATCAGGCGGACGGCGCAGCGCGTGGCCGACAACCCACGGGTCCAGGAGGCCGCCGGGGTGGTGGGCGCGCAGGCGTCGAAGCTGGCGGGGATGGCGAGGTCGAGAGTGGGTGACACGCTGCAGCACCGCATCCCCTTCCTCAGCTCCGACCGGCACAAGCCGGACACGGGCACGGGATGGCCGGATGAGGACATCGTGGACAGGAAGGCCCGCGAGAGCGGCATCCCGTACTGATCTCACGCGCGGAGCATGGGCGCCTCAGACGCCCATGCTGCGCCGCAGCCCCTCAAGGGCCTGTTCGGCCTGCGCGCGCAGGCCGGGGTCCGCGGGGTCGAGGCCGTCGTCGAAGACGAAGGTCCAGCCGAGCACCTCCCCGCCGGGCCGGCGCCTGGCCACCAGCCGCACGCCGCCCCTCCCCGGCAGCTTGACGTGCTTGTTGACCACGATCGTGGAGTTGACGCGCTCCCGCACGGTCTCGGGCACCAGCCGCGGCTCGGAGACCTGCGCGACGTGCCACGCGCCGTCCATGGTGAGCACCCGCACGCCCTGTTCGTCCCACGACGCCTTGTCGATCTCCTCGTACGGCAGCCGCGTCCCGTCCGTCAGGTAGAGGGCGAGGTTCGTGGCGACCACGTAGCCGGAGGCCGCGCCGGCGGCGAAGGTCAGCACCCGCTCCCCCGGCTCGGTGTCCAGGGACTTGCGCACATCGGCGGGCAGGCGGCGGAAAAAGCTCATTCCACCACGTTATCGGCGAGCAGATCGAGGGTGAGCGCCGCACTCCACGAGAAGTCCCTGCACCCGCGCCCGCTGCCGTCGAAGGGGTCGAAGCACTCGCGGAAGCCGGCCTGCCGCACCAGGCGCAGCGTGCAGTTGGTGAGCTGCTGGCCGAGCTGGTCGAGCGAGTGCACGGCCGCGGCCCTGCGCAGCAGCCAGTTGGTGTTCACCCAGGAGGGGCCGCGCCAGTAGCGCGTACGGTCGAACTGGGCGGCGCGGATCTCGCAGCTCGGCACCGGATAGCCGGTGGCCCCCATGAACCTGGCCGACTCCAGCACCTCCACGGCCGCCTGCAGGCGGTCGCTGGGCAGCCCCGGATCCAGCAGCGGCCCGAAGGCGCCCACCGTGCACACCCGGATCAGCCGGTCGGTCCGCAGGTCGCGGGCGTAGAAGCAGCCGTCCCAGAGGCGGTCGAGCATGGCCTGCCTGATGCGGTCGGCCTGCTCGACGTGGGGCACGGGGTCGGCGCCCACCAGGGGCGCCAGCTCGGCCAGGGCCTGGCAGGAGGCCAGCCAGATCCCGTTGAACATCGGGTCCTCGATCGCGAACGGGTGCTCGTCCCGCAGGTACTCGGCCCGGTATCCGGCGTCCCGGTAACGCATGGCGAGCCAGACGTATCGGTCGTGGTCGCTGTCCGGGTGGCGCTCCTCCAGCTCGACGTTGCGGTAGCCGTACCTGATCACGGGCAGTGCGGCCAGCGCGTCGTCCCAGGAGGGGCTGTCGTCCATGCCCGACTCCCAGGGGTGCACGATCGCGGCCAGGCCCGCGCCGCCGAGGTCGCGGGCCGTGGCCAGGTAGGCGTGCTGGGCGACCAGCGCCGGGTAGGTCTTCCTGACGAAGGCGACGTCGCCGGTGTGCCGGTAGAGCCACCACAGGGCCAGCGCGTGCAGCGGTGGTGAGGTGAGCCCCGAGGTGAGCACGTGTGGCGCGGCAGCGTGCTCCTGCGAGCGCCACACGGAGGGACCGGGGAAGTACGCCTCGCGCGTGTGGAAGACGATGTGCGGCAGCATTCCGGTGGCCCACTGCCCCCGCAGCAGGCTGAGCAGCTCGTCGCGGGCCCGCTCGGGCCGGTGCCTGGCCAGGCCGATGACGACGAACGCGGAGTCCCAGCTCCATTGGTGCGGATAGAGACCTGGCGCGGGCACGGTGCCACTGCCCGTCCAGTTCGCCTCGAGCACGGCCAGCGCCTCGCGCCCGAGCGCGGCATCGTCGACCGCCGGCCGCGCCTCCATCACCCAACTATGCCCGCGGATGCCGCAGGAAGCTATGTTCTTCTGGCCCACTTCGTCAGGAGCATGGCGCCGAACGCCACGGCGCCGATGATGAGGCCCCACTTGAGCAGCGTGAGGGCGAAGCCCACGAGGGGGCCGAGGAGTACGAGCGCGGCCACGATCGCCGCGACAATCAGCAGAATTCGTCCCATGTCTGCAACGGTAAGAGATCCTTTAAGCGGATTGCAGGCGAGGCAGGGTTGAATCAGGGACAAGTCAGGGGTGACCCCGACCCTTGGAACCAACCGGCCGAATCCCCCGTTTAGCCGGTAGGACCAAGGGGGCATCGGGGGCCCGCTTCACGGGGAGCGTGATGAGCCTGGGACCACCTATGAGCAGGGAGGGCGTCGAGCACGCCCTGCGCGCTCGCGCCGACGAACGCGACCGCATCTCCGGCGACCTGCTCGATCTCGAATCCCACACCACCTACCAGCTGCTCAAGGGAGCCTCCTTACGCGGGGCGACCCAGCGGAGATGGGCCGCGGCGCAGGAGTCGCTGGCCACGCTGTGGTCGCTGAACGACGCGTACCGGGCCGTGTTGCGCGACGCCGAGCAGATCAGGGCCGCGCGCTCCAGGCCGGGCGCGGAGCAGCTGGAACAGCTGACCGAGCTGCTCGCGGGCACGTCCGTGGTGCTGCGGGCCGCGGCCAAGCCGGTCGAGCAGCGCTCGCTGCTCCCCCAGAAGGACGAGCGGCTGACCCTCGACCAGACCGTGACGCGGATGGACGCCGCCTTCCGCGAGGTCACCTCCGCCCTCAATGACATCGACGCGGTGTGGAACACCGTGCTGCCCCGCCTGGACGGAGCCGACAGCGACCTGCGCCGCATCCGCGACCTCGAACGCGAGTTAGGCGAGAGCGCCGACCTGGCGGCGCAGGAGGCCGAGCTGCGGCGCCTGCGGGCCTCCGTCCTCGAAGACCCCCTCGGCACGCCCGTCGAGCAGGACCTCGACCGGCTGGCCCGGCTGCTGGCCGGCTCCCGGACGGAGCTGGAGCTGGCGCTCACCGTCAAGGCCGAGTACGGCAGGCGCAGGGAGGACCTGGTGGCCGCGCTCGACCGGGTCCGGGCGGCGGAGAGCGAGGCCCGGCTGGCCCACGGCGCGGTCGTCGTCAAGATAGCCCTGCCGCCCCAGGCCCAGCCGCGGAGCCGGGCCGAGCCGCTGGCCGCCGAGCTGGACGCGCTCGACGCCTCCGCCGACACCTGGGTGCTGCGGGCAAAGCGGCTGGCGGGGCTGGAGGAGGAGGCCCGCAAGGCCGCCGAGCAGTCGCTGGCCACGGCCAAGGCGCTCTACGGCCTGGTCGGCAGGCGTGACGAGCTGCGCGGGCGGCTCGGCGCCTGCCAGGTGATGGCGGTGCGCAAGGGCCTGGCGGAGGACCCCGCGGCGGCCGAGCTGTACGAACGGGCGCGCGTGCTGCTGTGGAGCGCGCCCTGCGACCTGACGAAGGCGGCGGCGGCCGTCGAGACGTACCAGCGCGCGATTCACGGAGGTAAGGGATGACCCGCTGCGCGCAGCCCGGCTGCACGGGCACGATCGAGGACGGTTATTGCGACCTGTGCGGCCACTCGGCGAGCGCGCCCGCACCTGTCTCCCAGCCCTCCGCCCCGGTCGCCTCCGTGCCGCTCCAGACACAGCCGGTGAGCAGGTCGGTCACCTCGCCGGTGAGCAGCGGCAGGTCGCGGGCGGGCAGGCTGGCCACCATCGCCGACCTGCCGTCGGTGCCCTACCGCGACCCGGCCACGGCCGTCATGTCGAACCCCATGGTGCCGGAGGACAAGCGGTACTGCGCCAACCCGGCGTGCAACAAGGAGGTCGGCCGGTCCAGGGAGGGGCGGCCCGGGCTGACGGACGGGTTCTGCCCGCACTGCCGCACCCAGTTCTCCTTCACCCCCAAGCTGGGCAAGGACGACCTGGTGGCGGACCAGTACCGGGTGCTGGGCTGCCTGGCGCACGGCGGGCTGGGCTGGATCTACCTGGCCTCCGACGAGAACCTCGACGGCATGTGGGTGGTGCTCAAGGGCCTGCTCAACACCAACGACGCCGAGGCGCTGGCGGCGGCGGAGGCGGAGCGGAAGTTCCTCACCACGGTCGACCACCCCAACATCGTCAAGATCCTGAACTTCCAGCGCTCCGGCGGCTTCGGCTACATCGTCATGGAGTACGTGGGCGGCCAGTCGCTGCACGAGCTGCGCCGCCAGGGCCCGCTGCCGCTGCGCGAGACCCTCATGTACGGCCGGGAGATCCTGCAGGCGTTCGCGTACCTGCACGAGCACGGCATGGTCTACTGCGACCTCAAGCCGGCCAACGTGATCAGGGTCGGCAAGCGGCTCAAGCTCATCGACCTGGGCGCGGTGCTGCCCATCGGCGCGCCGCCGGGCTCCGGGTGGGCGACGCCCGGCTATCACGCCCCCGAGGTGGAGACCCATTCCGCCGCGGCCACCGCCGACCTCTACACCGTGGCCAGGACGCTGGCGGTGCTGGCCATCCCGGGCTTCGTCCCGTACGCGAACGGCGTGGCCACGCCGCTGCCCGACGACTGCGGGCACCCGTCGTTCACCCGGCTGCTGCGCAAGGCGACCGCCGTCAATCCCGCTCACAGGTTCCAGAGCGCGGAGGAGATGGAGGAGCAGCTCATCGGGGTGCTGCGGGAGGTGAGCGCCCTCGAGGACGGCGTGCCGTACCCGGCGCCCTCGCCGATGTTCGGGCCCGAGCGGTCCGCGGTGGGCACGGCGCTGTCGCAGGAGGGCGACAAGGTGTTCGGGCCGCTCGACCCGGCGGCGGTCGCGGGCGCGCTGCCGGTGCCGCTGGTCGATCCGGCCGACCCGGCGGCGGGCGCGCTGGCCGGGCTGCTCGGCCGCGACAGCAAGGAGCTGATCGGCCAGCTCGCCGCGATGCCGCAGACACCCGAGACGAAGCTGATGCGGGCCAGGCTGCTGGCGGAGGAGGGCGCGGCCGAGGCTCCGGTCGCGCTGAGCGAGCTGGAGCAGGAGCTGCCCGGCGACTGGCGGGTGACCTGGTACCGCGGGGTGCTGGCGCTGGCCGCGGGGCAGACCGACCAGGCCGTGTCGATGTTCGACTGGTGCCTGTCGGCGCTGCCCGGCGAGCTGGCGCCGAAGCTGGCGCTGGCGTTCGCGCTGGAATGCGCGGGCAAGCCGGCGGCCACCTGGTACGAAGCCGTCTGGCGGACCGATCACTCCTACGTGAGCGCGGCGTTCGGGCTGGCCAGGTCAGGCAGGATGAGCGTGCTGGACGAGGTGCCCGCCCACTCGATCTACCGGGTGTCGGCGCAGGTGGCGCAGGCGATCTCCGTCGTCCGGCGGCCCGACCTGGCCGCGCTCGTCACGGACGACCTGGTGGGCGCGGCCGACCGGCTGGCCAGGCAGGCCGACCTCGACCCGCGCCGCCGCGACGTGCTCACCGCCGAGCTGCTCACGTCGGCGCTGACCTGGCTCGGGACCGGCTCGCCGCCGAAGGGCGCGCAACTGGCCGGCGCGCCGTTCACCGAGACGGGGCTGCGCAAGCGGCTCGAGTCGATCTACCGCAAGCTGGCGGTCGCGGCCGAGTCACGCCAGGAGCGCCACGCGCTCATCGACCAGGCGAACGCCGTACGACCGAGGACCTGGCTGTGAACTGTCCTGTGTGCGAGGCGCCCGTGCTGGAGGGCGACACCTACTGTGAGGCGTGCGGCCACGCCCTCGGCGCGCCGGCCTGCGCGTCGTGCGGCGCGCACGCCGTGGACGCGGAGGGCTACTGCGAGCGGTGCGGCCTGCGCCAGCCCACCGGCAGGGACCACGCGGAGATCGTGCTCGACGGCGGCGCGGCGGCACTCACCGACAAGGGGCTGCGCCGCAGCCGCAACGAGGACGCGATGGCCCTGCTCGCGTCCGGTGCTGCGATCGTGACCGTGATCTGCGACGGCGTGGGCAGCTCGCCCAGGGCCGACGAGGCCTCCGCGGTGGCCGTCGAGACCGCCTCCGCCGCGCTGGCCAGGAGGCTGCCGCCGGAGGAGGCGTTCGACCTGGCCGGGCGGGCGGTGGCCAAGCTCGCCACGTCCGTGGACGACGCGCCCGCCAGCACGTACATCGCCGCGGTCGTCGAGGGCGGCCGGATCACGCTCGGCTGGGCCGGCGACACCCGGGCCTACTGGCTGCCGCACTCCGCGCAAGGACCCACCCTGCTGACCGAGGATGACGCGGTCGAGACCGGCGAGATCACCGCCTGGCTCGGCGCCGACGCCGTCGACGTCGCGCTCCACGTACGCACCCTCACCCCGGAGGAGCCCGGCCTGCTGCTCGTCTGCAGCGACGGCCTGTGGCGCTACCTGGACGGCTACGCCTTCCCCAGCACCGGGACCCCCATCGAGATGGCCCGCGAGATGCTCCGCCACGCGCTGGACTCCGGCGGCCAGGACAACGTGACCATCGCCTTGATCCCCCTAGGAGTAACGCATGGGTGACCAGCCCACTTTCACCCTGACCATCGACCAGAACAAGTACCTCCCGACCGACGGCCGCGAGGTGCACGCCATCCTCACGGTCGGCTCCACGGGCGGCGTGACCACGCAGTCCGTGACCGCGCAGGCCGCCGAAGTGATCATCATTGACACGTCCGGCTCCATGAGCGGTGGCAAGATCCGCGAGGCCAGGCAGGCGGCCGTGACCGCCGTGCGGACCCTGCGTGACGGGGTCCACTTCGCGGTGATCGCCGGCACGGAGCGGGCCAAGGTGGTCTACCCGGGCGGCAACGCCAACCTGGTCAAGGCCGGCCCGGCCACCAGGGCCGAGGCCGAGCGGGCGATCAGCCGGTTGTCCGCGCACGGCGGCACCGCCATGGGTGAGTGGCTGAAGCTGGCGGGCCACCTGTTGTCGGCGCACCCGTCGGCGATCAGGCACGCGTTGCTGATGACCGATGGCCAGAACAACGAGCGCACCGACGTGTTCGCGTCCGTGCTGGCGGCCTGGAGCGGCAAGTTCGTGTGCGACTCGCTGGGGATCGGCCAGGACTGGGTGCCCGGGGAGCTGCGGAAGGTCTCCGAGGCGATGCTCGGCACGTTTGACTTCGTACGGAACCAAGGGGATCTGTCCGAGTACTTCCGCAGGCTGACGCAGGCGTCGATGAGCAAGACCGTGGCCGAACTGTCGCTGCGGGTGTGGGTGCCGCAGACCGCCACGCTCAAGTTCGTCAAGCAGGTCTCCCCCACGCTGCTCGACCTCACCGGCAAGCGCACCGACGTGAACCCGCTGACCGGCGACTACCCGACCGGCTCGTGGGGCGCCGAGGAGCGCGAGTACCACATCTGCGTGGAGGTGCCGCCGGGTCAGATCGGCCACGAGATCAGGGCCGGCTGGGTCAAGCTCGTACGCCCTGACACCCAGGAGGTCCTGGCCAGCGGGAACGTGCTCGCCCAGTGGACCGACGACCTGGCGGCGTCCACCCGGATCAACAACAAGGTCGCCCACTACACCGGCCAGGCCGAGCTGCACGAGCTCATCCAGGACGGGCTCAGCGCCAGGGCGATGGGCGACGTCGACACCGCGACGGCCCGCCTGGCCAAGGCCAAGGAGCTGGCCGCACACTCGGGGCGCGAGGACACCGCCAGGCTGCTGGAGAAGGTGGTCGAGGTCGATCCGGCCACCGGCACGGCCAGGCTGCGCAGGAGCGTGGACAAGGCGGACGAGCTCGAGCTCGACACCGGCTCCGTCCGTACCAGCCGGTTGCGCAAGGAAGGAAGCTGATGGCCACTTGCCCTCAGGGCCACGCGTCGGGCGACGACGAATACTGCGACGTCTGCGGCGCCCAGATGACCGGCGCGCCCGCACCTCGACCCCAGGCCCAGGCCGCGGCGCCGGCGGCCGAGTCGTGCCCGGTCTGCCAGGCGCCGCGCGCCGGGCAGTTCTGCGAGGTGTGCGGCCACGACTACACCGGCGGCAGCGCCCCCGTCTCCGTCCCCCTGAGCGGGGCCCAGTGGGAGGCCGTCACCGCCGCCGACCGGACGTACTACGAGAAGGTCGTCGCCGAGGGCGGTCCCGACGCCGCCGCGATGGCGTTCCCGCCGTACTGCCCGGAGCGCTCGTTCGCGCTGGTCGGCGAGCAGGTACGCATCGGACGGCGCAGCAGGGCCAGGAACCTGGCCCCCGAGATCGACCTGACCGGGCCGCCCGAGGACCCGGGCGTCTCCCACCTGCACGCCGTGCTGCTCGCCCAGCCGGACGGCTCGTGGACGCTGGTCGACCCGGGCTCCTCCAACGGCACCCAGGTGAACGGCAAGGCCGTCAAGGTGAACGTGCCGGTCAGGATCGGCCCAGGCGACAAGATCCACCTGGGCGCGTGGACCGTCATCACCATCAGGGAGGGCACGCCGTGACCCTGGTGCAGCCCCAGCCCAAGGCGCCCGTCGCGCAGGCCGCTCCGGCGCCTGCGCGCCGGAGCGTGCCCGGCAGGATCCGGGTCATCACCGGCGTCACCGTCGCCTCGCTGGCCCTGCTCTTCGCGGCGCTCGCGGTCGGCAGCATGAGCGCCCGCGACGGCCTGCAGGTCATCGGGCGCGACGCGGGACCGCAGGTGGTCGCCACCGCCGATCTCTACCTGGGGCTGAGCGACATGGACGCGCAGGTGGCCAACGTGCTGGTGATGGGCGACCAGTACGCGCCGCAGCGCAAGCAGGCGCTCGACCGCTACGAGCAGCAGCGGTCCAAGGCCAACGAGGCGCTGATGCAGGCGCTCTCCCTGGCCGACACCAAGGCCGAGCGGGAGACCGTGCGGTCGGTGCTCGACAAGCTGGGCCGCTACGAACGGCTGGCCGGCCAGGCGCTGCTGCTCGACGAGCGGTCCAAGCACGCGCCCGGGCCGCCTCCCCAGGAGGTGGTGCTGACCTACCGCGAGGCCACCAAGCTGATGCGGGTCGAGCTGCTGCCCCAGGCGTACAACCTGACCCTGGAGAGCGGCACGATCGTGCGCGCCACCTATGACGAGAAGGCGGTCATGGTGCCGCTCCTGCGGGTCGCGGTGGTGCTGGCCGGGCTGCTGGCCCTGGGCTGCCTGGTCTGGCTGCAGATCTTCCTGGCGCGTCGCTTCCGCCGGGTCTTCGGGCCGGCGCTGCTGGTCGCCACCGTGACGACCGCGGTCGCGCTGATCTCCGGAATGAACGTGCTCAGCACGGACGAGGCGGCGCTGCGTGAGGCCAAGTCGGCCGGGTTCGACTCGGTGCTGACGCTCGCCAAGGCGCGCTCGATCAGCAACAGCATGCAGGGCGACCAGAGCCGCTACCTGCTGGACAAGGAGTGGGCCGACACCTACGAGCACACGTTCCTGGACAAGGCGATGTCGGTCGTCTACTTCAAGGCGGGCAACCTGCGGACCTACCACGAGCAGGTCGCCACGGGCTCCAGGCGCTTCCTCGGCATGCTGGGACCCGAGCTCGTCGGCAAGGAGGGCAACGACGCGCTGGAGGCGTACCGGGCCTTCCAGGCCTCCGACACGAAGTTCCGGGAGCTGGTGGCGAGCGGCAAGACCAACGAGGCGGTCGCCGAGCGGCTCGGCCCGGTGACCACGGCGTTCGACGCGTACGACCGCGCGCTGCTGTCGCTGTCCGCCAGGCACCAGGCCCAGTTCACGCGGGCGATCGCGAGCGGCGAGAGCGCGCTGGACAACCTGTGGCGGCTGCTGCCGTTCGCCATCGGCGGGATCGGCCTGCTGGTCATGGCGGGCGTGTGGCCACGACTCAAGGAGTACCGGTGAAGCGGGCGCTGGTGGTGGTGCTGGCCCTGGTCGCGACGGTGGCCGCGGGCTGCGGGACGGACGGGCAGGAGTCGGTCCTGGACAAGGAGAAGATCGTCGTGGCGGTACGCCCCGACCTGCCGTCGGTCGGGTTCCGCCGGCCCGACGGCAGGTTCGAGGGGTTCGACGTGGACGTGGCCGCCTACATCGCCCGCAAGCTGGGCAAGGAGGCGACCTACATCCCCGTGCTGGCCGCCGACCGGCAGAAGGCGATCACCGACGGCAGGGCCGACCTGGTGCTGGCCACGTTCACGATCGACCAGGAGCGCAAGAAGGAGGTGCTCTTCGCGGGGCCGTACCACATCTCCTACCAGGACATCCTGCAGCGGCCCGACGAGACGATCAAGAACGTGCGCGACCTCAAGGGCCGCAGGATCTGCAACGTCAAGGGCTCGAACGCGGCCGACCGGGTCGTCAAGGAGCGGGAGGTGGCGGCGCAGCTCGTGCCGTTCGACGACTACAAGACGTGCCTGGCGGCGCTGAAGAGCAACCGGGTGGACGCCGTCACCACCAACGACGTCATCCTGGCGGGGCTGGCCAACCAGGACGGCACGGGGCTGAAGCTGGCCAACGCGCATTTCAACGAGCAGCGCACCGGCGTGGGCATGCGCAGGAGCGACGTGCCGGGGTGCGAGGCGGTCAACCGGGCGATCACCGAGATGTACCAGGACGGGACGGCGAGCAGGCTGCTGCACCGGTGGTTCGGCACGTCGGGGCTGGACCTGTCGACCGTCGCGGTGCCGCAGTTCGAGGGCTGTTCCTGAGGTTCGAGGGCTGCTTGCGAGCATGGGACAGGCCCGGGCGGCACTCGCCCGGGCCCGTTCCCTCGGATCAGTCCAGGTAGTCCCTGAGCATCTGCGCGCGCGTCGGGTGGCGGAGCTTGGCCAGGGTCTTCGACTCGATCTGCCGGATGCGCTCCCGCGTGACGCCGAACTCCCTGCCCACCTCCTCCAGCGTGCGCGGATGCCCGTCGGCCAGGCCGAAGCGGAGCTGGATGATGCGCTGCTCGCGATCGGAGAGCGTGGCCAGGATGTCGTCGAGCTGGTCCTGCAGCATGATGAAGGCCGCGGCCTCCATGGGCACGACAGCGTCGGCGTCCTCGATGAAGTCGCCGAGGTCGGAGTCCTCCTCACCGATCGGCGACTGCAGCGACACGGGCTCCTGGGCGATGCGCTGGATCTCCACCACGCGATCGACGGGGAGGTCCATCTCCTTGGCGATCTCCTCGGGGATCGGCTCGCGGCCGAGGTCCTGGTGGAGCTGGCGTTGCACGCGTACGAGCTTGTTGATCGTCTCCACCATGTGCACGGGGATGCGGATCGTCCGAGCCTGGTCGGCGATGGCCCTGGTGATCGCCTGCCTGATCCACCAGGTCGCATAGGTGGAGAACTTGTAGCCCTTCGTGTAGTCGAACTTCTCGACTGCCCTGATGAGCCCGAGGTTGCCCTCCTGGATCAGGTCCAGGAACAGCATGCCGCGGCCGACGTACCGCTTGGCGATCGACACCACGAGCCTGAGGTTGGCTTCGATGAGCCGCTGTTTGGCTCTGGTGCCCTGCCAGACGAGCTCCCTGAACTCCGGGAAGGCCAGACGCGAGACCCCGTTGGCCAGCTTGTCCTCGGCGAACAGGCCGGCTTCGATCGACTTGGCGAGCTCCACCTCCTCCTCAGCGGTCAGCAGCGGCACACGGCCGATCTCCCGTAGATATATACGGACCAGATCGCTGGTCGGCGCTCGCTTGCCAACGTCTTCTTCATCGGCGCGGGTGGTCTCCTCGTCGCCCTGGGGCTCGAGGACCTCCACGCCGTTCTCGGCGAGCATCCGCACGACGCGTTCAAGCGCGTCGGACGGCAGCTCGGACCGGTCAAGCGCGGCGGCGACGTCATCGACGGTTACGCTCCCGCGCTCCCTTCCCTTCGCGACGAGGTCCGCCACCTGATCTACCGATGGCGGACTGCTTGGCAGCACCGATGCACCCACGGGAGACAGTCTGCAGTATTGGTTCCATCAAATGGCAGACCCATTTTTGTCACCGAAGGTAAGACGATCGTGCTTACCGAATTGAGATCGCTTTTAGGTTTGGCCGGAGTTTGATCAGGAAAGTAAAGTCAATTACGCGGTCTGGATTCAGGCGCCCGGCGACACCCCCCGGCCGGACGCAACTCTTTCGCTGCCCTGACGTCGTTCTTCAGCGCCTTTGTCACGTAGTGGACCGCGCCAAGTTCCCCGGTCAACCACCCTGGTGTGCCGCTTGCGACCGCGGCCAAACTGTTATCAACCACCGGCGTGATAAGCCCGGCTCGTGGGGGTCCGGTAGGCGTCCGCGACCTCGCTCGCGCCGCTGTCCACGTCGATCCTGAGCCGCTGTGTCCGTTTCCCGTCGGTCACGCGGAGCGTCACCTCATGCTCTCCCGTCCAGGTGGCGGCGGCGGGCCGCTGTTTCAGCGGGAGCAGCCGGCCGGTCTTCCGGGTCGCCAGGTCGTACACCACCAGGCCCGGGGCCTCGCCCGGCACGTACACGACGATCCTGCGCCCGTCCGCCGCCAGCGCCGCGACCGTGCCCTCGCTGTCGTCCTCGGGCAGGTTGTGGCCCACGATCTGGGGCGGGGTGTCCCGGCGGAGCACGCGGCCACGCAGGTCGGTGACGATGACGTCGGTGGTCGGGCCGCTGTTCTTGACCAGCAGCACCTCACCGCCGTCGCCGCTGAACCCGGTGGCCCACAGGTGGATGGGGGCCGGGAGCGTGCCGATCTTCTTGCCCGTGCCGGTGTCGAAGACCCGCGCCCGATGGGTCCCGTCGTTGTCGAAATACGCCAGCCGCCTGCCGTCCGGCGACAACATCAGCCGCGTCTCGTCCACGCCGACCTTGTTCCCAGGCTGGCCGAACGACCCCATGCGCCGGCCCGCGGGGTAGGTGACGAGCGCTCTGTCCTTGGGCCTGAAGTACGCCGCCCGGGTCCCGTCCGCGCTCACCGCGACCGGCGTCGCGCCTTCGCCCAGCGCCTTGAGCGTCCTCGTGGCCCCGCTCCGCAGCACCACCCGCAGCTTTCCGTGCTTGAGCGGTACGGCGTACCGGATCGGGTCGCTCTGGGCCTGGGCGGCGGGAATGATCGCGAACGGCAGCAAAAGCCCGGCCGCAACGGCAATGCGCATACTCATCGCTTTTTCGGCACCCCTGCGAAGATCGTGTATTTGTCCAGCTGCCTGATGGCGCCCGTGGCGGCGTCGAGAGCGTAGACCCAGGTGGTCCACCGGCCCTCCTCGTCGGAGCCGTCCCCCCGATACAGCTCCAGCCGCCCGCGCGGCCCCCAGCCCAGGCCCAGCGCGCTCGGCTTGAGCTTGATCGCCTTGGCCTTCCCCGCCCAGCGGCGGGCCTGGAGGTCGTAGGCGCGCACCTGCTCGGGCCGCTTGTCCGTCGTCGGCAGCAGCACCAGCACCGTGTGGCCGTCCGCCGCCAGCGCGAGGCTGGCGTGGGTGGAGACCGCCACCTGGGGCGGCGTGTCGACGATGGGCTCGCCGTCGAGGGGATGGGCGATCAGCTGGACCGTGTTGTCGGACTTCTGCCTCGTCGCGAGCACCTCGTCGCCGTCGGCACTGAACCCCATGGGCACGTCGCCCGCCGGGATCGTCGCCAGCGTCGTGCCGTCGGCCGCGTCCACCACCAGCCCCGGCCGCTTCTTGGCCGCCTCGGGGTAGGCGACCAGCAGGCGGCTGCCGTCGGTCGACAGCTGCAGCTCGACGTACTTGGTGCCCACGCCCTTGCCGTAGGCGGGCAGGACGGTCGCCTTGCCGCCGGGCCACCGCTTGACGACCACCCGGCCGTCGCGGGCCCTGACGTAGGCGATCGTGCTGCCGTCCCCGCTGACCGCGAACGGTGCGGGACCGTCCTCGACCTCGTCGGCCCTGCTGCCGTCGGCCTCGGTGGCGTACCTGGCGGCGTCGGGGAACTTCACCCAGCGGCCGTCACGGAGGTAGAGGTACCAGGGGGCGCCCTTGCACGGCATGAAGTAGTCGCCCCCGCAGTTGGGCAGGTCGGCGGTCCTGATGACCGGGTCCTTCGCCGCAACTTCCGCGGCGGACGCACCTGCTGCCACGCGCGCGCCTGCCGCCGCGGACTCGCCTGCTGCCGCGGGCGCGGCCCCGGCCACCGCCAGCGCCGCCAGGGCGGTGATGATCTTGACTCTCACGCCCGGTTAGACCACCCCGCTGCCGCAAAGGTTGATCACGAACGGATCACAACGGCCGGGGTCAGCTCCCGGCGGCGCGGTCGCGGAGCACGCGGCGCTGCTGCTCCAGGGCCACCAGCTCCCCGAACAGCTTGTTGTACTCCTGCTGCTCCTCCACCGGATTGAGCCGCTGGATGCGCGACTTCACCTGCGCGATCGCCCGGTCCACCGCGATGGCCTCGATCGCCGCCAGCATGGCCCCGGCGTAGCGCTCCTCGGCGTGCGCGTCGGCCTGGATCGGCTCCACCGCGAAGCGGGTCACCAGCGCCCGGGCGCCCTCCTCGTGCGCGTGCTCGAGCAGCAGGTCGACCCACTCGCGACCGCCGTAGGCGCCCGCGGCCACACCACCGGCGGCCACGATGACCTTGTGCAGCAGCACATGGTCGGGAGCCGTGAACGCCTGCGGGTCGAGCGCGTCGAAGCGCGGCCCGAGCAGCGCGGGACGCTGCACGGCCAGCTTGAGCAGCTCGCCCTCCACCCGCACGCTCGGATCGACGGGCGCGGCCTTGGGCGCGCGCTGCGGGCGGCCCTGCTGCGCCCCCGCCGCCTCGGCGATGCGCTGCATGACGAACCGCTCGTCCATGAACCCCAGCCACCGGTCGAGGTCGATGGCGTACCGCTTGCGCAGCCCCACGTCCTTGATCCCGGCCACGATCGGCGCGGCGGCGTCCAGAGCGGCGATCTTGCCTTCGTTGCTGCGCAGGTCGTAACGCGAGATCGTGCTCCTGATCGCGAACTGGAAGAGCGGCTCCCTGCTCGCGATCAGATCCCGCACGGCCGCGTCGCCCTGCTTGACGCGCAGGTCGCACGGGTCGAGCCCGTCACCCTGCACCGCGACGTAGGTCTGCGTGACGAACTTCTGCTCGTCGGCGAACGCCCGCAGCGCCGCCTTCTGCCCCGCCGCGTCACCGTCGAAGGTGAAGATCACCTCACCCCGGAACTCGGCCTGGTCGAGCAGGAACCTGCGCAGGATCTTGATGTGCTCCTCGCCGAACGACGTGCCGCACGTGGCCACCGCCGTCGGCACTCCGGCCAGATGGCAGGCCATCACATCGGTATAGCCCTCGACGATCACCGCCTGAGACCGCTTGGAGATCTCTCGTTTGGCGAGATCAATCCCATAAAGCACCTGGCTCTTCTTGTAAAGCGGCGAGTCAGGCGTATTGAGATATTTCGGACCGTCATCGGAATCGAGCAACTTTCGCGCCCCAAATCCGATCACGTCCCCGGTGGCGTCCCTGATCGGCCAGATCAGCCGCCCCCTGAACCGGTCCATGGGCCCCCGCCGCCCCTCCTTGGCCAGCCCGCCCTTGACCAGCTCCTCGGCGGTGAACCCGCGCCCCAGGAGATGCCGCGTGAGCGCCTCCCACTCGGCGGGCGCGTACCCCACCCCGAACATCTCGGCGTCGGCCCGCTCGAACCCCCGCTCCGACAGGAACCGCCGCCCGGCCGCCGCGTCGGGCCCGAACAACTTCTCCGCGTAGAACTCGGCCGCCGCCTTGTGCGCCTCGATCAGCCTGGCCCGCTCGCCGTGGTCGCGCCTCGGCACGTAGCCGCCCTGCTCGTACTGCAGCTGGATCCCGGCCCGCTGCGCCAGCCGCTCGACCGCCTCGCCGAACGACAGGTGCTCGATCTTCTCGACGAACGTGATCACGTCGCCGCCCTCGGAGCAGCCGAAGCAGAAGAACATGCCGCGCTCGGGGGTGACGTTGAAGGACGGGCTCTTCTCGTCGTGGAAGGGGCACAGGCCCTTGAGATTGCCGCCCCCCGCGTTGCGCAACTGGATGTGTTCGCCGATCACGTCGGCGATGGGTGAACGCTCGCGTACGAGCGCGATGTCGACATCACGGATCCGGCCAGCCACGCCGGTGAGTCTATTCCGCCCCACCGACACTTCCGGCCACTACGGGTGCGGTACGGGATAGGTGGGCATTACCTGTGAGTCGCGATAGGGGGAAAGCGGCTCTGCGAGGCTCTTTCGTCGGCTACAAAGGTAAAGGTTGTCGGTGGAAACGGTGACACGGGTGGAGATCATGCGATCGGGGCATCTCGGACGATGGGCGGCCGTCACGGGCGCCGTGCTGCTGACTGCTGCCTGCTCCCAGGCCACCGGGCTGGCCGGGGTCAGCGCCCAGTCGCCCGCCACCGCCCCGCCCTCCACCGCCCCGGCAGCGGCCTCGACGAGCCCGGCGGCCTCCGCGCCCCCCAGCCAGACGGCGGAGCACCAGGCGGCCGAGCAGCCGCCCAAGGGTGACGACCCGGTCAGGGTGCCGCCGCCGAAGTTGTCGAAGTACGAGTACACGTTCCCGGTCAAGGGCTGCAAGACGACCTACCAGCGCAAGCTGCTCGTGCTGCCCAAGACGACGATCTGGGCCCAGCAGGGGTGCGCGTTCGTGGCGCCGATCGGCGGCGTCGTGGACGAGGTGAACATCCAGAACAAGTGGCGCCCGACCACGGATGCGGGGGCCGACCGCGAGGGCCGGTTCGTCACGATCATCGGTGACGACGGCGTGCGTTACCTCGGCGGCCACCTCGACTCGGTCGCCGAGGGCATCAAGCCGGGCGTCCGCGTCAAGGCGGGCCAGCTGCTCGGGCGGGTGGGCAAGTCGGGCAACGCCCGCGACACCGGGGCCAATCTCTACTTCGCGATCTCGTGGAAGACGGGCCCGGCCTTCTGGTGGGTGCGCAGGGGCATGGTCAAGCCGTGGGACTACCTCGACGCCTGGCAGTCCGGCAACCGCACGTACTCGCCCAGGGAGGAGACGCTGGCGCTGCGCGGCAAGCTGGGCGAGACGCCGCGCTGCGCGGTGCAGTGCGCGTCGAAGAAGACCCCGCAGGCCGGGAAGACGCAGGGCCCGAAGCGCGACGACGGCACGGTCACCGTGACCCCGTCGATAGCTCCTTTTGGTCAATGACGACGCCTGACCTGATGAGCTCCTGGATCTCGTCCACGACGTCCCAGGTGTTGACGTTCATGCCGGCGATCACCCGGCCGCCGCGCAGCCAGTACGCGATGAACTCCAGGCTCTCCGGCTCGCCACGATAGACGATCTCGTCGTAGCCCTCGATGTCGCCGGAGAACTCCATGCTCAGCTCGTACTGGTCGGTGTAGAAGTACGGGATCCGGTCGTAGACCACGTCCTGGCCGAGCATGGATCTGGCGGCCGCCGGGCCGCCGTGCAGGGCGTTGGCCCAGTGTTCGACGCGCAGGCGGCGCCCGTAGAGGGGGTGGAAGGGCTCGGCCACGTCGCCGGCGGCGAACACGTCGGGGTGCGAGGTGCGCAGGGCCGCGTCGGTGAGTATGCCCTGGCCGACGTCGAGCCCGGCCTCGCGGGCGAGCCCGATCTCGGGCACGGCGCCGATGCCGACCACGACGAAGTCGGCGGCGAGCCGCTCGCCCGAGCTGAGCCGCACGCCGCTGTCGGTGATCTCGGCGGCGGCGGTGCCGAAGCGCAGGTCCACGCCCTTGCCGGCGTGCAGGCGGGCGAACAGGTCGCCGAGCTCGTTACCGAGCGTCCGGTTGAGCGCGGTGGGCTCCGGCTCGACGACGGTGACCTCGCAGCCCGCCCCGCGGGCGGCCGCCGCGGTCTCCAGCCCGATCCAGGACGCGCCGACGATGAGCACGCTGCCGGCGGTGGCGAAGCGCTCCTTGAGCGCCTCGCTGTCCTGGACGGTACGCAGGTAGTGAGCGGGTCCAGGCAGGCGTCTCGGGGTGGCGCCGGTCGCGATGAGCAGTTTGTCGTACGGCTGGCGCACCCCGCCGTCGAGCCTGACCAGGTGGTGCTCGGGCTCGATGCGCGTGACGCGGGTGCCGAGCCGCAGATCGACGCCGTTGTCCGCGTACCACTCAGGGGCGTGGACGAAGATCTTCTTTCGTTCGCTCTTGCCCTGGAGGTACTCCTTGGACAGGGGCGGTCGCTCGTAGGGCCGTTCGGGCTCGGCGCCGATCAGCACGATCTCGCCGTCGAAGCCTTCCTCGCGCAGTGTCTGCGCGGCCTTGGCTCCCGCGAGTCCGGCGCCGACGATCACAAATGTGGCCATGGGCGCAGTATCCGCCGACTGGGGTCATGGGAAAAGGCTGGTGGCCAGGCTCATGGATAAAGCTTGGTCAGCGGGAAAGCCTACGGTGCCAGGCCACCGCCGAGGTGTCGGTGAGTGAGGCGATCTGGTCGATCACCACGCGGACGCGGGCCGCGTCGTCGGGCGCCTCCAGGTACGCGGGCCGGAAGGCGGGCTCCAGCGTGCCCGGCGCGCCCAGCGTGATCTGGGCGGCCAGTTCGCTGATGAGCTCGCGCTGCCTGGCCTGGTTGACGTTGTGGTCCCTGGTGGTCATGACGTAGTGGGCGGTCACGCCTTTGAGCAGGGCGCACTCCAGCCGGGTGGCGTGGGGGACGACGAGGTCGGCGCGGTGGCGGGAGCCGTACACCTCTTTGGTGGCCGTCTGGGCGGAGCGGCAGAAGCGGCCGATGAGCCCGCTGGTGAGGGCCTTGAGGCCGGCCAGGTCGGCGAGCGTGGCCTCGAAGCGGCGCGGCCAGAGCGGGTCGGTGATCAGCTTGGCGAAGATCTCTTCCAGCTCGTTGAGGTCGGCGTACGGGGCGTACCAGGTCTGGGTGGTCTCGCACACCTGCGTGCGCTCGACGGGCGAGCGGAGCACCTCGGGCGTGACGTGGCCGGAGTGCAGGGCGTCCTCGAGGTCGTGCACGGAGTAGGCGACGTCGTCGGCCCAGTCCATGATCTGGGCTTCGAAGCTCACCCGCCCTTCCGGCGCGCCGTCCCTGATCCACCGGAACACGGGCAGATCATCGTCATAGACACCGAATTTTGGAGATTTGGCGGATGTCCAGGGATATTTGATGGAAGCGTCGAGGGCCGCCCGCGTCAGGTTGAGCCCGGCGCTGCGGCCGTCCTCGGTGAGCACCTTGGCCTCCAGCCTGGTCAGCAGGCGCAGGCTCTGCGCGTTGCCCTCGAAGCCGCCGCACGAGGCCGCCAGCGCGTTGAGCGCCACCTCCCCGTTGTGCCCGAACGGCGGGTGCCCCAGGTCGTGCGCCAGACAGGCGGTCTCCACCAGGTCGGGATCGACGCCGAGCGTGGCGCCCATCTCCCTGCCGACCTGGCCGCATTCGAGGGAGTGCGTGAGCCTGGTGCGCGGGATGTGCTGGCCGCCCCCGAGCGTCTCGCCAGGGCCCACGACCTGCGTTTTCGCGGCCAGCCTGCGCAGCGCGGCACTGTGCAGCACCCGTGCCCGATCACGCTCGAACGCGGACCGCTCAGGATTGCCGGGAGGTTCCGGAATCCAACGCTCCTGATCGTGCTGGTCGTAGTACGGCATTGCTTCGGTGATTTTATCCAGTTTCCGGACTCCGCTAATGTCGAGCCTCGCGAGAACCATTCCCCGGGAGCCCTCCTCCATGACGACAGCGTTCCGAGCGGTGCTGGCCTTCACCCTGCTCGCCGGCTTCTACGTTCTGGTCGGCCTCATCCTGGTGGCGGCCATCTTCTTCGACGTCCTGCTCCTCGTGGACTTCCACGCCAACACCCTCAAGGTCGCGATCGTCCTCACCCTGGCCGCGGGCGCGCTCGTACGGGCGCTGTTCATGGTGAGCCGCCGCCAGGGCGGCGAGCAGCCAGGAGTGGCGGTCAGCCGCGAGCACGAGCCGATGCTGTGGCAGACGGTCGAGGAGCTCGCGCAGCGCGTGCGCACGGCTCCGCCGGACGAGATCCGGCTGGTGGCGGAGGTGAACGCGGCCGTCTCCGAGGACACGCGCTGGCTGGGCATGAAGGCGACGCGACGGCGGATGTTCATCGGCCTGCCGCTGCTGCAGACGCTCACGGTGGACGAGATGCGCGCGGTGCTCGGGCACGAGCTCGGCCACTACAGCGGCGCCCACACGCGCCTCGGCGCGCCGGTCTACCGGGGGCGGGTCTCGCTCCTCGCCACCATCCAGGGGCTGGGCAACCACCCGTTCATCCAGCGCCTGTTCACCTGGTACGCCAAGCTCTACTTCCGGGTCTCGCAGGCCGTCTCGCGCAAGCAGGAGCTGGAGGCCGACCAGTTCGCGGTCGCGATCAGCGGCCGGCAGGCCATGGCGGGCGCCCTGCGCAAGATCCACGCCACCGCGATGGGCTGGGACCTGTACGTCAACGATTACCTGTCGCTGACCGGCGCGGGCGGCACCAGGCCGGCCTCGGTGTTCGGGGGCTTCCACGCGCTCATGAGCGACCCCGACCGGCAGTCCGAGATCGCCAAGCTGGGCGAGGAGCCGGAGGAGGTCTCGCCGTACGACTCCCATCCCAGCCTGGCCGAGCGCCTGGCCGCCATCGAGCACCTGCCGGAGCCGCCGCACGTGCCGGATCCGCGCTCCGCGCTGACGCTGCTGCGCGACGCGAACGTGGCGGTGCAGGCGGTGGAGCAGTCCATGTGGACGCCGGAGGCGCTGACGGGGCTGCGGCCGGTGCCGTGGGAGGAGCTGGTGTCGCACGGCATGTACGCGGGCCGCAACGCCGAGGCCCTGCGCGACCTGGCGGTGGCCGGGCAGCGGGTGATGGGTGCCGCGCGGCCGTACCTGGACGCCGCCTTCGAGGCGATCGCGCGGGGACGGCAGGCGGAGCTCGAGGCCGCGCTGCGCGAGCTGGGCTGGAGCCCGTCGGACACCCTGCTGGCGGGGGTGCTGGGGCAGGCGCTGGAGGCGGTGCTGATCCAGCTCGGGCAGGCCAAGTGGACCCTGTCGTGGTCGGGGCCGGCGCGGCTGCTGTACGACGACGGCGAGGAGGTGGCGCTGTCGGAGTACGCCGCGCAGGTGGCGGCCGACCCGGCGGCCGTGCCCGGCCTCCGGCAGTGGCTGGGCGACCACGGCATGCGCGCCGACTACGTCCCCGTCGAGGACCCCTCCCCCGCTTCTCCCGCCTCCCCCGCCTCCCCCGGGGCTCCGGTCCCCACGGGACAGAACACCTAGCGCAGCGCCCGCTCGAACTCGGCGCGGCGTTCGGCGACCCAGTCATGGCAGGCGCGCACCTGTGCCACCACCCCGCCCTCGCGCAGTCTGACCGCGTGCGGCATCCCGGCCGCCGCGTCGGCCTCGATGCCGCGCCAGCACCGGTCCTGCCACCACAGGACCGCCTCGACCACCTCGCCGCGCTCCCGTAGCCCGTAGGCGTCGCAGATCAGCCGCACCCGCCGGGCCGCGCCGGCCGGGTCCTCGACCGCGGGGCCGAGGCCCGCGTACTGCCAGCAGACGTGTGCCACGTCGTGGATGCGCCGGCCCGGCCCGGCGATGTCCCAGTCGATGAACGCGACCGGCCGCAGCCGCTCGCCCCGGTAGACGGTGTTCTTGGGCGACAGGTCGTTGTGGCAGACGACCTCCTCCTCGCCGGCCAGCGGCGTGCCGGCGGTCAGGTCGTGGAACTCCCGCACCAGCTCGGCGGCGCGCGCCAGGCTCTCGTCCGAGGCGACGCCGTCAGGCTGGGCGTCCGCCCAGGCCACGTGGCCGTCCACGAAGCTCAGGATCTCGCGGCCCTGCTCGTCGAGGCCCAGGAACCGGGGCGCGCCCGCCCACCCGCGCCGCTCGAAGTGGCGCAGCAGCTCGTGCACGTACGCGGCCCGCTGCCCGGGCGTGCGCCGGACGGTGTCGCCGACGCGGACGACGGTGTTGACGAAACCCCCGGGAAGGTGTGTCTCGGACATGGCCCCCAGCCTGCCAGACGCGTCCGCGCTTTGAAGCTTTCGTGCGGCCTACCGCCTGAATGCCGCGGAAAGTCTCACAGGGTGGTTCAATGAAACACTCGAAGGTATGACCGAGAACGAGATCATTGCATTCGTGTCCGGCTTCCCCGGAGTCGTGGCCATGACCGTCACCGAGGACAGCGGAGCGCCGGAGATCGCCTGGGGAGACACGTTCTTCTACTACGACCCGGAGGGCACTCTTGAGGCCCGCCCCCGTCAGCCGTTCGCGACCATCGTCACCAAGGACTACGACGGCTACGACACCGCCTCCGACCTGAACAGAACGGGCGTGTTCCGGCTGAACATCGCCATCGGGAGCGGCGAGTTCCAGCGGCTCGTCGGCTACCCGCCGAAGGAGCACGCCGAGCACCACGCCGGCACCGACTACACGGTCGAGGACCGCGTCATCCCGCACCCCGTGTACGCGCGCCAGGGCTGGGTCGCGATCCTGAACCCGGGCGAGCAGGCCCGCCCCCTCCTGTCCGAGGCCCACGCCCGCGCCGTGGCGCACCACCGCCCCCTCAGGGCCTCATGACGCGGCTGCCGTGAGGCGTCAGTCGTCGTGCCAGTCCGGGGGTGTGACCGTGCCGGAGAGCCAGTCGCGGCGGAGTATCGCGTAGCCGACGGCGTCATAGGGCCTGCCGTCCTGGCCTGGCCACGACTCGCGGTAGTGCGCCTCCTTGGCGTACCCGCTCTTGCGGAAGACCGCTCGCATCGCGTGGTTGTCCTGGCGGGTCGTGCCCTCGATCCGGTTGATGTGCGGCAGCTCGGTGAACAGGTGGCCGGTCAGCCAGGTGACCGCCTTCGTGCCGAGGCCCCGGCCCCGCCACTCCTGCCCGATCCGCAGGTCGAACAGGGGTGTGTCGTCGGCGAGGTCCTGCAGCCTGATCAGGCCGGCGCGCTGCCCGTCGGCGAGCACCCAGAACGTCCTGGTCTCCTCGTTGTCGTAAAGGCCGTCGGCGGCGCGGCTCCTGACGGCCTCGGGGTCCTGGGTGCTCGCGTGGAAGGGCCACTCCTGCCGGGTCAGGAAGTCGACGAGCAGGTCGGCGTCGTCGAGGGAGAACCTCGCGAACTCGATGCGCATCCCCGCATCCTGCTCATCGGCTCCTCACCCGGGCAAACGAATTACCCCCCGATCACGTGCTCGGGGCTGTCCAGCCAGATCCGCTGCCCCTCGGGCGTGACCGTCATGCCGAACCGCTCCAGCTCCGGCTCGCCCCACTTCGCCCACGTCAGGTGGGCCGCACGCCGCTCTCCGAGGACGTCGACGGCCAGGGCCGCGCCCCGCGGGTCGTCCGGCCGGGCGCACATCGTCGTGAGCCGCGCGAACCGGCCGCTCGCCGTGCCGTCCGGCCCTGCCACCAGCCGCAGGGCGTGATCGTCGCCGAACCCGCAGACGATCACCGCCCCGGGTCGGGCCTGCGCGATCCACGCGTACGGCACGGTGCGCACGGCGTACGTCACATGCACCCCGTCATACGGCGCCCGCTCGGCGCAGCCCGCCGCGCCGTCCCCCACGACCAGGTGCGGCAGGGCCCCAGCGGCCGCCAGGTTCTTGGCGGCCTGCTCGGCCACGGCGGCGTCCGCCTCGACCGACGTCACGCTTCCCAGCTGGCCGACCAGGCGGCCGAGCAGCGTGGCGGTCCACCCCGTGCCCGTGCCCACCTCCAGGATCCGCTGCCCGGACACGGGCCCGAGCAGCTCGAGCAGGTCGGCGACCGCGCCGGGCGCGGGGCAGGAGCACCCGTTGCCGGCCAGGACCGGCCGGCCCGCGTAGACGGCGTCCCACCAGGCCGGCGGGTCGGCGTCCCGGTCGATCGGCACGCGACGCCCGTCGCGCTCGAGGGACTCGCCCACGGGTGGCACGAACCAGTGGCGGGGAACCGCCCGCAACGCCTGCTCGATCGGGCGGGTGAGGGGTGGGCGGTGCTCGGTGATGGCCGCGATCATGGCGTCCAGCCGCCATGCGAGGTGCGGCAACATCACGTCTCCCCGTTCCCGAAAGGATGCCCGTAGTCGTGCCAGCCCACAGCTCACCTCCGCACCCGTGAAAACGCTATCCGTGACGGTACGACTACGATCCGGATGCGGCAAGGGTTTCCATGGAACTGAGCGGCGGCTCAAGGGGGGAGAGACGGGCGGCAAGGCGTCAGAACTGTGATCGAAACTCTGTGTATTTCCTTCCTCACCCAGTAGATTCGGAGCGCGCGGTGTTCCGTTGACCGGTGAGGGGGAAGCGCGGTGCGCCAGGGCACGATGGTCGGTGGGCGTTACCAGCTGGTCAAGTGCCTGGTCAGCAGCACCACGACCGAGGTCTGGCTCGCCCTCGAGGTCCCGCTGAACCGGAAGGTGGTCCTCAAGCGCCTGCTCTCCGACAGCGCCGAGTCCAGCCGGTTGCTCGCCGAGGCGCGCGCCCTCGCCTCGTTCAACCACCCGCACGTCGTCACTCTCTACGGCACCGAGGGCGACTGGCTCGTGATGGAGCACGTGGCCCATGGGAGCCTGGCCGACCGGCTCGACATGTCGCCGCGGCAGGCGGCGCGCGTCGGGACGCAGATCGCCGGCGCGCTGGCCGCCCTGCACGCCAAGGGCATCGTGCACCTCGACGTGAAGCCGGCCAACATCGTCGACACCGGCGACGGTGACGTGAAGCTGGCCGACTTCGGCGCCGCGTACCGGGTCGGGGACCGGGACACGCTGACGGTCAACGGCGCCATCAGCTACACCGTCGCCTACGCCGCTCCCGAGGTCGTCCTGGGGCAGCCCGGTCCGAAGTCGGACGTGTTCTCCCTCGGGGCCACCGTCTACGCACTGGTCGCCGGCCGTCCGCCGGGCCGGGGGGCCGAGGACGGTGAGTCGGATGCGGACGTCACGGCGTGGGAGGCCGCCTGGGCGGAGGTCGCGCTGACGGCGGACGTGGGGCCGCTGGACGGGCTGCTGCGGGAGATGCTGCGGCGGGATCCCCGGGACCGGCCGGGGATCGGGCAGGTCCAGGCGCGGCTGGCGGAGATCGCCGGTCTGCCCCGCGCCGGCGAGGCCGTCCCGCCGCGAGCCGAGGCCATCCCGGCCGGAGCCGCCGGCGGCCGGCGGCGGGCACTGGCTTTTCTGCGGAGGAGGTGGCCCTTGGCGCTCGTCATGGCGGGAGCGGCGTCAGCGGCCGTCGCCGTCCCCATCGTGCTGTCCACTCCGAGAGACCAGCCGGTCGACGGGCGCCTCAGCGCGTCCACGCCCGGCTCCTCCCAGGCGGCGGCATCGCCCGTGATCGGCGAGCCCCGTACGGCCGATCCCTGCGCGTTGCTCAGCCCCACCGCGCTCGGCCGGTTCGGCAGGACGGAGCTCGACATCGACTACGGCAACTTCGACCGGTGCGACGTCATCGTGTTCCCGCCCGATGGCGGCGTGGTGGACGTCAAGGCGGCCTTCGCCCGCGAGGAGCCGCCCGAACTCGCCAAGCTCAAGACCCTCGGCAAGGTCTCGGTCGTCGAGTCCCCGGCGGAGAGCGGAAGTTGCGATCGCACCATCGTGCTGCCCGGCGTGGCCAACACCGTCGTGTACGTCGACACGGAATGGGAAGAGCCCGGCAAAGCCGACCTGTGCGAGATCGGCGACGCCGCCACCGCCGTCGCAGCAAAGGTGCTCAGCCAGGGCCCACTCGCCCGCCACTCCCGGCGAACTCGCTGGCGCACAAGGACGCGTGCACCCTGCTCTCCGCCAAGGCACTCGAAGTCGTCCCGGGGATCGACGCCACCGATCCGGGCATCGAGTTCGGCCACTGGGCGTGCTCGTGGCGCAGCACCACCAGTAAGACGTACGTGCGGCTGAGGTTCGACCGCGACCAGCGGCCGAACGCGGAGGACGACGGAACGGTTACCATGCTCAACGGCTACCGCGCCTTCGTGCAGCCGAAGGAGGACAACGAATGGTCCTGCCTGGTCCAGGTGGTCTATCGCTCGTACACCGACCAGGACGGGCGCACGGCGATCGAGACGGTGCGCGTCGTGGTCGAGGGCTCGCGTCCGATGCGCCAGAAGTGCCAGATGGCCACCGATCTCGCCCGCTCCGCCACCACCCGGCTACGCGGCCCGTGACCCTTCGCCGAGCGGGCCGGGAAGGGTCCCGGAGAGGTTGGGGCACCATACGAGGGCGCGCGTACGACTAGCACGAAGGAGGCGAGTAGATGAGCGTCGCCAACAGCCTCGCGCATGGAGTGGAGGCGGCCGTTCCCGGCACACTCCACGCCCGCACCATCACCGGGGGCATCAGGGTCCGGCCACAGCCAGGCCGCCAAGTCCGCTTCGGCCGGGAAAAGCGTCCGACCGTCGACCTGACTGTGGGCGGGGACGACCAGTCGGTGAGCCGCCTGCACGCCGAGGTGAAGTACGAGGACAACTATTGGTGGCTGCGCAACCTGGGCCAGCAGCTCATGCGCCTGCCACACGGCCAGCTGATGCACCAGTCATCCGACCCCATACCGCTGGCGGCGGGCTACACCCCGCTGTTCATCAGGGGCTCGGGCTACCGGCAGCACCTGGTGGAGCTCTTCGTCACCGGCCCCTACGGCGACATCCAGGCGGACCGGCACGAGGCCGAGACCATCCCGCCCAAGATCTGGGAGATCAACGAGACGGAGCGGCTGCTTCTGGTGGTCCTGGGCGAACGCTACCTGCTGTACGAGGAGGCCCCTCGGCCGCTGACCTACAAGCAGGCGGCGGCCCGGCTGGCCTACCTCCGCAAGGATGACGACTGGCGGCCGAGCATCATCGAGGACCGGGTCGAGGCCGTCCGCTACCGGCTCCACGCCGCCGGGTTCCCGTATCCGCTGCGCCACGACAAGGCGGAAGGCCGCCCCTACGACAACAACCTGCTGCACAACCTCCTCAGAGGCCTGGTGGAGTCGACGACTCTCGTGCCCCCGGACCTGGACCTCCTGGAGTCCAAGAGCACCGATCCGGAGGAGGCTGACTAGCCAGAGGGGTGAGACCGAAAAATCGTGTAAAGGCGGGAGTTACGCGGGTTTTCGCGGTCCCTTGATGACATGCGTCCCAGGCCGCTAGGAAGGCCGACCCGATGGGACGAGGGGACCAATGCGTACATCACGTTTCGCTCTTGTGCTGCTGGCCGCGGGCGCCGTGCTCATGACAGGGAGTGCCGCGTTCGCCGATCCCGAGCCGACCGCGCTGGAGCTGCGGGTGGTCGTGGACGACTGCGAGCACAAGGTCGTGCAGCCATGACGGAACCCGCACTGCTCGAACGCGCGTTGTTCGAGGTCAAGCGGGTGATCGTCGGCCAGGATCACATGGTCGAGCGGCTGCTCGTGGCGGTGCTCGCCAAGGGCCACTGCCTCTTGGAAGGCGTGCCGGGCATCGCCAAGACGCTGGCCGCCGAGACCATGGCCACCGTGGTCGGCGGTACGTTCGCCCGCATCCAGTTCACGCCCGACCTGGTGCCGTCCGACATCGTCGGCACCAGGATCTACCGGCCGTCGACCGAGAGCTTCGACATCGAGCTCGGCCCTGTCATGGTCAACTTGCTGCTCGCCGACGAGATCAACAGGGCGCCGGCGAAGGTGCAGTCGGCGCTGTTGGAGATCATGGCCGAGCGGCAGGTCAGCATCGGCGGCGTCTCGCATGACGTGCCGAGGCCGTTCCTGGTGCTGGCCACGCAGAACCCGATCGAGTCCGAAGGCGTCTACCACCTGCCCGAGGCGCAGCGCGACCGCTTCCTCATGAAGATCGACGTGGACTATCCCAGCGAATCGGAGGAGCTGGCGATCGTCTACCGCATGAGCGTGGACCCGCCCGCGCCCCGAGCCGTTCTGGACCCCGCTCAGGTCGTCGCGCTCCAGCGGCGGGCCGAGCAGGTGTTCGTGCACCACTCGGTCGCCGAGTACGCGGTCCGCCTCGTGTACGCCACCCGCGACCCGGAGCGGTTCGGGGTGGCGGACGTGCGGCGGCTGCTGGCGTTCGGCGCGAGCCCGAGGGCGACGCTCGGCCTGCTTGCGGCCGGGCGGGCGCTGGCTCTCATGCGGGGGCGCGACTACGTGCTGCCGGAGGACGTACGGGACCTGGCGCACGACGTCATGGCGCACCGGCTGGTGCTCTCCTTCGACGCGCTGGCCGACGGGGTGGCGCCCAGGCAGATCGTGGACAGGGTGCTGGCGGCCGTGCCGCTGCCCGCCATCGCTCCCCAGCAGCAGGCGCAGCAGAACGAGGCCGTGGCATGAGGCCGTACCTGATCGCCGAGCCCGCGCTGCGCAGGCTCGAGCTGACGATCACCAGGAGACTGGATGGACTGTTGCAGGGGGAACACCTGGGACTGGTGCCGGGTCCGGGGAGCGAACCGGCGGAGACCAGGCCGTACCAGGTGGGCGACGACGTGCGGCGGATGGACTGGAACGTCACGGCCCGCACCAACGAGCCGCACGTCCGGGACCTGGTCGCCGACCGGGAGCTGGAGATCTGGGCGCTGCTCGACGCCACCGCCAGCATGGACTTCGGCACCGCCGCGATGGAGAAGCGGGAGCTGGCCCTGTCCGCGCTGGCGGCGGCCGGTTTCCTCACGCAGCGCACCGGCAACAGGATCGGCGTCCACCTGCTGCACGGCGGCGGCGTCAGGACGCTGCCCGCCAGGACGGGCCGGCCGCACCTGATGGCGCTGCTGCAGGCGGCGTTCGCGCTGCCCCGCACCCCGCCGGGGGTGGCGGAGCCGCTGCTGGGCGTGGCGGCCGAGCAGCTCGGCCGGGTGGTGCGGCGCCGCGGCCTGGTCGTGGTCGTGTCGGACTTCCTCGACACGCCCGAGACCTGGGAGCTGCCGCTGCGCAAGCTCACCGCCAGGCACCAGGTGCTGGCCGTGGAGGTGGTCGACCCACGTGAGCTGACGCTGCCCGACGTGGGGATCCTGACGCTGGTCGACCCCGAGACGGGGCGGCGGCGCGAGGTCGCCACGGGGAGCGCGCGGCTGCGCCGCAGGTACGCGGAGGCGGCCGCCGGGCAGCGCGAGGCGATCGGGCGGGCGCTGCGCCGGGCGGGGGTCACCCACCTGCGGCTGCGTACGGACCGGGACTGGGTACGCGACCTGGTCCAGCACGTCATGAGACAGCGCCGCCTGGCCGCCCTGGCCGGCCCGGTCCGTCCCCCTGCGGGAGGAGGTGATGCGGCGTGACGCTGATCGCGCCCCTGTGGTTGCTGCTGCTCGTCCCCGTGGCCCTGCTCGCCCTCACGTACGTGGTCATGGCATTGCGGAGCAGGACCGCGTACGCCGTCAGGTTCACCAACCTCGACCTGCTCGACAAGGTCGCACCAAGGCGACCGGGCTGGCGCAGGCACGTTCCCGCGGCGGCGCTGCTGCTGATGTTCGCGCTGCTCGTGATCGGCTTCGCCAGGCCGACGGCCGAGGTCCAGGTGCCGAGGGAGCGGGCGACGATCATGGTGGCGTTCGACGTGTCCGCGTCCATGGGCGCCACCGACGTCCAGCCCAACCGCTTCGAGGCGGCCAAGCAGGCGGCCAGGCAGTTCGTTGCGGGCCTGCCGGAGCGGTTCAACCTGGGCCTGGTGTCGTTCTCCTCGACGGCGTCCGTGGCCGTGCCGCCCACCACCGACCGGCAGGCGGTGCTGAGCGCGATCGACCGGCTCAGCACCGCCTCGGGCACCGCCATCGGCGAGGCCGTCTACTCCTCGCTGGAGGCCATCGCCGCGCTCGACACGCAGGAGGAGGCGCCGCCCGCGCACATCGTGCTGCTCTCCGACGGCTCCAGCACCACGGGCCGCACGGTGGACGACGCGGCCAGGCAGGCGTCCGCCCGTGGCGTCCCGGTCACGACCATCGCGTACGGCACGCCGGGCGGCACGATCGACATCTCCGGGCGCGAGGTGCCTGTGCCGGTGGACGGCCCGGCGCTGCGCGGCCTGGCCGAGACGGCGGGAGGCGGCTTCTACGAGGCGGCCAGCGGCGACGAGCTGCAGGCGGTCTACGAGGACATCGGCACGTCGGTCGGCTACCGGACCGAGCGGCAGGAGGTATGGCAGTGGTTCGTGGCGGCGGGGCTGGTCTTCGCGCTGATCGCGGCGGTGACGTCGATGTTGTGGTTCTCGAGGCTGCCATGAGGGGCCTGGGCAGCCCGCGCGGCCCGGAGTTCGTCACGCCGCCGCTCGGCCCGCGCGGCCCCGAGTTCGTCACGCCGCCGCTCGGCGCCACTGCCCCGGCCTCGCAGGCCGTGCCGCCGAAGACCGTGCATGCGCCGCGGAAAGCGCCGAAGGCACGCCTGCTGGTGACCGCCGCGCTCGTCGCGGCGCTCACCGGGGCGGCGGCGGGCGTGGCGGCGGCGCGGCTTGACGAAGGGCCGGCCCCCGCCACGGCCCTCCCCCGGGTGGCGCCCGCGCCGCCCGCGGGCCTCACCGGGCTCAGCGCGACGGCGGCCCGCGTGCTGCCCAGCGTGGTCTCGGTGGAGACGGACCGCGGGGGCGGCTCGGGGTTCGTGGTGGACGGCCGCGGCCACATCGTCACCAACGCGCACGTCATCAGCGGCAACGACCAGGTGACCGTGGTGCTGAACGACGGCCGCAGGATCAGCGCCCGCGTGATCGGCGAGGACGACGGCGAGGATCTGGCCGTGCTGGAGGTGGACTACCCTGGGGACCTGACGCCCGCCACCCTCGGCAGGTCCGGCGACCTGGCCGTCGGCGACCAGGTGCTGGCGATCGGCTCGCCGCTCGGCCTGTCGGGCACGGTCACCGCCGGCATCGTCAGCGCCCTGGACCGGGAGGTCCGCCTGGGCGGGTCGAGGCGCACGGCCGTGCAGACGGACGCGTCCATCAACCCCGGCAACTCGGGCGGCCCGCTGGTCAATGCCCGGGGCGAGGTCGTGGGGGTGAACACCGCGATCGCGGCGGGCCGGGGCGGCGGCAACATCGGCATCGGCTTCGCCATCCCCATCGACAGGGCCGCGCCGATCGCGGAACGAATCATCCGGAACTAGGGTCCCGAATTAGGGTGCAGGGCATGCGGCTGCTTGTGGTGGAGGACGAGGAGGACCTGGTCGACGCGTTGCGCGTGGGCCTCGTTCGCGCGGGGTACGCGGTGGACGTCGCTTTCGACGCGCCTTCCGCGCACGAGAAGTTGCAGGTCAACGCGTACGACCTGGTTCTGCTCGACCTGAACCTGCCCGGCGGGGACGGCTTCCAGCTGTGCCGCAGCGTGCGGGCCGCCGGGCAGGGCGTGCGGATCATCATGGTGACCGCCCGCGACCGGCTGGACGACCGGGTGCGCGGGCTCGACGAGGGGGCCGACGACTACCTGGTCAAGCCGTTCGCGTTCCCTGAGCTGCTGGCGAGGGTGCGGGCGCTGCTGCGCAGGGACTCCGGCAGCGGCACGTCCGTGCTCGAGGTGGGTGGGCTGCGGATCGACACGGCCAGGCTGGAGGTGTCGCTGCACGGCAGGTCACTGGCGCTCACCCCCAAGGAGTACGGCGTGCTGCACTACCTCATGCGCCGCCCCGGCCACGTGGTCTCCTCCGAGGAGCTGCTCGAGCACGTCTGGGACGAGCACGCCGACCCGTTCACCAGCACCGTACGCGTCACGGTCGGCAACCTGCGCCGCAAGCTCCAGGAGGAGGGCCTGATCGAGACCGTGATCAGCCGGGGTTACCGGCTCAAGGAGCCCACGTGATCCACACCATCCGCTTCCGGCTCACGGTGCTCTACTCGGGGCTGCTCTTCGTCCTGGCCGCTCTCGTGCTCGGCGGCATCTACTTCGCCGTCTCGAAGACCACCGAGCAGCGCCCGATCACCACGGAGTACGCCAAGACCTACAGCGGCACCACGTACCTCGGCAAACGCGAGGTGGTCTTCGCCGAGGAGGTCGAGAACGCGGTCAACGTCCGGACGATGGCGACGCTGCGCGACTACTCGTTGATCACGCTGGCCGGCCTCTACGTGGCCAGCCTGGGCATCGGGTGGGTGCTCGCGGGCCGCGTGCTGCGCCCGGTGAGGTCGATCACGCGTACGACGGAGGAGATCCAGGCCACCGACCTCAAGCGGCGCATCAAGCTGAACGGCCCGCGCGACGAGCTCAAGGACCTGGCCGACACCATCGACACCATGCTGGACCGGCTGGAGGAGGCGTTCAGCGCGCAGCGCCAGCTCATCGACGACGCCTCGCACGAGCTGCGCAGCCCGCTGACGATCATCCGGGCGAACGTGGACGCCGTGCTCGCCGCGCCCGAGGCCAGCGACGAGGAGCGGGCCAGGGCCGTGGCCATCGTGGACCGCGCGACCACGCGCATGACCAGGCTCGTCGAGGACCTGCTGGCCAGCGCCAGGCGGCAGGGGGGCGCGTTCGCCGACGCCGACCTCGACCTCGCCAGGGTGGTGGGTGAGGCGTGCGAGGAGTACGCGACCCCGGCCGCCGCCCGCGACCTGACGATCACCCGTGCTCTGGGGCGGGGCCTGGAGATGACCGGCGACGCCGACGCGCTGCGCCGCTCCGTGGCCAATCTGCTCTCCAACGCCGTACGCCTCTCGCCGCCCGGCGGCACGATCCGGGTCGCGGCAGGCAGGTCGGAGGGCTGGTTGTGGGCGGCGGTCCGCGACGACGGCCCCGGGATCGAGGCGGCCGACCAGGCGCGGGTGTTCGACCGTTTCTGGCGCGGCGAGTCCAGCCGCCGCGACCGCCACACGGGCCTCGGCCTGGCCATCGTGCGCCAGATCGTGGAGTCGCACGGGGGCCGGGTGGCGGTGTTCTCGCGCCTCGGGGAGGGGGCCACGTTCGTGCTCTGGCTGCCGCCGCGGGACGGCGTGCCCGGCTCGCCGCCCGAGACCAACCCCCTGTGAGGGCACGGCTCTAGCCTGCGCGTCCGCGGCAGACGGCGCGGGCGACTTGGGCTTGGCAGAAGTGGCCATGGGCGCCTCCTGATGGCGGGTGATCTGATTCTGCACCCGCCTTCCACTTTTCCCAAGAATTGGTGTAAACCAATTGGTCTAATCCAATTTTGCCACTTCCAGAACTATAATTGGATTAGACCTCTCCCAGGCCGTTTACCTGCACAAACGACAACTTATCCGAGGAGTGCAGTTTCATCATCAATTTCGCCGGTAGAGTCCGGGCAGAGGCGTTGATTGGAGCGTGTGGTGGCCAAGTACGTTTACGACTTCACCGAGGGCAACCGGAATCTCAAGGATCTTCTCGGCGGCAAGGGTGCGAATCTTGCCGAAATGACCAACCTCGGGCTCCCCGTTCCCCCCGGATTCACGATCACCACCGACGCCTGCCGCCACTACCTGGCGGCGGGCGTCGTACCGGACGGCCTGGATCACGAGGTCGCCGAGCACCTCGAGGCGCTCGAGAAGCGGATGGGCCGGCGGCTCGGGCAGGCCGACGACCCGCTGCTCGTGAGCGTGCGGTCGGGGGCGAAGTTCTCCATGCCGGGCATGATGGAGACCGTCCTCAACATCGGGCTCAACGACGAGTCGGTGCGGGGCCTGGCCAAGCAGGCGGGGGGCAACGACCGCTTCGCGTGGGACTCGTACCGCAGGCTCATCCAGATGTTCGGCAAGACGGTGCTCGGGATCGACGGCGAGCTGTTCGAGCACGCGCTCGACGAGCTGAAGGGCAGGCGTCAGGACACCGACCTCGACGCGGGCGAGCTGCAGCGGCTCGTGGAGACGTTCAAGGGCATCGTGCGCGAGCAGACCGGCAAGGACTTCCCCACCGACCCGCGTGAGCAGATGCGCCTGGCCGTCATGGCGGTCTTCGACTCGTGGAACGCTCCCCGAGCCATCCTCTACCGCCGCCAGGAACGCATCCCCGCCGACCTCGGCACCGCCGTCAACATCGTGGCCATGGTCTTCGGCAACCTCGGCAACGACTCCGGCACCGGCGTCGCCTTCACCCGCGACCCGGGCAGCGGCAGGCAGGGCATCTACGGCGACTACCTGCAGAACGCCCAGGGCGAGGACGTGGTGGCCGGCATCCGCAACACGATCCCGCTGGAGGAGCTCGAACGCCTCGACAAGACCTCGTACGACGAGCTGCTCGGGATCATGGAGACCCTCGAGAACCACTACAAGGACTTGTGCGACATCGAGTTCACGATCGAGCGCGGCAAGCTCTGGATGCTGCAGACGCGGGTCGGCAAGCGCACGGCGGCGGCCGCGTTCTGCATCGCCACGCAGCTCGTGGACCAGGGCCTGATCACGCTCGACGAGGCCGTCACCCGGGTCACCGGGGGTCAGCTGGCGCAGCTCATGTTCCCCCGCTTCGACGGCGGCGCCGACAAGAAGAAGATCGCCAAGGGCATGAACGCCTCCCCCGGCGCCGCCGTGGGCAAGGCCGTCTTCTCCTCCGAGCGGGCGGTGGAGCTGTCGGAGCAGGGCGAGGACGTCATCCTGGTCCGCCGCGAGACCAACCCCGACGACCTGGCCGGCATGATCGCCGCCAAGGGCATCCTGACCAGCCGTGGCGGCAAGACCTCCCACGCCGCCGTGGTTGCCAGGGGGATGGGCAAGACGTGCGTGTGCGGGGCGGAGGAGCTGGAGGTCTCCACCCGCGAGCGCCGCTTCACCGCGCCCGGCGGGGTGGTGGTGTCCGAGGGGGACGTCATCTCCATCGACGGGACCTCCGGGGAGATCTTCCTCGGTGAGGTGCCGGTCGTGGACTCGGCGGTGGTCGAGTACTTCGAGGGCGCGCCGCCGGAGGACGAGCTGGTCAAGGCCGTGGACCGGATCATGCGCCACGCGGACTCGATGCGGCGGCTGGGCGTGCGGGCGAACGCCGACACCCCGGAGGACGCGGCCCGCGCTCGCCGCTTCGGCGCGGAGGGCATCGGGCTGTGCCGCACCGAGCACATGTTCCTGGGCGAGCGCAGGCAGCTGGTGGAGGACCTGGTCCTGGCCGCGACGGACGAGGAGCGCCAGACGGCGCTGGACGCGCTGGAGCCGCTCCAGAAGGCCGACTTCGTCCAGATATTTCAGGCGATGGACGGCGCTCCCGTGACGATCCGTCTCATCGACCCGCCCCTCCATGAATTCCTCCCCGACATCGTGGACCTTTCGGTCAAGGCCGCCACGGACGCGGCCACCGAGAAGGACCGCCGGCTCCTGGCCGCGGTGAAGCGCCTCCACGAGCAGAACCCGATGCTGGGCCTCAGGGGCGTGCGCCTGGGCCTGGTGATCCCGGGCCTGTTCGCGATGCAGGTGAGGGCGATCGCCCAGGCGGCCAAGGAGGTGCCCGGCGCCCGGCCGGAGATCATGATCCCGCTGGTGGCGGCCGTACAGGAGTTGGAGTCGGTACGCGAGGAGGCGGAGAAGATCCTCGCGGAGACCGGCGTGGAAGCCCTGATCGGCACCATGATCGAGGTCCCGCGGGCAGCCCTGACGGCGGCCCAGATAGCGGAGGCGGCGGAGTTCTTCTCGTTCGGCACCAACGACCTCACCCAGATGGCGTGGGGCTTCTCCCGGGACGACGTGGAGTCGGCGTTCTTCTCGCGCTACCTGGACCTGGGCATCTTCGGCGTCTCCCCGTTCGAGACCCTGGACAGGGAGGGCGTGGGCCGCCTGATCAGGATCGCGGTGGAGGAGGGCCGGTCGGCCCGGCCCGACCTGCACCTGGGCATCTGCGGCGAGCACGGCGGAGACCCGGACTCGGTGCACTTCTGCCACGAGGTCGGCCTGGACTACGTCTCCTGCTCACCCTTCCGCATCCCGGTCGCCCGCCTGGAAGCCGGCCGCGCCGCCCTGACCGAAACCGACTCCGACACCCGCTGACCCAGAACTCCCCGAGCCCCGGAGGCTCCCGGGGCTCCTAGGGGCTTCCGGGGGGGCTCCGGGGCGGAAAGCATGGTCCTCGCACCAGGGGGCGCTACGCGCCATGCGAGCACTCGGGCCCTGCCCCCCAAGGGCTCCGCCCCTTCGACCCCGCAAGGGCGCGGTCCTCGCTGGCGCTCGGTCGTGTCAATGGGGATCGGGGCTCCGCCCCGATCCCCGAGCCAGGGGGCCTGCCTGCCCCCTCGCGCTCCCCCGGCCGTGGACCGGCGTTCCGCAAGGGTGGTCCGTATGCCGTGAAGCCACAACTCAAAGGCAAAGAGACCAACGGAAGATCGCATAGGAAACCACAGTGGCAGTCGAATCGGGAAGGACGGGCGCTGGGAAAGGCGCGGGCCCGCTGGGACTGAGCATCCTTCCTGTTTGGCGATAGGCATCGCCATGCCAATGCCGCGTCAGGCAACGTTCGCCCTGTTGACCACGTGACGTAGCCGTTCGTCGGCGGTGTGCTTGTTCCTCCAGATGATGTAGCGGCTGATCATGCTCTGCTGCTTGTGGCTGGCGTGGTCGGCGCCGTCCAGCGCGAAGTAGCGCAGGGCGGTGAACTGAGTCTGTCACCTAGGCTGTCAAGCCATCCGGACTTCGGGTCCGAGCTCGAAGCCGCGGCTTTCGCCTCGTCCTTCCTGACACCGTGGCCGAGAGTAGCGAGCATGCGCAAGGCATGAGACAGGCTCACGGGAACGTCCCGATCAGATCATCAACCCGAAGAAGGCCAACCTCCTCCGGGACCAGGATGGACAGTTCCGACATTTTCCGTTGGACGATTCCCGCCCAAGGATGGGGACAGTTCTGATATTTTTGCCTGGACGATCATCACATTAGCGAGGGCGGCCAGTGGATCACGATGCACTCATCCCGCGACATCTGATCGATGTGATCCGGCAGCGGCTTGCCACACGCCCGGTCATCGTCCTCACCGGCCCTCGGACGATCGGCAAAAGCACGCTGCTCAACACGTGCGCCCGCAAGCATCAGGTCCCGGTCATCGATCTGGACAGCCCACCCGTACGCCGGCAGGTCGCCGAAGATCCGACACATTTCGTCGCCGGTCCGCTGGAGCCAGTCTGCATCGACGAGTTCCAGCACGTGCCAGAGATCCTCTCCGCCATCAAGGCAGAGCTCAACGTCGACCTGCGGCCCGGCCGATACATCCTCACCGGCTCAACCCGCTACAGCGCACTTCCGCGGCTTGGGCAGGCGCTCACGGGGCGCGCGCACATCATGACCGTGTGGCCGTTGTCGCAGGGTGAGCTCACGGGACACAAGGAGGCGTTCCTCGACGCGATGTTCGCCGACCCCGGCAGCTTGGTGACGGCGATCCCCTCGAGGACCACGCGCGCCGATTACGAGCGGATGATTCTCACTGGCGGGTTCCCGATGGTGTTGGGCATGCCGAACGCCGAACGCGGTCACTGGTTCAGGGACTTCGTTGACATGGTGATCGACCGGGATGTGCTGGAGATCAGGAAGGTCAGACAGCGTCACGTTCTGCCGCTCATCCTGCGTCATCTCGCGGCGCGCACAGCGAGCGTCGTCAACGCCGCGGACATCGCCCAGCATGTGGGGCTCGATCAGCGTCTGGTCGGCGACTACATCACGCTGCTGGAGTCAGTATTCCTCGCGCATCGGCTCGACTCCTACGGCCGAACCTTGAGCAGCAAGGTAAGTAGATCACCGAAGATCCACCTGATTGACAGCGGACTTGCCGCGTACCTGCTTGGCATCAGTCAGCGCAAGCTCGATCGACGTGACCCCGCGACACTGACCGAGTTCGGCAGGGTGGTCGAGACATTTGTGGTCAACGAGTTGATCAAGCAAGCGGGTTGGGCTGATTCCGTGGTGGAGTTCGGCCACTTCCGCACCCGTGATCAGCGAGAGGTGGACCTGGTCATCGAGTCGGGCGAAGGGGAGGTCATCGGTGTCGAGGTCAAGGCGAAATCCTCGATCGAGGAAGCCGACTTCCGTGGCCTCCGCCTGCTCAGAGACCGGCTTGGTAGTGCCTTCGTGGGCGGGGTCCTGCTCAACCTCGGCCAGCAGTCCTTCAGACATGACGACAGGCTTTTCGTGATGCCCGCCGACCGGCTGTGGACCCCGCTTCCGACCTCGTGGTAGGTGCCTGAGCCCCACCCGTATGAAGAACGGCCACCCCCGCACGGGGCGGCCGTCTGTATGCATGGCTGGCGTTTGCTCCAGTTACGCAGGCCTACGTGCCGCAGCCGCGGCCACCGCGCCCCCGACAGGATCGGCACGAGATCGTCAACGGCCGGCCCGCCGTGGAACTCGTTGCCGGGCCACAGCTCGAGGTGCTCCAGAGCCGGCAGCTTCTGCGGAAGCGTTCGGTCCGTACGACGGGCAGGCGTGCGGCGATCCGCCGTGACTCTCGCGCCACCAGTCCCCCGCTGCGAGCATTTCCGGAGAGGGCATGGTGAGTCTCACCTAGCGGTAGCAGGGCTCTACCCCCGGCGAGCTTCGAGCGCATCCAGAATCAGGTCCAGGCCGTAGCCGAACTCGCTCGCGTGGTCGTAGCCCGGCCGCAGGGCGTGGTCCACGATCATCTCTCTGAGGTACGGCAACTCGTCCACCAGCAGATGCTCGAGGATGCCGCCGGCAACTTCCTCGACATCGTCCGGCGTCATCACCGGCAGGCTCGCCTCCTGGAGGACGAACCCGGCGATGTAGCTGTCGATGAGCGAGACAGCGTGCGCGGCCATCGGCAGCGTGAATCCCGCCTCCCGGAGGACGCCGAGGACGGCGTCGTGGTGGCGTAGCGTCGCCGGACCCGGGTTGCGACGGGAGTCCATGAGGCCGAGAGCCCAGCTGTGCTGTGACAGGACCGCACGCGCGGAAGAGGCGCGTGCACGGATCGCGTCGCGCCAATCGTCGCACTTGGCACTGGGTAGCTTGATCGCCGCGAACACCACGTCGACCACACCGTCGAGGATCGCGTCCTTGTTCGGTACGTGGTGGTAGAGCGACATCGCCTCCACGCCCAGCTCCTGCGCCACCCGTCGCATCGTGATCGCTTCCACGCCGCCGCGATCCGCGACCCGGATCGCGGCTTCCAGCACGAGACCTCTGCTAAGCGGTTGTGGTGGCGGTGACACGACAGCTCCAGCATGTTGGCACTTGACAATCTTACGAGTGTAAGTCAGCCTTACAGGCGTAAGCCACCTTACGTGTGTAAGCCCTCCCGGTCGCATCAGCTGGGAGCTCGGCGAACGTCCGACCTGCGACGCGCCCCGCCGGGGCGAGAGAAGGAGATCCCGATGCCGATGCCGCTGTGGTGGGGACACGTGAACAAGCGAGTGTTCAACCCTCGCGCGCTCGCGAGCGGGAAGTGGCCGGTGCTGACTCACGTCGGTCGCAGCTCTGGCGTGACGTACCACACGCCTCTCGATGCGTATCCTGTCGACGGCGGCTACCTGTTCGTTCTGGTGTATGGATCGCGTTCGGACTGGGTGCAGAACGTCCTGGCAGCCGACGGTGCGCGGCTCCGGGTCGACGGGAGGGCGGTTGAGCTCGCCGCCCCACGCCTCGTGGGGGAAGACGAGGCGTTCCAGGCTCTCTCTGATGACGTGGCACGCCCACCGAGGCTGCTCCGCATCACCGAGTTCCTCCGTATGGACCTGGTCGCAGGCTGACGATCGACGTCCTAGGTCACCCTCGTGGTGCACGAGCACAAGCGGGCGGTCGTGGCATCGAGCCCGCCGATTCGGCGGCCGGGCGGCGGGGAATCAGCAGCGGGGTCGCCAGCAGGAGCACGCCTGCCAGGGCGATGGCCGTACGCGGGCCCAGCAGGCTGCCAAGCACGCCCCAGACGGCCGTCAGGAGCGCGGTCGAGGCCTTGGTCGTCACCGCCCAGGCGGACAGCACGCGGGCGACCCGGTCGGTCGGGGTGCGCTCGAGGCGGTAAGTGGCGCAGACGGTGTTGAAGACCCCGCAGCAGAAGATGAGCCCAAGCTCGACGCCCATCACCAGCAGCAGTCCTCCGGTGCCCGGCCCCAGGAAGGCCAGGCCGACGGACCAGAGCGCGCGCAGCGCCCCGGCCACGACCAGGACCTGGTGCTGCCCGAACCGGGTGACGAGCGGTCGGGCCAGCCGCGCACCGAGCAGCCCACCGATCGCGGGCGCGGCGAAGGCGAGGCCGTACTGCCACGGTGCGAACCCGAGTTGGCCGAGCATCAGGACGGCCAGCAGCGGCCCGGTGGCCATCATCAGGCCGTTGACCAAAGCGGTGTTGAACAAGAGCCGGCGCAGCGTCGCGTCGGCGAGGATGTACCGCCAACCGACGAGCAGGTCCCCGGCCCGCATGCGCGCGACCTCCCGGCGCCGGGGCCGCGGCTCGCGCCCGCCCATCGCGCTGATGCCCAGGGCCGAGAGCAGGTAGCTGACCGCGTCGGCCACCACCGTCGCCACCGGACCAAGGAGCCCGATCGCCGCGCCGCCCAGCGGCGGTCCGATGATCGTGGTCGTCCAGGCCGTGGACTCGAATCGGGCGTTGGCGACCAGCAGGTCCTCGGCCTGCAGCAACGTCTTCAGGTACGCGCCGGAGGCGGCGCGGAAGGTGATGTCGGCCGCCGCGACGACGACCGAGACCAGCAGCAGCTGAAGGAAGGTGAGCACGCCGAGCGCGAACGCGGTGGGGATCGTCAGCAGCGCCGCGAACCGCACCAGGTCCATCGCGATCAGCATCGGCCGCTTTCGGCGGAACTCCACCCACGGGCCGAGCGGCACCGCCACGGCAGCGCCCACCACGGCCCCCACGCAGGAGAGCGCGGCGACCTCGGCCGGTCCGGCGTGCAACACCTGGATGGCGATCAGTGGGAACGCGCCGAAGGCGAGCCACGTACCGAGCGCGCTGGTCCCGTACGCTCCCCAGAGCCACCCGAACTGCCGCCCCAACCGGTGCCCGCTCCTCATGCCCGACGCCCCTCGCCACTCACTCGCACAACCGATCCGCGATCGCAAGCATCAAAGCGCGCGCTGTACCAGGGGATCAAACAACTGCAGAGCCGTCGGCCACAACGAACGGTTGTGGTCACAGGGCATCGGCATGGACCTCGACACCGTCCGGACCGTCGTCGCCGCCGACGCGGGGCGGTTTCAATGGTTCGGGTGAGATCCGTGCGCGAACCGCACCGTGATGGACAGGCCGCCTTCTGGGCGTGCGGTGGTGGTGAGGGTGGCGTGGTGAGCTTGGGTGACGGCATTGACGATGGCGAGGCCGAGGCCGTAGCCGTCGCGGCGGCCGTGACGTTCGGGCGCCAGCTTCTGGAAGGGGTGGAAGAGGCGCTGGATCTGGTTGCCGGGGATGACCGGCCCGCTGTTGGTGACCGTAAGGGCCGCCTGCGTGCCGGAGGTCTGCGTGGTGATCTCTACGTGGCCGTCTGCGTGGTTGTGGCGGATGGCGTTGTCGATGAGGTTGGCGACGAGGCTTTCGATCAGTCTCGGGTCCCCGGCCGTCACCGCGGGCGTCAGGTGTTCGGCTAGGTCAATGCCTTTCTGGGTTGCTTGGCCGCGGCGCGAGACGAGCACTCCTTCGACGACGTGGGCGAGGTCGAGAGGGTCCCAGCGGGTGACGCCGCGCTCGCTGGTGGCCAGAGCGAGCAGTGCCTGGACGAGCCGCTCCTGGTGTCCGCCCAGAGCGAGGGCCTCCTGGCAGGCTGAGCGCAGGGTGTCGGCGTCGGCGTCGGGGGCGGCGAGGGCGACTTCGAGGAGGGTACGCAGGCCGGCCAGAGGGGTGCGCAACTCGTGGGAGGCGTTGGCGACGAAGTGGCGTTGGGCGTCGAAGGAGGTCTCGAGGCGGGCGAACAGGTCGTCGAGGGTGTGGCCGAGCTCGGTCAGCTCGTCCGCGGGCTCGCCGAGGTCCAGGCGCCGGTGGAGGTTTCCCGCGGAGATGATTTTGGCGGTGGCGATGATGGCGCGCAGCGGCTGCAGGAACCGGCCGGCGACGTACCAGCCGAGAGCCAGGGCGACGGGGACCAGAACGACCAGGGCGGCGGCAGAGCCGACGAGGAGCTGGGGCAGGCCGATCCCGGGCCCGGTTTCAGTGATCGCGCTCGCTGAGGGCGGGCCCTTGGGTATGGCCGCGTCGATGCTGGCGAGCGGGACGGCGACGAGGACGAGCACGAAGACCCCGGCGGAGTAGAAGCCGGCCGCGTAGGCGAGCGCGAGCCGCTTCTGCAAGGACCTTCTGGCAAGCTGCTGGGAGGTCATGACGGTCCGATGCGGTAGCCGCCTTCGCGGATGGTCTCGATCACGGGCGGGTCGCCGAGCTTGGCCCGCAACCGGTGCATGGTGTGCTTGACGGCGCTGCTGAAGGGGTCGGCGGCCTCGTCCCAGACGCGTTCGAGCAGTTCTTCGGCGGAGATGACCAGGCCGGGCACGGCGAGCAGGCACTCGAGCAGGGCGAACTCCCTGGGGCTCAGCTCCAGGCGCCGGCCGGCCCGGAACGCGGTACGGCGAGCCGGATCGAGGGTGATGTCCCCGCATGCCAGGGTGGGCGGCAGCGGCGGGGTGGCGCGGCGGGCCAGGGCACGGACGCGGGCGACCAGTTCGGCGAACGCGAACGGCTTGGGCAGGTAGTCGTCGGCGCCGAGGCTGAGCCCGTCGACGCGGTCCTCGATCGTGCCGGAGGCGGTGAGCATCAGGACGCGGGTCTGACAGCGGCCGTGGGCGAGTCGCCGGCAGATCTCGTCCCCGTGGACGCCGGGCAGGTCGCGGTCGAGGATCACCACGTCGTAGCGGGTGGCGGCCAGGCGGTCGAGGGCGGCGGTTCCGTCCAGGACGACGTCGACGGCCATGCCCTCGCGGCGCAGCCCGGTTCCGATGGAGCGGGCGAGGACCTCGAAGTCCTCGACGACGAGGACCCTCACCGCCACTCACCGCCGGTCGTCGTGCGGGCGGGGCGGCCGAACCGGCCTCCGGAGCGAGGTGCCATGACTCAAACGATGCCAGAACCCCGGTCGCAGCCGGGTCGCAGCCGCTGCGACCCGGCTGGAACCGGGTGCCGCGTACAACCGTCGGCATGAGTTCATTCACGCCGCACCGATCCAGCCGACGGACCGGCTTCTCCGCGTTGCTGCGCACGGAGTGGGCCAAGTTCCGTACCGCGCGGGGCCGGGTGCTCGCCATGGCGGCCTCCGTGCTGGTCACCGTGTCGCTCGGACTGCTGGTCGCCGGGGGTGCCCGCAGCACCTGCGTGACCGGCGAGGGGGAGGGCCCCTGCCCCGCGCCTCTGGTGGGACCCGATGGCACGGCGGTGAGCGACAAGTACTACTTCGTGCACCAGCCGCTCAAGGGGAACGGCAGCATCACCGCCCGCGTGTCGGATATGACTGGGCAGATCCGGCTGCCGGACGCCGTACCCGGGGTGCGCAACGTCAAGGAGGGGGTGGTGCCGTGGGCGAAGGCCGGGCTCCTCGTCAGGCAGAGTCTCAAGCAGGGCACACCGTACGCCGCCATCATGCTCACCGGAGCTCATGGCGTGCGGATGCAGCACAACTTCACCCACGACGTGCCCGGCGGTCCTCACAACGGCCCGCAGTGGCTGCGGCTGACCAGGTCGGGCGAGACCGTCACCGGCTACGAGTCAGACGACGGCAAGACGTGGACCGAGGTCAGCACGGTCAAGCTGACCGGCCTGCCGGAGACGGTCGAGATCGGGCTGTTCGTCACCTCACCAGGCGCTCTGTGGGAGATGGCGAAAGCCTTCGCCCAGGCCACCGCCACCTTCGACCAGATCATGCTGCAGGGCGCGAACGGTTCGTGGCGGCGTGACGATGTCGGTGTCGCCATGGAGTCCGACGGCAAGACCCCGCATCACCCTGGCGGTGTCGTCGAGTCCGGCGACAAGTTCATCGTGACCGGGGGCGGTGACATCGGGCCCGCCACGGTGGAGGGCGGTCTGCGCGCCGACCTCACGCTGATCGGCGGGGCCGTGGGGCTGATCCTGGTGCTCGTGGTGGCGGTCACGTTCTTCACCGCGGAACACCGGCGCGGGCTGATCGGCACCGGTCCGCCGGCCGAGCCGCATCCGGCGGGGCGGTTGGCGGCCAAGGCCGTGGTGGTCGGCGCGGTCGCGTTCGTGGCGGGGCTGGTGGCCTCCGGGGTCGTGGTCCCCGTCGGCCTGGCGATGTTGCGTGCCAATCAGAACCCGATTCAGCCGATCACTCTGGGTACCGAGCTGCGGGTGATCGTCGGCTACGCGGCGCTGACCGCGACCGCCGCCGTACTGGCTCTGGGCCTCGCCGCGCTGGTCAAGCGGGCCGTCGTCGCCATCGGGCTGGCCATCGCGCTGGTCGTCGTGCCCTACCTGCTGGCGACCGCAGGTTTGGCGCCGTGGCTGCTGACGATCACCCCTGCGGCCGGGTTCGCGATCACGCAGAGCGTCCCCACGTTCGCGCATGTGGACGTGGGCCTGTCACTGCTCGGAGGCTACTACCTGCTCCCGCCATGGGCAGGTTTGACCGTGACCTGCGGATATGCCGCCCTCGCCCTCGGGGCGGCGATGGCCGTACACCGCAGGAAGGTGCCACGCTAGGTTCCACTCGACCAGCAGAACCCGCTCGGCGCGTGCACCGGCACCCCGGCCTCGGCTCGCGAGGCACGGTCATGCGACCAGGCGCAGCCAGGCCACCGCGAGTGCGCACCGATCGGCAGGTTCGCGAACTCACCCGCCGGGGACGGGCCGCGCTGGGCGAGGATGCCTTCGCGGCGGCGTACGGGAAGGGTTGGGAGCTGGACGGGAAGACGGCCGTTACCGAGGTCGACCCGGCCCGGCGTGAAGAGCCATGATCCGGCCGGATCTTGGCTGCGGTGGGCGTTTGTCGTGCCGTCCTGAGGTATGGAGCCGCTCATCGCCTGGGGTGTGGACCCGCTCATCGGCATCGGTCTTGTGTTAGTCGGCTCTAGCGGATCCCGGCAGCGCGGGGTAGACAGGAGGCCTGACACTCATGGTCACTGCGCTTCGATCACTTGTGATCAGAACTCGAAACAGCGGGCGAAGGCGTTGAAGAACGCCAGAACGCCAACGAGGAAGGCGATCGCCGCAACGCCGATGAGGGCCAACACCGACATCACCACGCCGGGCCTGTAGCGGAGGATGACAGCTCCGCCGAGAAGGGCCGTGCCCGCGATGTATCCGGCCACTGCGAGCGGGAAGAGTCCGAAGCTGTCGCATCGGCCGAGAAAGAGTCCCAGCGCCAGGGCGACCAGGGCCAAGCCCAGCAACCCCAGCAGCATTGGAAACCTTCGTCCCATCGAAAACTCCCGCCTCTTCAACTGGATCAACCCGCAACACGAAAGGCCGCCCGCCGGAGTGGGGCGGACGGCCTTCGTGACGACGGGCTCAGTCGTTCAGGTGCTGGCGCAGGTAGGCCTCGACACCGTCGATGGAGATGCGCTCCTGGGCCATCGAGTCGCGCTCCCGGATGGTGACCGCCTGGTCCTCGAGCGTGTCGAAGTCGACCGTGATGCAGAACGGCGTGCCGATCTCGTCCTGGCGGCGGTAGCGGCGGCCGATGGCGCCCGCGTCGTCGAACTCCACGTTCCACCGGCGGCGCAGCTGCGCGGCCAGGTCGCGGGCCTTCGGCGACAGGTCGGCGTTGCGGGAGAGCGGCAGCACCGCGGCCTTGACCGGCGCGAGCCGGTGGTCGAGCCGCATGACCGTGCGCTTCTCCATGACGCCCTTGGCATTGGGCGCCTCGTCCTCGCTGTAGGCGTCGAGCAGGAACGTCAGCGTCGCCCGGTCGACACCGGCCGCCGGCTCGATGACGTAGGGGACGTAGCGCTCGCCCGTGTCCTGCTCGAAGAAGCTGAGGTCGGTGCCGGACGCCTTGGAGTGGGAGCTGAGGTCGAAGTCGGTGCGGTTGGCGATGCCCTCGAGCTCACCCCACTCAGAGCCGACGAAGTTGAAGCGGTATTCGATGTCCACCGTGCGCTTGCTGTAGTGGGACAGCTTCTCTTTCGGGTGCTCGTAGAGGCGCAGGTTGTCCTTGCTGATGCCGAGGTCGGAGTACCAGCGGAAGCGCTCGTCGATCCAGTATTGGTGCCACTCCTCGTCCGTGCCCGGCTTGACGAAGAACTCCATCTCCATCTGCTCGAACTCGCGGGTGCGGAAGATGAAGTTGCCCGGCGTGATCTCGTTGCGGAACGACTTGCCGACCTGGCCGATGCCGAACGGGATCTTCTTGCGCGCCGACTGCTGCACGTTGAGGTAGTTGATGAAGATGCCCTGCGCGGTCTCGGGCCGCAGGTAGGCCAGCCCCGACTCGTCCTCGACCGGGCCGAGGTAGGTCTTGAGCAGGCCGCTGAACTGCCTGGGCTCGGTGAAGGTGCCCTTGTTGCCGCAGTTGGGGCAGGTGATGTCGGCCAGACCGCCCTCGGGCGACTTGCCGTTCTTCTCCTCGTACGCCTCGATGAGGTGGTCGGCGCGGAAGCGCTTGTGGCAGGACAGACACTCGGTCAGCGGGTCGGTGAAGGTCTCGACGTGGCCGCTGGCCCGCCACACCTCGGGCGCCAGGATGACGCAGGAGTCGAGGCCCACCACGTCGTCGCGCGACTGGACCATCGACAGCCACCACTGCCGCTTGACGTTGTTCTTGAGCTCGACACCCAGCGGACCGTAGTCCCACGACGCGCGCAGTCCGCCGTAGATCTCGCTCGACGGGTATACGAGCCCGCGGCGTTTGGCGAGGCTGACGATGGTGTCCATGACGTCGGTGCGTCGTGCCATTTTGGTTGATTCTCTTTCCGGCTGGAGGTCGGCGAGGTGAAATTCGTGAGATCCCAGCTTAGGGGACGCACGCACCCTCTCGCGCGCCACTAATCGTTACGCCCCGTCTTGTGTGTAGACGTCCTCGAAGGCGCTTGGTTCGTTGACCATGAGGATCATCAGCGGGTACATAGCCATCCTCGCAGCCGACAAAGCCCTGCGGTAGAAGCCGGCGCCCTCCCATTCCGTGACGAGCGCCCACAGGTTGGGCTCGTCGACCGAACGGGCCAGCCTGCCGTGCCGGTAGCCCGGCTGGGCGGCGAGCGTCTCGAGGATGGTTTGGCCTTGTTTGACGAAATCTTGGGACTGGGACTCTGGAACGGTGTATCGGATCACGGCGAGCACCCGACCAGATTAAACGCGTTACGGCGGGCCGACACGCCGACTGCCGTAGGCTCTGGGGGTGGCCCCTGACAGCAAGCGCCCGCTTCCCAAGGGCGAGCAGTTCTTCACGCCGGGCGCGACCGGCCTGCGCAAGGCCGTCGAGCAGCGCAGCGCCGTGCCGATGACATATCTGTTCACGCAGGTGCCCCGGTGGGTGGCGCCCGCGATTCTGGTGATCCTGCTGCTGACCGGGTTCGCCGTGAGCAACTGGCTCGGCGGGGTGGCCACGCTGGTGGTGCTGGCGTTCGTGGGGTGGCTGGCGTACCTGTCATGGCCGTCGCTCGGGGTCGGCGGGAGACTGCTGCGGGTCGCCGTGCTGATCTTTCTCGCCCTGGTGGTGGCGACCCGCTTCGGCGCGTTCTGAGGAGTCCGCTAGGGCAGCAGCGTGTAGTGCGGGAAGTTGCCCGGCAGGCGCTCGCCCTCCGGGCCCGTGGTGGCGGCCCGTACGAGTAGCTCGCCGCCGACGAACGCGCCGCGCCAGGACGCTCCGAGCCCGCCGAACAGCTCCTCCCGGTCTCCCCGCGAGCGCGGGCGGTTGTGGCCCACCTTGAACGCCCGCACCTCCGGCGCCAGCCGCCGGAACGTCTCCTCCTCGTCACAGGAGAGCGTCGCCACCAGGGCGCCGTTGCTGGCGTTCATCGCGGCCAGCAGCTCCGCCTCCGTGTCCACCAGCACGAACGTGTCCACCGGCCCGAACGGCTCGGCGTGGAAGAGCGGCGACGAGCGGGGCGGGTTGAGCAGCGCCGTCGGCGCGAAATAGGCCGAAATATCCTGCCCCGGCAGGAAATGTCCGGCGTCGAGCGGCGCCCGGTGCACCGGCACCCCGCCCCTGGCCACCGCCTCGTCCACCTGGTCGGCCAGCTCTTTGGCCTTCGAGGCGTTGATCAGCGGCCCGAAGTCCAGCTCGGGCAGCGGGTCGCCGGGCGAGTCCACCGCGAGCGGATGTCCGAACCGCAGAGACCCCACCGCCGCCAGGTACGCCCTCAGGAACTCGTGGAACAACGACCGCTGCACCACGAACCGCGGATAGGCGGTGCACCGCTGCTTGCCGTAGTCGAACGACGCCCGGATCTGCCGGGCGAGCAGGTCCCAGTCGCCGTACTCCCACACCCCCCAGCAGTTGAGCCCCTCCTGCTCCAGCACGTGCCTGCGCCCGAGGTCGGCCAGCGAGGTCGCCACCTTCGCCCCCGCGTCCCTGCCGCCCACGAACGACACGCAGCCCAGCGAGCGCCCGCCGGCGAGCACCGGCGACAGCTCCGCCCCTCCCCCGCTGACCAGCGTGAACGGCAGCCCTTCCCGTACGGCCAGCGCGCAGGCGAGCGTGAGGCAGCACAGCCCGCCGTCCGTGGGCGTCTTGGCGATCACCGCGTTGCCGGCCAGCGCCTGCACGAGCATGGCGTGCATGAGCACGCTCATCGGGTAGTTCCAGCTAGCGATGTTGCTGACGGGCCCGGGCAGCGGCGTGCGCCCGGCGACCATGCGGTCGATCTCGGCGACGTACCAGCGCACGCCGTCCAGGCAGCGGTCCACGTCCGCGCAGGCCGTCTTCCACGGCTTGCCGATCTCCCAGACCAGCAGCAGGGCCAGCAGATCGCGGTGCGCTGCCATGGATTCCACCGCGGCGGACACCATGGCCTTGCGCTCGGCGAGCGGCACGTGCCGCCACCTCCGGTGCTCCTCTGCCGCGCCCGCCACCGCGCGTCCCGCGCCCGCCCGGTCGAGCCTGGGCAGGCCCGCGATGGCGGTGCCGTCCAGCGGCGAGAAGCCGGGCACGGGGCGCCCGTCGCGGTGCCAGATGCCGCCCCAGTGGTTCAGCACCCGGTCGTCGTGGAAGGCCTCGGGGGCCGCGGAACAGCACCTGTCGTAGGCGTCCCGCCAGGCCGTACCCGGCTTGAGTCGCATGTGCCCCTCCTCAGTCGGACCAGTCGGCGGTGATGAGCTCGGGCAGCGGCTCGAACTCCTTGATCGCCTCAAGCGAGGGCCCCATGGCGGCGTTGGCCTCGCGCTCCACCATCACCTCCACCAGCACCGGCAGGCGTTCCCGCGCCGACTCCGCCGTCGCCCAGGCGAGGGCGTCGCGGATGTCGCCCGGCAGCTCCACCCGCCGCGCCGGGCAGCCGAACGCCTCCATGGCCTTGACATGGTCGATGCCGCCTTCCCCGTAGTGCAGGTCCACGGCGTAGTTCATGCCGTACGGGAGCTCGGCCTGCCGGATGAGCCCCAGGTACTCGTTGTTGATCATGACGATGACGAACGGGACGCGGTACTGGGCGGCCACCGCGACCTCCTCCATGAGGAACTGGAAGGAGTAGTCGCCCACCACCGCCACGACCTGGCGCTCGGGATGGGCGCACTTGACGCCCATGGCCGCGGGCACCTCCCAGCCCAGCGGCCCTGCCTGGCCGCAGACCAGGTAGCGGCGCGGCAGGTAGGTCGTCTGGAACTGGCCGGACCAGATCTGGTAGAGCCCGATGGCGGTGACGAAGGTGGTGTCCCTGCCGAAATACTCGTTGATCTCCCTGAACACCCGTGGCGGCTTGATCGGCACGTCGTCGAAGTCGTCGCGGCGGGTCATGGTCCGGCGCAGGTCGGCGATCCTCCGTACCCACTTGCCTGGCTCCTTCGGCGCCGTACGGCGGCGCGCCTCGGCCAGCAGCTCCGCCAGCACGGGGCGGGCGTGGCCGACGATCCCCAGATCGGGCTCGAAGACCCGGCCGATCTGCGTGGGCTCGATGTCCACGTGCACGAACGTGCGCCCTTTGCGGTAGACGTCGAGGTCGCCGGTGTGCCGGTCACCGAAGCGGGCGCCCACGGCGAGGACCAGGTCGCTGTCCAGGAAGGCGGCGTTGCCCCACCTTGTCTGGGTCTGGATGCCCGCCATGCCCGCGAACAGGGGGTGGTCCTCGGGGAAGGCGCCCTTGCCCATGAGCGTCACCTGCACGGGCACCTGGAGGTGCTCGGCCAGCGCACGCAGTTCGTCGCACGCCTCGGCGATGATCACGCCGCCGCCCGCCAGGATGATCGGCCGCCTGGCCCCGGTCAGCAGGTCCATGGCCTTGCGCACGGCCCTGGGCAGCGGTCCTGGCTCCTCGACGGGCAGCGGGGCGTCCAGCTCCCGGTCGTACCGGCAGGTCCCGCGCTGCACGTCGAGCGGCAGGTCGATGAGCACCGGCCCCGGCCGTCCCGAGCGGGCGATCCTGAACGCCTCCCTGAACACCCACGGCGCCTGCGCGGGCTCCTTGAGCTGCACCGCCCACTTGGTCACCGGGCGGGCGATCTCCACGATGTCGACCGCCTGGAACGCCTCCTGGTGCAGCTTGGAGCTCACCGCCTGCCCGGTGACGCAGATCATCGGGATCGAGTCGGCGAGTGCGGTGTAGAGGCCGGTGATCATGTTCGTGCCGGCGGGGCCGGAGGTGCCGACGCAGACGCCGACGTTCCCGGTCACCCTGGCCCAGCCGTCGGCCGCGTGGGTGCCGCCCTCCTCGTGGCGTACGGTGATGTGCCTGATCGAGCTGCGCTGGAGCGCGGCGTAGAGCGGCAGGATGGCCGCGCCCGGGATGCCGAAGACGGTGTCCACCCCCTCCGACTCCAGCACCGCGACCACGGCCTCCATGCACGGGATGCGAGTCATCCGTTGAGCCTTTCCACGACCTTGAGCAGGGCGGAGTGGTCGAGCGAGCCGTGGCCCTGCGCCCTGGCCGCGGCCATGAGCTGGGCGACCTGCCCGGTGAGCGGCAGGCTGACGCCGGCCTCGCGGGCCGCGGCGACGGCGATGCCCATGTCCTTGTGGTGCAGGTCGATCCGGAACCCGGGGGCGAACTCCCGCTTGACCATGGTGTGTCGCTTGAGCTCCAGGATCCTGGAGCCCGCCAGGCCGCCCGCGAGCACGTCGAGGCCGGCGCCGGGGTCCACGCCCGAGGCTTCGAGCAGCACGATGGCCTCCGACACGAGCCCGTAGATGCCGCCGACGACGAGCTGGTTGGCCGCCTTGACGGTCTGTCCGGCGCCGGCCGGGCCGACGTGCACGACCGTCGTGCCGAGCACTCCCAGCACCGGCCGGGCCGCCTGGAAGTGCTCCGCCTCGCCGCCCACCATGATCGACAGAGTGCCGTCCACCGCGCCGCGCTCGCCGCCGCTGACCGGGGCGTCCAGTGCCCGTACGCCGACGGCCGCGGCTTGCCTGGCGACCTGGCGGGAGGTCTCCGGCTTGACGGTGCTCATGTCGATGTAGAGGAGGTCCGGCCGGCCGTACTCGACGACCTGCGGCGCGACCTCCTCCACCTGCGGCGAGTCGGGCAGCATCGTGATCACCGCCTCCGCGCCGCCGACCGCCTCGACCACGCTGGACGCGCCCTTGCCGCCCAGGGCCACGAGCTGCTCGACCCGCTCGGCACTCACGTCATACCCGGTCACGACATGTCCGGCTTTGAGGAGGTTGGCCGCCATCGGGCTGCCCATGATCCCCAAGCCGACGAACCCGATGTTCATGCGTGCCTCCAGTCGAACGCGCCCGGCCCCTCGTGCCGGTACTCCAGGCCGATGTGGCCGCTATATCCCGCCGCCGCCAGCCGGGCGAAGATCTCGTCGTACGGCATGCGCCCGCTGCCGGGGTGTCCCCTGCCGGGGTCGTCGGCGATCTGCACGTGGCCGAACCTGGCGCTGTGCCGGTCGATGAGCTCCAGGACGTCCTCGCCCACCCGGTGCAGGTGGTAGAGGTCGGCCAGGAAGGCCACGTTCTCGCGGTCCACCTCGTCGATCAGCTCGAACGCCGCCCGCGACGAGGTGATCGGATATTTCGGGTTCTCGTGGGAGTTGAGGGCTTCGACGACCACGGTCGCGCCGATGCTCGCCGCCGCGTCGGCCGCCCTGCGCAGGTTGGCCACGGCCAGAGCCCTGTCGGTGCCCGGCTCGTTGCCGTACAGGGCGTTGAGCACGCCGCAGCCCAGCTCGCCCGCCAGCTGGACCGCCACATCGATGTTGGCCTGGAACCTGGCGGAGCCGTCCAGCCTGGCCGGCAGGCCGCGTTCGCCGGCCGCCATGTCCCCCGCGTCGAAGTTGAGGCCGACGAGGCGCACCCCGGCCTCCTCGATCGCCTGCCGCAGCGCCGCCAGCTCCGCGCTTCCCGGGTCCGGCGTGCCGAACGGCCACCACAGCTCGACCGCGTCGAATCCGGCCTTGGCCGCCGCGGCGGGCCGTTCCAGCAGCGGCAGGTCGGTGAAGAGGATGGAGAGATTGACGTCGAACCTCATAGCGCGCCCAACGCCGAACGCATCAGGCGGGCGGTCTCCGACGGGGTGCGGCCGACGCGGACCCCGGCCGCCTCCAGGGCCTCCTTCTTGGCCTGGGCGGTGCCGGACGAGCCGGACACGATCGCGCCCGCGTGCCCCATGGTCTTGCCCTCCGGCGCGGTGAACCCGGCCACGTAGGCGACCACGGGCTTGGTGACGTTCGCGGCGATGTAGGCGGCGGCCCGCTCCTCGGCGTCGCCGCCGATCTCGCCGATCATGACGATGGCGTCCGTGCCCGGGTCGTCCTGGAACGCCTGGAGGCAGTCGATGTGGGTGGTCCCGACGACGGGGTCGCCGCCGATGCCGACGGCGGTGGAGAAGCCGAGGTCGCGCAGCTCGTACATGAGCTGGTACGTCAGCGTGCCCGACTTCGACACCAGCCCGATGCGCCCGGCCGAGGTGATGTCGGCGGGGATGATCCCGGCCGAGGACTGGCCCGGGCTGATCAGGCCGGGGCAGTTGGGCCCGACGATCCTGGTGCGGCCGTTCGCCAGGGCGCGGAACCGTACCGTGTCGTGGACCGGCACCCCCTCGGTGATGACCACGCACAGCGGCATGCCCGCCGCGACGGCCTCCTCCACGGCAGAGCCGGTGAACCGCGGCGGCACGAACACCACCGACACGTCGGCCCCGGTCTCCTCCATCGCCTCCGGCACCGAGCCGAACACGGGCACCGTGCGCTCGCCGAAGTCCACGGACCGCCCGCCCTTGCCGGGCGTCACCCCGGCCACGACGTCGGTGCCCGCGGCCAGCATGCGGGCCGTGTGCCTGGTGCCCTCCGCGCCGGTCATGCCCTGCACCAGCACCCGGCTGTCCTTGGTCAGAAAGATCGCCATCACGCACCTGCCGCGAGTCTGGCCGCCATCTCGGCGGCGCCGTCCATGGTGGAGACCTGCCGGACCGCCGGATGCCTGGCGTCGCTGAGGATGCGCCGGCCCACCTCGGCGTTGTTGCCGTCCAGCCGTACGACGATGGGCCTGCCGAGGCCGCGCTCGCCGAGGAGCCCGAGTGCGGTGACGATGCCGCTGGCCACCGCGTCGCAGGCCGTGATGCCGCCGAAGACGTTGACCAGCACCGAACGCACGTCGGGGTCGGCCAGGATGATCTCCAGCCCGTCGGCCATGACCTGGGCGGACGCGCCGCCGCCGATGTCCAGGAAGTTCGCGGGGGCGGCCCCGGCCCCGGCGACCACGTCGAGCGTGCTCATGACCAGCCCGGCGCCGTTGCCGATCACGCCGACGGAGCCGTCCAGTTTGACGTAGTTCAAGCCCTTGGCCCGGGCGCGGTCCTCCAGGCTGCCGGACTGCTCGGCGTACTCCCAGGAGTGCCGGAACGCGGCGTTGCCGTCCAGGGTGACCTTGCCGTCGAGGGCCAGGATCCGCTGGTCGGTGGTGCAGATCAGCGGGTTCACCTCGACCAGCAGGGCGTCCTCCGCGACCAGGACCCGCCACAGCTTCTCCAGCACCTCGGCTGCCTGGTCGGGCAGGCCCGCCTTGGCCGCCAGCAGCCGCGCGGTGTCCGCGTCCACGCCTGTCACGGGGTCGATCGGCAGCTTCACCAGCGCGTCTGGGTCGCTGGCCGCAAGCTCCTCGATCTCCATGCCGCCCTGACCGGACACCATCGCCAGGAACCCGCCCTCGGCCCGATCCACCAGAAAGGCCGCGTAGTACTCCTCGAACGGCACGGTCGCGGCCTCGACCAGCACGCTGCGCGCGACGTGCCCCTTGATGTCCATCCCGATGACGCGCTCGGCCTCCGCCTCGGCGGTGACCGGACCCGCCGCGGGCCTGATCCCGCCCGCCTTGCCGCGTCCGCCGGTCTTCACCTGGGCCTTGATGACGACGGGCGCGTTCAGCTCGGCCGCGATCTCGCGGGCCTCGGCTGGGGTGGTCGCGATCCTGCCTGGTGGGACCGGGATCCCGTGGCGCCCGAAGAGCTCCTTCGCCTGGTACTCGTACAGGTCCATTCGAGCCTCCTTTGTAGACGGTATACCGTATGGAAAATCCCTCGTCTAGGGTCTCGACAAGCGCTCGTCTACTGGATATTCCATACAGTATGGAGAATGCAGTTCGAGACTGGCGCGGGCGTTCGTACCTTCCCGGACCCGTCCCCGCCGACCGTACGCGCATGTTCTGGCTGGCCTGGGGCGCCATGGCGGCGATCAGCCCGCTCCAGTACGGCTACGCCGCCCTCCTCGCCAAGGAGGCCACCGGCCTCACCCTGCTGACCGTGTGGATCGCCTGCCAGGCCGCGGGCGCCCTTCCGGCCCTCCGCCTGGTACGGCGAGGCCGGCTCGGCGTCCGCGTCTGCCTGGCCGCCGGAGCCGTACTGAGCGCCCTCGGCCTGGCCACGGCGGCGCTGAGCGACCTGGGCCTCATCGCTCTCGTGGGCTACGCGCTGCTCGGCGGGCTGGGGGCGGGCCTGGTCTACGGGATCTGCGGCGAGGTCGTCTCCTCCTGGTATCCGGAGCGGCCCGCCGCCCGGGTCGGCCTGATCACCGGCGCCTTCGGGTACGGGGCGGTGCCCGTGCTGGTGTGGGCCGGGATCGCCCCCGACGCGACGGCCACCGCGTTCCTGGTCGTCGCCGCCGTCGCCGTGGCGGTGATCGGTGCGTCGGCGCGGCACCTGCGGCTGGCTCCTGCGCTGTGGTGGCCCGACGACGTCGACCCGCGCTCGCACGCGCTGGACGCGGCGAGGTTGCGCACGACCCCGGAGGCGGCCAAGCAGTTCGGGCTGACTCAGGCGCTGCGCACGCGGACCCTGCCCGCGCTGGCCCTGATCCTGACATGCGCGGGCGCGGTGTCGGTCTTCGACGTGATCGTTGTCGCGGGAACGGGCTCGTGGGGTGCGGTCGCGGTCCTGGTGGCGCTGAACGGGGCCAGCCGGTCGGTGGCGATGCGCTGCTCGGAGCTGTTCGGGCGCGGCGCGTGCTGGCCGCCGTGCTGACGGCGCTCACCGTCGGCCAACTCCTCCTCGCCGCCGCCGTCCAGCACGCCACGCCGGGCAGCGGACCGCTGTTGTGGTCGGGGGTCGTGGCCGCCGGGCTCGGGGGCGGGGCGTTCTATCCGCTGCTCGCCAGCCTGGTGCGGGAGTTCTTCGGCGTCGAGCGGGCAGGCGAGATCCACGCCGTCGTCTACAGCGCCAAGGCCCTGGCCGGAGTCGCGGCCGTCGCGCTGGCGCTGGTCGCCCTGAGCAGCCCCGTGACGGCGCTGGGCGTGGCCACCGCGATCGCCGCGCTACCCGCCCTGGCCACCCCCCGCCTCCGCATCCCGGGGCTGCCCGCCACCATCCCCCTATGACACCCTCTGTGACGCCTCGCCGCCGCCAGCGCGCGCCCTTTCCACGGTGCCGCCCGCAGTGGGCACTGGCGGCGCTGGGACGCGAGGCGAGCCTGGATGCACCCGGCGGCGCATGGCAACGAGGCGGCGCACGGCGACACAGCGGCGCACCGCAGCACGGTGCCGAGGTGGCGCACCGCCCGTAGTGGCGCACGGCCCGAGATGGCGGTCCCATCGCCCCGCCCCACTCCCCTCCCGAAGGGACCTCAGCCGGAGTGCGGCGAGAGCGGGATGCGCGGCGTGGCGGCGGCGCCGAACATGCCATCCGCAAGGAAGTTCCTGTGATGAGACTCACCGTCAGGGACGACCCCTGAACGGTATGCTGTAGGCAGTCGACGAAAGACTTTAGCGCAGCCCTGGAGACGAGACATGTTGCTGTCGGATCAGGCCGGTCAGGCGGCGGCCGCCAAGATTCCCCGCCCTGCCACGCTCAGGGAGAGCGTTATCGAGGCTATCCAAGAGCTCATCGTCTCCGGGCAGCTCAAGCCAGGACAGCACCTGGTCGAGAGCGAGCTGGCCGAGCTGCTGGGAGTCTCCAGGCAGCCGGTCCGCGAGGCGTTGCAGCAACTCAGCGGTGAGGGCTGGGTGGACCTGTTCCCGGGGCAGGGCGCGTTCGTGCACGTCCCGACCCTGGAGGAGGCCGACCAGCTGCTGGCCGTCCGCACGCTGCTGGAGACCGAGTCCGCCAGGCTGGCCGCCAAGCACGCGGGCGAGGACGGCGTGCAGCGGCTGCGCACCCTGTGCGCGCGGGGCATCGCGGCGGTGGAGTCCGACGACGTCGAGGCGGCCGTGGCGACCAACTCCGAGCTGCACGCCCTGGTGACCGCCCTGTCGGGCAACAAGGTCCTCTCGGAGCTGGCCAGCCAGGTGGCCAGGCGGGTGCGGTGGTACCACACGCCGGTGGCCCGCCAGCGCGGCATGGACTCGTGGGAGGAGCACACCTCGCTGATCGACGCGATCGAGGCGGGCGACGAGCGCCGCGCGGCGAAGATCATGCGCGAGCACACCGAGCACACCCGCGCCTCCTACCTGGCGCAGCGCGAGAAGGAGCCGGTCGAGCCGGCGCCCAAGCCGGTACGCCGGCGCCGCCCGCGGCAGCTCGGTTGATCTGACGTTCACAGAAGGGCACATGCTCCGAAACACCTCGGGTAGAGGGTGGAGCCAGAGAGTCAGGAGGTGTATGACCCATGAAGGCGTTCATCCGCTTTCTCCTCGTTGATCCCCCGGGTCAGGCAGCGGACGGCCGAGCGATCGGCCTGGGCCTGAGCACGGCGCTCAAGAAGCACTACTCCGCCGACGACGCGGACCGCTACCTGCGAGAGTGGGCCGCGGCGGAGCACGACGTACGCGACTGCCCACGGCACTGAGCCGCGGCAGGGGGCGGGCCCCCACCGCGGCGTGATCAGCGCTCCACAGGCTCGGGCTCCACCTCCTGCGAGGCGGCGGCCCTGGCGTCGCGAGCCGACTTGATCAGGCTCAGCACCGTGGTGACGGCGAGGGTGCCGACGATGACACCGAGAGACACCAGGATCGGGATCTCCGGCGCCCACGACACGCCGTCGTGGTGCAGAGCCTCGAGAATCGGAGAACTCCGCCTCCTCGTCCTCGTGCCCGATCAGCTTCCACGCGGTTTGAACTCCTCTCCACCGGTTAACAGTGGAGATTCTTCCCGTCACCCTCAAGTGCGGGGGTTCGCGCTTCACCGACCCGGGTAACCCCGAGTCTCCACGCGCTGTCACCGCCGTTCCAGCGGCCTTGCTGTACCGACAAGGACACGATCTCCCGATGGGCTTGGCTATCGCCTTCCCGTTCGATCACTCGAACCATACCCACAGTGATCGAGAGAGTGCAAGAAGTTACGCTCAAAGGCACGCTCGCGCACCAAGGGGCCTTCCTCGCGACGATCCAGAAGTCCACCGCGACCACGAGCGCGAACCCGCCGATCGTGGCCAGCCAGATCCAGACGGCAGGTTCACCGCCGCTGCTCCCTTCGTGCGCGCAACATCCCAGCGTGCCGTACGTAGAGCCCGAGCAGCGCCTTGGCGAGCGGGTTCGCGCCGGCGCGGCGCATCAGCCAGTGCGGCATGATCCGCTCGTGCAGCCAGACGAAGCCGATCGCGAAGCCGAGGCTCACCATCGCCTGGTACGCCAGGAACGGCAGCACGCCGTCGCCCAGACCGACACCGACCAGGCTCTCCTGCGCGAGCCGGGACACGGGGAAGGCCGCCACCCAGTACAGGCCGACGATCCCGAAGGTCCCCGGGCGGAACACGCCGTGGCCGAGCAGCACGCCGTACAGGCCGCCGAAGAGGGCGAGCGGTACGGCGAGGGACAGGGCCGACAGCGCGGCCATCCCGGCGGGCTGCCCCGCGAGCAGGGTCAGCCCACCGGCCATGGCTCCGGCGACGGCTCCGATCGACGCCCCTGGCAGGGCGAGCTCGATGCTGTGCCGTCCCCCCATCAGCCCACGACCACGCCGTAGGCGAACAGGCTGTAGAACAGCATCCCGAGATAGAACACCGCGCCGCACCCGATGATCACGTTCGTCCACCACCTGGGCCTGATCGGCTTGGGCAGCATGCGGTTGTTCACCAGGAGCAGCGTCACGCAGTACGCCCCCATCGCGAACGTCGACAGGAACGCCAGCGTGTCCAGGATCCCGCTCGGCCCGTCAGCCGGCCCGAACAGCAGGATCAGGATGCCGAAGATGATCACGCCCCAGAGGAAGATCCCGTACAGGCGTGACATGCCCAGCTTCTTCGCCCCGGGGATGAAGTTGTACGTCATGTCCGCCTGGCCCCGGGAGAAGGAGTCGAACAGCCCCAGGGTCGCGTTCAGCCCGATCAGCGCGATGAACCCGAGGAACACGCCGCCGAGCACCGAGCTGCCCGCCGACGAGACGGCATTGGCCATCGCGGTGAGCGCGACCTCGCGGTCGTCGCCCTGGATGACCGCGCGCACGCCCGGGTTCTGCCGCACGGCCGACTGCGCGATCACCGTGAACGAGATCGTCACCAGCATGGTGATGCCCCAGAACAGCAGCAGGGCGTCGAACGTGACCCAGCGCCGCCAGCCCTTCCACTTGGCCATCTCGGCCGGGTCCTCGGTGTCGAACATGAAGCCGCGCGCGGGCATCTCCTCTTCCTCGCCCGCGTGCCGCAGCCCGCGGACCTGCGGGATGTGCGCGCCCATGCCGGCCCCTGAGTCACGCAGGTGCAGCGTGTACCACATCTGCTGCATGCCGGACGGCCCCGCGAAGGCGCACGCGCCCACGATGACGGGGAACCAGGCCGCCGACATGGCCTCCGGCGGCAAGTAGCCGAAGGAGAACATGCCGGTGATCGTGGAGACCACGTCGCCCCAGGACCCGACCATGGCCGCGACCACCGCCGTGCCGAGCACGAGCGCGCCGATCAGCAGCGACAGCACGTTCTCCAGCACGTTGTAGATCACCTTGGCCAGGCTGAACACCACCCCGACCAGGATGAGCCCGGCGATCGCGGTCACCACCCACGGGATGCCGGTGATCTCCTCGAACGCCGCCGCTCCCGCCGACAGGTGTCCAGGCCAGATGTAGACGGCGATGGCCACGACGAAGAAGAACCACATGATCGGCTTGAACACCCTGGCCGCGCCGGAGAAGATGCTCTCCCCCGTGGCCATGGCGTACCGCGCCATCTCCAGCATCACCACGGCCTGCAGCGTGACGCCGATGAGGAACAGCCACCTGATCTCGGGCCCGAACAGCAGCACCAGCCTGGGCCACATGTACGACTCGCCCATGCCCACGCCCAGCGCGACGAGGAAGACCGTCGGCCCGAGAATGTGCACCGACGGAGGCGCGTCGGGCAGCTTCCTGATGGGCATCGGCTCAAGCCGGCCCGCTTTCCATACTCGTTCGTCCTCGACCGGCGGCGTGGCCGTCGCCGGTGGTGTTTTCGATGTGTCCACCTACGGACCTCCTGGGGGGTTGTTCTTTCTCGTGCGCCCCGATTAGCCCCCTCGCCTGTGGCTGCGCTTCTGGCCGCGACCGCTTCGGGACTCGTTGGCTCGTTCCTCGCTCTCTCGCCCCGAGCTCCTTCGCTCTGCTTCGCTCGGCTCTTAGCTCAGCAGTCCAGCCGCCCTGGCCCAGCGGTACTTCGCACCGAGGACCGCCACGGGCTTTTCCGTTGTGTACGGGTACGCGACCACGCCGTGCTCGAACAGGTACTCGCTGGCCTCCTCGACCTCGGTGTCGCCGGCGAGCGACGCCACGACCGGCTTGACATTGCCCTTCGCCCGCTCCTCCGCCACCACCCGGGCGACGAGTTCGGCGAAGACCATCGGCGGCGTCACGATCGTGTGCCAGTAGCCCAGGACCAGCGCGTGGATGCGCTCGTCGGCCAGGCCCAGGCGGACCGTGTTCTCATACGTGGAGGGCGGTTCGCCGCCGGTGATGTCGATGGGGTTGCCCGCCGCGCCGAACGGCGGGATGTAGGCGCGGAACGCCGCGTCCAGGTCGGGCGGGATGTCCATGAGCGTCAGCCCGGCGTCCACGACGGCGTCCGAGAGCAGCACGCCGGAGCCGCCCGCCCCGGTGATGATGACGACGTTCTCGCCCTTGGGCGCGGGCAGGATCGGCAGCGCGCGGGCGTACTCCAGCATGTCGTTCAGCCCCGGCGCCCGCACCACCCCGGCCTGCCGCAGGATGTCGTCGTACACCTTGTCGTCGCCCGCCAGCGCGCCCGTGTGCGAGCCCGCCGCCCGCGCGCCCATCGCGGTGCGGCCGGCCTTGAGCACGATGACCGGCTTCTGCTTGACGACCCTGCGCGCGGCCTCGACGAAGCCGCGCCCGTCCTTGAGGTCCTCCAGGTGCATGGCCACGGCCTTGGTGTTGTCGTCCTGCTCGAAGAAGGTCAGCAGGTCGTCCTCGTCCACGTCGGCCTTGTTGCCGACGCCGACGATGGCCGAGACGCCCATCTTGGTGGTCCGGCTGAAGCCCAGGATGGCCATGCCGATGCCGCCGCTCTGCGAGGTCAGCGCCACGCTGCCCTTGACGTCGTACGGGGTGCAGAACGTCGCGCAGAGGTTCTCCGGCGTGTAGTAGTAGCCGTAGATGTTGGGCCCCAGCATGCGCACGCCGTGCCTGCGCGCGATCTCCACGATCTCCTGCTGGCCCTCGACGTTCCCCGTCTCGGCGAACCCCGACGGGATCATGACGGCGCCCGCCACCCCCTTCTGCCCCACCTCCTCCAGCGCGGGCGCCACGAACTTGGCGGGGATCGCGAACACGGCCACGTCCACGTCCCCCGGGACGTCCGAGATGCTCTTGTACGCGGTCAGCCCCATGATCTCGTCGGCCTTGGGGTTGATCGGGAAGATCTGACCCTGGTAGCCGCCGTTGATGAGGTTGCGCATGACCGAGTTGCCGATCTTGCCGGTCTCGGCCGAGGCGCCGATCACGGCGACCGAGCGCGGCTTGAAGATCCGCGTCATCTGGCGGAGGATCTCCTCGCGCGGCAGCCGGCTGACCTCGGCGGGCTTGTCGCCGATGAGGACGCGCACGTCGGCGGCGACCGCGCCGTTCGCGTCCGCGAAGACCGGGTTGAGGTCCACCTCCACGATCTCGGGGAAGTCGGAGACCAGCCTGCCGACGCGCTCGATCAGCTCCGCGAGCGCCTCCCGGTTGGCGGGCTCCGCGCCACGGGCGCCACGGAGCACCTCCGCCGCCCTGATGTCGTCCAGCATCCCAAGGGCGGCTTCACCCGAGACCGGGGCAAGCCGGAAGGTCACGTCCTTGAGCACCTCGACCAGGACGCCACCCAGTCCGAAGGCGATGACCTTGCCGAAGGTGGGGTCGGTGACGGCGCCGACGATGACCTCGTGGCCGCCGCCGACAAGCTGCTGCACCTGGATGCCGTCGACCTTGGCGTCGGGGTTGTAGGCGCGGGCGTTGGCCAGGATCGTGTCGTAGCCCGCCCGGACCTCCGCCGCGGTCCTGAGCCCGACCAGCACGCCGCCGGCGTCGGTCTTGTGCAGGATGTCGGGCGAGACGATCTTCAGCACGACCGGAAGCCCGATGCGCTCGGCGATGGCCACCGCCTCGTCGGCTGAGGTGGCCAGGCCCTCGCCCGGGGTGGCGATGCCGTACTCCTCGCACAGCTTGCGCCCCTCAGGAGCCGTCAGGGCTGTGCGGCCCTCGGCGAGCGCCTTCTCGATGACTTCGCTGACAGCGCCCATGGTCGCGCTCCCTACGGGCCCTCCCTGGTCACGCTGGAGGCTGCCGCTGTCGGGCCCTACTCGCCGCTCCACTAGATGACTCCATTCGTCTTCAATTCGACCAGCTCGTCCGCGCTGACGCCGAGCTCGCCGTAGATCTCCTGGTTGTGCTCGCCGAGCAGGGGCGGGGTGCGGACGTCCACCGGGGAGTCCGACAGCTGCAGCGGGCTGCCGACGGTCACGAACTCGCCGCGCTCCGGGTGCTCGACCGTGACGACGATGCCCTCCTCGCGCAGGCTCTCGTCCTCGGCCAGCTCCTTGGTGGACAGGATCGGCCCGCAGGGGATGTTCTCGGCGTTGAGCCGGTCGAGGACCGTCCACTTGTCGTGGCGGATCGTCCACTCCTCGATGAGCTGGAACATCTTGTCCAGCTTCGGCAGCCGTGCCTCAGGCGTCGCCCACTCGGGGTCCTCGGCCAGCTCGGGGCGGCCGATGATGTTCGAGATCGGCTTCCAGCCGATCGGCTGCACGATGACGTAGATGTAGTCGTTCGGGCCGCCGGGCGCGCAACGCACCGCCCAGCCGGGCTGGCCGCCGCCGCTGGCGTTGCCCGAGCGGGGCACCTCGTCGCCGAAGGTCTTGTTCGGGTACTCGCGCAGCGGGCCGTGCGCCAGCCGCTGCTGGTCGCGGAGCTTGACGCGGCACAGGTTCAGCACGGCGTGCTGCATGGCCACCTGCACGCGCTGCCCGCGTCCGGTCTGCTGACGCTGGTAGAGGGCGGCCAGGATGCCGGCCACCGTGTGGATGCCGGTGCCCGAGTCGCCGATCTGCGCCCCGGTGGCCAGCGGCGGACCCTCCTCGAAGCCGGTGGTGCTCATCGAGCCGCCCATGGCCTGGGCGATCACCTCGTACGCCTTGAACCTGGCGTACCTGCCGGTGCCGAAGCCCTTGATCGAGGCGTAGATCAGGCGCGGGTTGAGCTCCTGGAGGCGCTCCCAGGTGAAGCCCATGCGGTCGACCGCGCCCGGGCCGAAGTTCTCCACCAGGATGTCGGCGCTCTTCACCAGCTCGGTGAAGATCTCCTTGCCGCGCTCGCTCTTCATGTTGAGGGTGATGCTGCGCTTGTTGCAGTTGAGCATCGTGAAGTAGAGGCTGTCGACGCCCGGCAGGTCGCGGAGCTGCTGCCGGGTGATGTCGCCGGTCGGGGCCTCCAGCTTGACCACGTCCGCGCCCAGCCAGGCGAGCAGCTGGGTGCAGGACGGGCCCGACTGGACATGGGTCATGTCGAGGACGCGGACACCTTCGAGAGCCTTCATGTTGGTGTATCCCCTACTTGTACATTGTCTGGTTCATGGTTCCGGGGGCGTAGACCTCCGGATCGACCCACACGTTGATCAGCGAGGGCTTGCCCGACTCCCTGGCCCGCTCCAGCGCGGGGCGGATCTCGGCCGGGTCGCGCACCTCCTCGCCGTGGCCGCCGAGCAGCTTGGCGAAGTCGCCGTAGCGGATGTCGCCGAGGGTGTTGCCGACGCGGGCGCGGTCCTCGCCGTACTTTGCGGCCTGGCCGTACCTGATCTGGTTCATGGACGAGTTGTTGCCGATGACCCCGATGAACGGCAGGTCGAAGCGGACCATGGTCTCGAAGTCCCACCCGGTCAGGCTGAAGGCGCCGTCGCCGAACAGGCAGAGCACCTCCTTGTCGCGCCGCGCCTGCTTGGCGGCCATCGCGAAGGCCATGCCGACGCCGAGCGTGCCGAGCGGGCCCGGGTCCATCCAGTGGCCGGGCGACTTCGGCTGGACGACCTGGCCCGAGAAGGTGACGATGTCGCCGCCGTCGCCGATGTAGATGGTGTCCTCGGTCAGGAACTCGTTGATCTCGTGGACCAGGCGGTAGGGGTCGATGGGCTGGGCGCCGGAGAGCTGGCGGGGCAGGCGCTTCTCGTACGCCTGGGTCTCGACCGCGCGCAGCTCGTCCATCCACTCCTTGCGCTTGGCGGCCGCGTTCTCGACGCGGCCGCTGGCGGCCTGGGTCGCCGCCGCGAGGATGAGGCCCGCGTCGCCCACGATCCCCAGGTCGATGTCCCGATTTTTCCCGACAGTGCGGTAGTCGAGGTCGATCTGGACCACGGTGGCGGTCGGCGAGAGGCGCTTGCCGTAGCCCATCCTGAAGTCGAACGGGGTGCCGACGATGATGATCAGGTCGGCGTTGGTGAAGGCGTACCTGCGGCTGAGCTGGAAGTGGTGCTGGTCGCCCGGCGGGAGCGTGCCGCGGCCGGAGCCGTTCATGTACGCCGGCACGTTCAGGGCCCGCACGAAGTCGATCGCGGCGTCGGTCGCCCGGCACGTCCACACCTGGCTCCCGAGCAGGATGCACGGCTTCTCGGCGTGCGCCAGCAGGTCCGCCAGCCGCTCGATCGCCTCCGGGTCGCCCTGCTGGCGTGTGGAGGCCCGGTAGTGCCCGGCCTTGGGGATGCGGGCCTTCTCCAGTGGGACCTTCGCGTCGAGCACGTCACGCGGGATCTCCAGGAACGACGGCCCGGGAGCGCCGTGGTAGCACTCGCGGAAGGCCATCGACACGATGTCGGCCACCCGTTCCGTGCTGGGCACCGTGGCGGCGAACTTGGTGATCGGGGTCATCATGTCCACGTGCGGCAGGTCCTGCAGCGAGCCCATCTTGTGCTGGCTCAGCGCTCCCTGGCCGCCGATGAGCAACATGGGGCTCTCCGCGCGGAAGGCGTTGGCCACGCCGGTGACCGCGTCGGTCGTGCCCGGTCCCGCGGTGACCACCGCGCAGCCGGGCTTGCCGGTGATGCGCGCGTACCCGTCCGCCGCGTGCGCGGCTACCTGCTCGTGGCGTACGTCGATGACCTCGATGCCCTCATCGACGCAGCCGTCATAGATATCGATGATGTGGCCGCCGCAGAGCGTGTAGATCACATCCACGCCCTCGGCCTTGAGTGCCTTGGCTACGAGATGACCGCCAGAGATCGTTTCCGACATCATGCCACCTTTCCTGGCGCTGTCTTCCGCATACTGCATACCGTATGACCGCAATGGTTACTCCCTCCCGATCGGCCTGTCTAGCCCCCAGGAGGCAACTCGATCAGCTCGACCTGCTCACCGGCCCACCGCGGGGGGACGACGGCCAGCGCGTCGGCCAGCGCCGCTCCCCACAACGAGCCCGGCCGATCGTGCCCCACCGGCACCGCGCCCCGGCTGGACCTCCTGACCGGCACCAGCCGGGTGTCCCTGTCGTGTGCCCGCACGGCTCCGGCCAGCGCCGACGTCTCCGTGCGGGCCGGGGTTCCGGCCAGTTCGCGCAGAATGGGGACGAGCAGCGTGAGGGCCGCACCGAGGGCTGCGAACGGGTTCCCCGGCAGGCCCACGACCAGCGGCCCTTCCGGCAGCCGGGCCAGGAGCTGCGGGTGCCCGGGCCGCACGGCGACGCCGTCGATGAGCACGTCGGCGCCGAGGTCGCCGAGCACGGCCCTGAGGTGGTCGGCAGGGCCCTTGGACGACGCGCCGCACACGACGACCACGTCAACGCCCAGCCCCGACGCCCCCGCCTCTCCGAGCGGTGCCAGTTCCTCGCGCGTGGCGTGAGCATGCGGCGCCGCCTCCTCTGGCGTGGCGCGAGCATGCGGTGCGGGCGTGGCAGGCGGCGCTTTCGCTGCCAGCGCGGCGAGTGTGGTGCGCAGCGCGTGCTCGCCGTCGGGCAGCCGGTCCGTGCTCGCCACCCGGCCTCCGGCCCACGCCACCAGCCCCGGCAGGAACGGGCCGATGGCATCGCGCACCCGGCCCGGCGCGGGGCGGCCCTCGTGCACGACCTCGTCACCCGTCACCAGCACCGCCACGCGCGGCTTCGGGCGTACCAGGAGTCGGTCATGGCCCAGCGCGGCGGCCAGGCCCAGTGCCACCGGGGTCACCACCGCGCCCGCGCCGAGCACCACCGCACCCTCGGCGATGTCCTCGCCGCGCCGCCGGATGTGCCGCCCCGCCTCCACGGCGCCATCCACCCACCCCGGCTCCGCCTCCACCCGCGCCCGGGGCACCGCCGCCGGCCCGGCAAGCGACACCTCAGCCGCAGGTCCGGGAGGCGGCACTTCCGTCGCGTGCTCGTAGGGCAGCACCGCCGACGCACCCGCGGGGGTCGGCGCGCCGGTGGCGATCTCCACCGCCTCGCCCGGCCGGAGCTCGGGTCCGTAGCGCGCACCACCGGCCAGCACGCATCCCATCACGCGCCACGGACCGGCACCGGCCACCGCGTAGCCGTCCATTGCCGCGACGTCCACCCCCGGCACCGCCACCAGCGCCGTCAACGGCGCGGCGAGGCGGCAGCCGAGCGCGTCGGACAACGGCACCAAAGTGGGCTCCAGCGAGACCGTGGACGCCGCCGCGAGGGCGCGCGCGGCGGACCAGGTCGTCGCCTCCACCTGCGAAACGGTCATGGGCACGCTCCTTGACCCGCGTTTTTCCATACTGTATACCGAATGCAAATCCGACGCGAGAACGGAGCGCAGCTTTGAAGGTCGCTGTTCTTGGCGCCGGCGCCATCGGCGCATACGTGGGGGCCGCCCTCCACCGGGCGGAAGTCGAGGTGCACCTCATCGCGAGAGGCGAGCACCTTCAGGCGATACGCCGCGCCGGTGTGCGGGTGCTCACCCCCAGGGGCGACTTCACCGCCCACCCCCATGCCACCGACGACCCCGCCGAAATAGGCCCGGTGGACCACGTCTTCCTGGGCCTCAAGGCGAACAGCTACGCCTCCGCCGGCCCCATGATCAAGCCGCTCCTGCACGGGTCCACGAGCATCATCGCCGCGCAGAACGGCATCCCGTGGTGGTACTTCCACGGGCTCAAGGGCCCCTACGAGGGCTACCGCATCGAGAGCGTCGACCCGGGCGGCGCGGTCACGACCGCGCTGCCCCTGCACCGCGCCGTCGGCTGCGTCGTGTACGCCGCCACCGAGATCGAGCGGCCCGGCGTGATCCGCCACCTCGAAGGCACCCGCTTCTCCATCGGCGAGCCGGACGGCCGGCTGACCGAGCGGTGCGCCGCCTTCAGCGAGGCCGCGATCGCGGGCGGGCTGAAGTGCCCGGTGGAGCGCGACCTGCGGCGCGACGTCTGGATCAAGCTCATGGGCAACATCGCCTTCAACCCCATCAGCGCGCTTGCCAGGGCCACGATGGCCGGGATCTGCCGCCACGACGGCGCCAGGGAACTGGTCGTGGCCATGATGCGGGAGACCGTCGAGGTGGCCAGGAGGGTCGGCTGCGATCCGGGGATCTCGATCGAGCGCCGCCTGCGGGGCGCGGAGAAGGCAGGCGAGCACAAGACCTCCACGCTCCAGGACCTGGAGAAGGGCAAGCCGCTGGAGCTGGACGTGCTGCTGGCGGCGGTGGTCGAGCTGGCCGACCTCACCGGCGCCGAGGTGCCGACGCTGCGCGCGATCCACGCGGTGAGCGACCTGCTCAACGCGAACCTTGTCCGCGCAGGCTAAGCGGGAATACCGTAGTCTGTATACAGAATGGAGGGATCATGAGCTATGACCGCCTGACCCATCCACTGGTGCGCGAGAACGGCGTGCTGCGCAGAGCGACCTGGGAAGAGGCGCTCGAGCGGGCGGCGGAGGGTTTCCGCCGCAATATCGCCAGGCACGGCCCCGACAGCTTCGCCATGCTGTCGTGCGCCCGCTCCACCAATGAGATGAACTACGTCGGGCAGAAGTTCACCCGTGTGGTGATCGGCACCAACAACGTGGACTCCTGCAACCGCACCTGCCACGCGCCGAGCGTGGCGGGGCTGTCGGCGGTGTTCGGCAGCGGTGGCGGCACCTCCTCCTACCAGGAGGTGGAGGACACCGATGTGATCGTGATGTGGGGGTCGGCGGCGCGCAACGCCCATCCCATCTTCTTCCAGCACGTACTGAAGGGCATTCGCAACGGCGCGCGCATGTTCGCGGTGGACCCGCGCCGCACCGGCACCGCCCAGTGGGCCGACCTGTGGCTGGGGCTCAACGTGGGCACCGACATCCCCCTCGCCCACGCGGTGGCCAGGGAGATCATCCACGCCGGGCTGCACAACGAGGCGTTCATCGAGCGCGCCACGGCCGGCTTCGAGGAGTTCAAGGAGTCGGTAGAGCCGTGGACGCTGACCGCCGCCGAGCAGGTCACCGGCGTGCCCGCCGGCGCCATCCGCGAGCTGGCCCACGCCTACGCCCGCGCCGACCGCGCCCAGCTGTGCTGGACGCTCGGCATCACCGAGCACCACAACGCGACGGACAACGTACGGGCCCTCATCAACCTGGCCCTGCTCACCGGCCACGTCGGGCGCTACGGCTCGGGCCTGTCGCCGCTGCGCGGCCAGAACAACGTGCAGGGCGGCGGCGACATGGGCGCCATCCCCAACCGCCTGCCCGGCTTCCAGGACATTCTCGACCCGAACATCAGGGCGCGCTTCGAGAGCGCGTGGGGCAGGGAGATCCAGCCACAGTACGGCCTCAACCTCACCCAGATGCTGGAGGCGATGGCGGAGGGCGAGGTGACCACCTGCTACCTCATCGGTGAGAACCCCGTGCAGTCCGAGGCCGACTCGCTGGCCTGCATCAAGCGCCTGTCCATGCTGGACCACCTGGTCGTGCAGGACATCTTCCTCACCAAGACCGCCCAGATGGCCGACGTCGTGCTGCCCGCCAGCGCCGCCTGGTGCGAGGCGGACGGCACGTTCACCAACAGCGAGCGCCGGGTCCAGCGGGTGCGCAAGGCCGTGGAACCGCCGGGCGAGGCGCGCGACGACATCTGGATCATGTGCGAGATCGCCCGCAGGCTGGGCCACGACTGGCACTACGACGGCGCAGAGGAGGTCTGGAACGAGCTGCGCGCCATGTCGCCCCAGCACAAGGGCATGACGTACCAGCGGCTCGCCGACCTGCAGGGCATCCAGTGGCCCTGCCCGTCGGAGGACTCGCTGGAGCCGCCCTACCTGCACGGCAGGCTGTGGGAGAGCGACCCGGTCAAGCGGGGCGTGCCGGCGCCGTTCGCGGTGCTGCGCCACTCTCCGCCGGTGGACCTGCTGGACGAGGAATATCCGCTGCGGCTGACGACCGGGCGGCGGCTCGACTCGTACAACACGGGCGTGCAGTCCTCCGGGTTCGCCTCTCCCCTGCGCCGCGGCGAGACGGTGGAGCTGTGCCCGGAGGACGCCGAACGGCTCGGCGTCGTCGCGGGCGAGGAGGTGCGGATCAGCTCGCGGCGCGGGTCGGTGGTCGCGCCGGTGTTCATCGACCCCGCCCTGCGGCCCGGGCTGGTGTTCATGACCTTCCACTTCCCGGACGAGGTGGACACCAATGCCCTGACCATCGAGGCCACCTGCCCGATCGCGGGCACGGCCGAGTTCAAGGCGGCAGCCGTACGCGTCGAGAAGCTCGTGAAAGCCGGGTGATCAGATGGATCTGAGGTTCCGCGGCGCCGAGCCGTCCGAGGAGGAGCGCGCGGCGGTCGACGCCCTGCTCGGGCCGCCCGCCACCGCATGGGAGGGCGGCTCGAGGACCGAGACCGACCTGCGGGTGGCCGCCCGCGCCGAGTCGCAGCGCGACCTGTTGCTGCCCGCCCTGCACGCGGTCAACGACCGGGTCGGGTGGATCAGCGAGGGCGCGCTCGAGTACATCTGCCGCCGCCTCACCGTGCCGCCCGCGGAGGCGTACGGGGTGGCCACGTTCTACTCGCTGTTCTCCATGGAGCCGCGCCCGAAGCGGGTGCTGCACGTCTGCACCGACCTGGCCTGCCAGGCGAAGGGCGCGGAGGGCGTGCGCAGGCGGGTCGAGGAGGCGCTCGGCCCGCAGGGCCGGTCGTGGCACGAGAGCCCCTGCCTGGGCCTGTGCGAACGCGCCCCCGCCGCGCTCGCCCTCGAGGCGGGCACACCCCCTAAGGGCCAGGTGTACGCCCCCGCGCACGCCGACACGATCGCCGCCGCACCGAGCCCCAACGGCCGCACCCCCAGCCTCGACGTGGCCGGCGATGCCCCGGTGCGGGACGCCGTGCCGCAGGCCGGCCAGGACGGGCTGGTCCTGCTCAGGAGGGTCGGCACGACCGATCCCGGTAGCCTGGACGACTACCGCGCGGCCGGCGGCTACAGCGCGCTCAGGCGGGCGTTCGAGCTGGGCCCCGCCGGAGTGATCCGTGAGGTGCTGGAGTCGGGGCTGGTCGGCAGGGGTGGCGCCGCGTTCCCGACCGGCCGCAAGTGGGACGCCACCGCGCGGCAGCCCGACCACCCGCACTACCTGGTGTGCAACGCCGACGAGAGCGAGCCGGGCACGTTCAAGGACCGGGTCATCATGGAGGGCGACCCGTACGCGCTGGTGGAGGCCATGACGATCGCCGGCTACGCCACCGGCTGTGCCAAGGGCTACCTCTACATCAGGGGCGAGTACCCCCGAGCGACCGCGCGGCTCCAGCACGCCATCGCGACCGCCCGCGCCCGGGGGCTGCTCGGCGACGACATCCTGGGCAAGGGGCTGTCGTTCGACATCGAGCTGCGAAGAGGCGCGGGCGCGTACATCTGCGGCGAGGAGACCGCGATCTTCAACTCCATCGAGGGCAAGCGCGGCGAGCCGCGCAGCAAGCCGCCGTTCCCCGTGGAGAAGGGGCTGTTCGGCAAGCCGACCGTGGTCAACAACGTCGAGACGCTGGTCAACGTGCTGCCGATCCTGGAGCGCGGCGCCCAGGCGTACGCGGCGGCCGAGCCCAAGCTGTTCTGCGTCTCGGGCGCGGTCGAGCGGCCCGGCGTGTACGAGCTGACGTTCGGCGCCACCTTGCGCGAACTGGTGGAGCTGGCCGGGACCACCGGCACGACCAGGGCGGTCCTGCTCGGGGGCGCAGCCGGCGCGTTCGTCACCGACCTGGACATCCCGCTCACCTTCGAGGGCACCAGGAACGCGGGGGCCACGCTCGGCTCCGGCGTGGTGCTCGTCATCGACGACACCGTGGACATGAAACGGCTGCTGCTGCGCATCGCGGAGTTCTTCCGCGACGAGTCCTGCGGCCAGTGCGTGCCCTGCCGGGTGGGCACCGTACGGCAGGAGGAGGCCCTGCACCGCCTGTCGCGCCGGGTCTCCGACGACGATCTCGTGCTGCTGCGCGAGGTCGGCCAGACCATGCGCGACGCCTCCATCTGCGGCCTGGGACAGACCGCCTGGAACGCCGTCGAATCCGCCATCGACCGCCTGGGGGTGTTCAGATGATCCCGCTCCAGCCGCCCCGGCGGCTCATCGACGTGCAGATCGACGGCGAGGACGTACGCGTGCCGGAGGGCTCGACGATCCTCGACGCCTGCCAGGCGGCGGGGAAGGACGTCCCGATCCTCTGCTACGGCGACACGCTGACCCCGAAGAACGCCTGCCGCGTCTGCGTCGTGGAGGTGGAGGGCGCCAGGACGCTCGCGCCCGCCTGCTCCAGGAAGGCCGAGCCGGGCATGAAGGTCGGCACCGGCACCGAGCGCGCCAGGCAGAGCCGCAAGGTGGTGCTGGAGCTGCTCGGCTCCTCCGTGGACATGTCGACCACCCCTCGTGCCGCCGAGTGGGTCGAGGAGTACGGCGCCGACCCCTCACGGTTCGGCGACGAGGCGGCCACGGTGGAGCAGCCCGCCAAGGTGGACAACGACCTCTACGTACGCGACTACAGCAAGTGCATCCTCTGCTACAAGTGCGTGGACGCCTGCGGCGACCAGTGGCAGAACACCTTCGCCATCGGCGTCGCGGGCCGGGGCTTCGACGCGACGATCTCCACGGAGTTCGACGCCCCGCTCACCGACTCGGCCTGCGTCTACTGCGGCAACTGCGTCGAGGTGTGCCCGACGGGCGCGCTGTCGTTCAAGACCGAGTTCGACATGCGGGCCGAGGGCACCTGGGACGAGTCCAGGCAGACGGAGACCACCACGATCTGCAGCTACTGCGGGGTCGGCTGCAACCTGACCCTGCACGTGCAGGACAACAAGATCGTCAAGGTGACCTCGCCGCACGACAACCCGGTGACCAAGGGCAACCTGTGCGTCAAGGGCCGCTTCGGGTACGGCTATGTCTAGGGTCGCCGTCAAGAGGCGGATCCTGCGCGTGAAGGACACGGCCCGCACGCGCCGGATCGACTCGCTGGCCGCCGAGGAGCCGCTGGAGATCCGCCTCGACGGGACGCCGCTGACGGTCACCATGCGCACCCCCGGCGACGACTTCGACCTGGCCGCCGGGTTCCTGGTCAGCGAGGGGGCCGTGGGCTCGGCGGACGACATCGCCACCATCCGCTACTGCGCGGGCGGGACGGTGGACGGCGGGAACACCTACAACGTGCTCGACGTGCGGCTGGCGCCCGGCCTCGAGGCGCCCGCGCCGCGCAACTTCTACACCACGTCCTCCTGCGGTGTCTGCGGCAAGGCGTCGCTGGAGGCGGTGCGCACAGTGGCTCGCTGGAGCGCCGGCGACGACCCGGTCGAGCTGGCGCAGTCCGTCGTCGTCACCCTTCCGGACCGGCTGCGCGCGGCCCAGCGGGTGTTCGACCGAACCGGGGGCCTGCACGCGGCCGGCCTGTTCACGGCCGACGGCGAGCCGCTGTGCGTGCGCGAGGACGTGGGCCGGCACAACGCGGTGGACAAGCTGCTCGGCTGGGCGCTGCGCGACGGCCGGCTCCCGCTGCGGGGCACCGTGCTGATGGTGTCCGGGCGGGCCTCGTTCGAGCTGGTGCAGAAGGCGGTCATGGGCGGGGTCCCGGCGCTCGCCGCGGTCTCGGCGCCGTCGTCGCTCGCGGTCGAACTGGCCGCGGAGGAGGGGCTGACGCTCATCGGGTTCCTGCGCGGCGACTCGATGAACGTCTACACGGGCGAGCGGCGCTTGTGCGAGGGAGCGCCGTCGCCTGGACTGAGGAACGCAGGGAGCGTAGCGACCGGAGTGACGAGGGAAGGCGACGGCTCCCCAGCGACCGAGCCGCCTCCACGGAGTGGAGGCCATCAACACGTCACCTCGGGCGTCGGCAACGGCTCAGCCGGCGCACGCCCGCCGGGGTGATGGCGGGATGCCGTACGGCGCCCCTGGCCCCCAGCCGCCGTCCGGCATCCTGCGCTCAGATGCAGGGGATTTTGACAACCATTTTCATTTTGGCGCATACTGACTCACATGATGTCAGGATTTTCCCGGTCGTACGCTGCTGGTTTGCTGGCCGGAGCCGCCCTCCTCACCACTGCCGCCTGCGGCTCAGGCTCCGCTGAGACAGCCGCCGCGGACGGCAAGCCCGAGGTGGTCGCCGCGTTCTACCCGCTCCAGTGGCTGACCGAGCAAGTGGGGGGATCCGACGCGCACGTGAGCGGGCTGACCGCGCCCGGCGTGGAGCCGCACGACCTGGAGCTGGGCATCCAGCAGGTGAGCGAGCTGCAGAAAGCCGCGCTCACCGTCTACATCAAGGGCGTCCAGCCGGCCGTGGACGACGCGGTGGACGCGGACAAGAGCTTCGACGCCGCGACGGCCGTCAAGACACTTCCGGCGGGAGCACACGAAGAGGAGGGTGGCGAGGAGGAGCACGGCCACGAGGTCTCCTACGATCCGCACCTCTGGCTCGACCCGTCCCGCCTGGCCACCGTCGCCACCAAGCTCGGCGAGCGCCTGGCCGCCGCCGACCCGGCGCACGCGCAGGGGTACAAGGATCGCGCCGCCAAGACGGCGAGCGCGCTCGGGGCGCTCGACCAGGAGCTCGCCAAGGGCCTCAGCACGTGCAAGACCAAGACGCTGGTCACCGCGCACGAGGCGTTCGGCTACCTGGCGGACCGTTACGGGCTCAAGCAGGTCGGCATCACGCTCGACCCGGAGAGCGAGCCGTCGCCCGCGCGCATCTCCGAGGTGGCCAAGCTCGCCAAGTCCGAGGGCGTGACCACGATCTTCACGGAGTCCCTGGTCAGCCCCAAGGTGGCCGAGGTGCTCGCGAACGAGGTCGGCGCCAAGACGGCCGTGCTCGACCCGCTGGAGAGCAAGCCCTCCGGCGACTACCTGTCCGCCATGCGCGATAACCTCAAAACCCTACAAACAGCACTGGGGTGTACGGCATGAGCGAAACGGCCTTCGCAATGACCGACGGCCGGGTCTCCTTCGATGGCAAGCCCGTCCTTCGGGGGATCGACCTGACTGTCTGTCCTGGGGAGGTCGTGGCCCTTCTGGGCGCCAACGGCTCGGGCAAGTCGACGCTGGTCCGCGCGCTGCTCGGCCTCACGCCGCTGTCCGGCGGCTCGACGCTGGTGTACGGCGCCCCGCCCGGCAAGTTCCGCGACTGGTGGCGCATCGGCTACGTGCCGCAGCGGCTGCACGTCGGCGGCGGCGTGCCCGCCACCGTGCGGGAGGTCGTGGCCTCGGGCCGCATCGCCAGGCAGAGCCGGCTCCGCAGGACCAGCTCAGCCGACAGGTCCGCCGTGGCCGACGCGCTGGAGGCGGTCAGGCTGGCCGACCGCGCGAACGACCCCGTCCAGTCGCTGTCCGGCGGGCAGCAGCAGCGGGTGCTCATCGCCCGGGCGCTGGCTGGGGAGCCGGACACGTACGTGATGGACGAGCCGACGGCGGGCGTGGACGCCGAGACGCAGCAGTTGCTGGCCGACACGCTGTCCGGGCTGGTGCGGGACGGCAAGACGGTGGTGCTGGTCGCGCACGAGCTGGGGCCGCTGGAGCCGATCATCACGCGCGGCGTGGTGATCCGCGAGGGCCGCGTCGCGCACGACGGCCGCCCGCCGCGCCCGGAGGGCGAGTGCGCCAGGCCGGGCCACGAGCACCAGCACCCGCACGCGGCCGCTCCTGCGGTGGGACCGCTGACGGGGTGGCAGGGGGACGTATCATGATCATGGATCTTCTCCAGGAGCAGCTCTTCCAGCTCGCCCTGGTCGCCGCGCTGCTGGTGGGCCTGTGCGCGCCCGCCGTGGGGACGTTCATCGTGCAGCGCAGGCTGGCGCTGCTGGGCGACGGCATCGGCCACGTGGCGCTGACCGGCGTGGCCCTGGGCTTCCTGACGGGCACGGCGCCGGTGCTCACGGCCGTGATCGTCGCGGTGGTCGGGGCGGTGGCCATCGAGCTGGTCAGGGCCCGGGGGCGGACGAGCGGCGACGTGGCGCTCGCCCTGCTGTTCTACGGCGGGATCGCGGGCGGTGTCATGCTCATGGGCATCGCGCCCGGCGGCAGCAACGCCAAGCTGAACTCGTACCTGTTCGGCGCCATCGCCAGCGTGACACCCCAGGACATCTGGGTCATCGCCGCGCTGGCCGTCGCCGTGATCGCGGTGGTCGTGATCTTCGGCAGGGAGCTGTTCGTGCTCTGCCAGGACGAGGAGATGGCCAGGGCGAGCGGCCTGCCGGTGCGCTTCCTCAGCCTGCTGATCGCGGTCACGGCCGCGCTGACCGTCGTGATCGCCATGCGCGTGGTCGGCCTGCTGCTGGTCAGCGCGCTGATGGTGATCCCAGTGGCCACGAGCCAGCAGCTCACGCGGGGGTTCCGCACCACGATGGGGCTGGCCATGCTGTTCGGGGTGCTCGCCTCGGTGGGCGGCCTGCTGGCCTCCACCTACTCGGCCAAGGTGCCTCCGGGGGCCGCGATCGTGCTTCTCGCCCTCGCCGGCTTCGTCCTGGCGCTCGGTGTCGGTAGATTCGTACGGCGAGGCCGTACCCAGGAGTCGACAGTGAGCGAGCGAGCGAAGATGCGCATGGAGGAGGCCGCATGACGACGAGGCGCGATGCCGTGCACGACACCCTCCGCAAGAGCGAGGGCTTCCGCAGCGCTCAGGACGTCTATGCCGAGATGCGTCTGCACGGCGCCAAGATAGGCCTGACCACCGTCTACCGCGCCCTGCAGGCGCTGGCCGACGGCGGCCAGGTCGACGTGCTGCGCACCGACGAGGGCGAGTCGGTCTACCGCGCGTGCGCCAGCGAGGTCCATCACCACCACCTGGTCTGCCGTCGCTGCGGCCACACGGTGGAGGTGGCCGGTCCCGCGGTCGAGCGGTGGGCGGAGGCCGTGGGGAGCGAGCACGGCTTCACCGAGATCACCCACACGGTGGAGGTCTTCGGCACCTGCGCCTCCTGCTCCTCGGCTCCGGCCAAGGTGGTCTGAGCCCGCTTCACGCGACCTTCGACAGCTCCTCGTCGTGGACCTCGCGGGCCCGGGAACGGCTGACGGAGCCGTACAGAACGCCAAGGACGATCACCAGGCACCCGGCGAGCTGCAGGACGGACGGCCGTTCGCCGAGCGCCACCGCCGACAGCGCCACGGTGGTCATGGGCTGGATGAGCAACAGCAGCGCGGTGAGCGCGGCGGGCTGGCGCGGCAGCGAGAACGTGATCAGCGACCAGCCCAGCACCTGCGGCCCCAGCGCGAGCAGCAGCAGCCACCCGTGCGCCGGCCAGCTGGGCACGAAGTCGGCGCCCCCGAACAGCGGACTGAGCGCGGCGATGACCACGGTGGCGACCACGGTGGCGTGTGCCAGCGGCCCCGCCGCCCGCGCGGGCCCGGCCTTCATCAGCAGCAGAAACGCCGCGTAGGAGACCGACGTGGCGATCCCCGCCCACACCCCCATGACCGGATCGCTCCCGTAGGCGCCGCTGTCGAATATCCCGGAGATGAGCACCACCCCGGCGAACACCACCGGCGTGGCGATCATCAGGCGTGTGGACGGCCGCTCCCGGAACACCGCCCACGCCGCGAAGGCCACGATGAACACCTGCAGGTTCCCCAGCACGGTGGCGAGTCCCGCGCCCACGTATTCGATCGCGTGGTGCCAGAAGAGCAGGTCGAGCGCGAACACCACCCCCGCGAGCCAGGCGAGCACGAGCCCCTTGACCGGCAGCGGCCCGAGCCTGCGCCGTTCCAGCCAGGCCAGCACGAGCATGGGCGGCACGGCGTACGCACAGCGGAACAGCGCGGACGTGGCAGGCGATACATCTGAGAGCCGCACTAAGGGGCCGGAGGTGGAAATGATCAGTGCACCGGCGATCGCGATCAGCACGATACGGCGATGTGCACTCATGGAGACCCCCGGACGCCCATGTAGGAGATACAGTGCGACAACGCTAGAACCCGGCGCGGACAGGAGTCAACATGCCGTTTGGCCATGACATGGTGCATTCTTTGGCCACCGTTGTCGAGCTGGTCAACACCTCACCGTCCACAGGCGGCGACGAGGGCTTGCCCGGCCTGGCCGAATTGCAGGCATTCGTGGAGTCGCGCCAGATCAGCGGCGTCACCAAGCTGACCCCCCGCGATCTTGGCCAGGTGCGGATGGTGCGCGAGGCGTTCCACCGCGTCTTCACCGCTCCGGACCAGCCCACGGCGGTCCGCACGCTGAACGCCCTGCTGTCGGAGACCCGGATCACGCCCCGCATGACGGAGCACGACGGCCACCCGCTCCACATGCACTATTTCGCCGCCGACGCGACGCTGGCCGAGCACGTGGCGGCCGACTGCGGGGTGGCTCTGGCCCATTTGCTGGTGGAAGGCGAGGTCGAGCGTCTGCGCACCTGCTCGGCCCCCGACTGCGACCGCGTGTTCGTCGACGAGTCCCGCAACCGGTCCCGGGTGTACTGCGACAGCCGGACGTGCGGCAACCGCATGCACGTGGCCGCCTACCGCGCCCGGCGCCGCGCCTAGCGCGCGGGCCTCCGGCGTTCAACTCCTGGTGCCGAAGTACGCGGAGTACGTGCTCGGAGACAGCATGATCAAAATCTGGCAGACGCCGGACTCGTCGCGGATGCGGAACACGACCACGATCTCCGGATAGATCGCCTCGATGCCGAGGCCGGAGAAATAGTAGTCACTGTCGAAGACCACGCGATACAGCCCGCGAGACAGCGTCGACTCGGCCCACTTGCTGACGTTTCCGTCGCCGTCGGTCTCAGCCCTCCCGATGTCGTCCCACAAGCCGTCAACCGACTGCTCCAAACGTACTCGCAGGCCCGACGCCGGCCGGCCGTACACTCCGTCGAGCACCTGCGCAGAGATATTCATGTCTTCACCATTCCGACGCTTTCTATCCTTGCGCCTTCCAGCTGCTATTCGCCTGCTTGGCCATCGCGGCGTGCGGCCGTGCGAAGACGTCCGGAGCATGATCCACACCGGGGGCGTCCCGCGGATCCGGGGATCGTTCCCGCCCGGTCGCCTCGCGCGCCAGGGCCCGACGCCGTCCTTGATCGCGTCCTGGTGCGAGCCGGAGACCGGGGCACGCGCGAGATCTCTGCCCGCGAGAGTGGCGCCGATGCACCGGTAATTCGATGGCACGCCGGATTTAGCGGATGTCGGAGACTCATTACCAAGGTCAAGTCCGAGTGTCAACAAGACCGGCGTAAGAGTGATCTGGCACACGTTGCCGGCCGGTTCACCGTTGCCGAACTGGAGCCCTTCTTACCCGGCTCGGTAGGGGCCGCTCCACCGGCGCCGTGCCAGTGCCGCGGTCGTTGTGCGGATGGACCGGCAGGCGCCTTCTCGGCGGCTTGCGGACCGTCCATTAGATCCGGCCCGCCTGGGCGCAGGGCATGGCGCGCTCCACGGCGACCGGGAAGCTGAGAACCATTTCCCTCCCGGCTCGGGGTCTAACACGTCGCGCGACCACGCGCAAACCTCACGTGACAAGTCAGGCGTCGCCTCGTGGAACAGCTCCGATGAATACAGCAAGCCGAGTTCGGAGCCTCGCGGTTATCGTCCGGCCGGCTCGATAACCATGCGCGTTTGAGCCATGACGAGCCCTTTGCGGCGGCATCGGGCAGTTACGAGCACTGTGCGGATGAACAGGGGAAACGTGGCATTACCTTGGTCAATCACGGCGCATGGCGGGCCGGCCGGGCTCCACTCGTGCGTTGGATCAGCTCCACCCTCCGCACCGGCACGTTGATCGTAGCGTGGCCGGACACGGGACACTCTCCGGCGAGCCGCACACGAACACGCGCCCGCCCCGACCGGTCTCCGGAAAATGGACTTCGATTTCCTCGAGAACCGTCACCGGCGGCCGGCCGGGCACCCCCGGTTTTCGCGCGGGCGACCCGGGGAGGAAAACAGCTCCCGATTCTCGCAGGAAAGCCGGTCCTGGGCCGGCGGGAAATCCTGGTGATAACGCTATCCTGGCGAGCGCGGCCGGAACTCAGAAAGCGGCTCGCTCATGACAGCCGGCGGTTGCCGCCATAACCTGCGTGGCCGCATTTCGCACAACTCGCCCCGACGGGATATGCGGCGATTCAACCCGGGATCCGCGTGGTGATGTTCGCAGTCAAGGACGCCCGCAACTCCGGAGATATACCGGAAATATAATCGGTCAGCGAATGTTCGAGCACCGGCAGGACGGTCTTCCCTTTTCTTCCGCTTCGTGGTATCAGCGGCGGCCAGGGGGCGATCCGGGAGCCCGTGCGCGGAGGTAACGCGAGGTCGCGGGACAGCGGGGCCCTATTCATCGGCCGCCGACCGGTCCACCCCCCTCTATCTCCGCCCTGACCTGGGAGGATGCCGCCCGAGAAGGGAACGGATAATGAATGGATGGAGGGCGCTCATAGCTTCGGATCAACAGGCAGCCCGCCGGGCGGCGGCAGGCGCCCCAATTGTTAACGCGAGGTAAAACATGATGTGGCGTCGTATCTCGAAAAGCATCATCGCGCTCGCTCTGTCCGCGGCCCTCTCCGCGGGAATCCTTTGGGCCGGCGCCCTTCCCGCCGGCGCCTCGGTCGCACTGTCGGCAAATCTAGGCTCCATGCACGGGGATGGCACCCCCTGGGACTGACCCGGCGCTCCCCGGCACAAGCCCTAGCGGCCGCCCCTTGGTCTGACCTTCTCGTCAGGCCGAAGACATAGGGGCGGCCGTTTTCTCTTTCACGTGTGCACACAGGATCAGGACAATGGAGTACCGCTGCGGCATGAGAGGCGACCTCGTCGCGAACAGATCACGAAGAAATAGATTTTATCTGGCTTCCAAATGCACCGCGCTGTACACTCCGCGAGTAAGGGGCAATCCATCGGGCCTCTATCGCAGCCGGTCAGGGGGCCTATCCTGCGCGGATGGCGGTGATGGGCGTACCAGTGATGTCGGCTGCTCGTACGCCATCACCGGGCTGAACGGGAGACACGGGGTGGAGATTCGGATCCTCGGCCCTTTGGAGATCACGATTGAGGGGAAGCGGCTGGACCTCGGCAGCCCTCGGCAGCAGACCGTTCTCGCCGTGCTCCTGCTCGAGGCGGGGCGCGTCGTCTCGGTCCGCCGGCTCATGGAGGCGATCTACGGCGACGACCCGCCGGCCACGTCGCGGGCGCAGATCCAGATCTGCATCTCGTCCCTGCGGCGCCTGTTCGCGTCGTACGGGTACCCCCACATCATCACCACCGAGTCGCAGGGATACATCTTCCGCTGCGACGACCACGAGATCGACGCCCAGCGATTCCGCCGGCTCACCGTCGAAGCACGGCGCGCGCGTGACGCCGGGCAAGTCGACAACGCCGTACGCGGCTACCGCGAGGCGCTCACCCTGTGCACCGGGCCGCTGGAAGGCATCGAGAGCCGGCTGGTCCGCTCGGCGGTGACCAGGTTCACCGAGCGGCAGATCACCGTCAACGAGGAATGCATCGAGCTCGAACTCGAGCTCGGCCGGCATCGCGAGCTGGTGGCCGAGATCACCGAGCTCGTCGAGCGACACCCCCTCCGCGAGCGCTTACGCGGCCAGCTCATGACCGCGCTGTACCGCTCCGGACGGCAGGCCGAGGCGTTACGGGTCTATCAGCACACACGAGAGACCATGATCGAGGAGTTGGGCCTGGAGCCCAATGAGGAGCTCCGCCAGTTGCACCAGGCGATCCTCACCTCGCACGAGAGCCTCAACGCCCCGGCCCCGCCCGCACCCGCACGCGAATCCCCGCCCGCCGTCCCCTCGGGCACGCCGCGATTATTACCCAGCGACATCGCCGACTTCACCGGCCGCCGGCAGCAGGTGGAGACGATACGACAGCTGCTGACCTCGGACCACGCCCAGCTCGCCGTACCGGTCGTGGTCATCTACGGCAAGCCAGGGGTGGGCAAGTCCGCCATCGCCGTGCACACCTCGCACGCCATCGCCGACAGGTTCCCCGACGGCCAGCTCTTCGCCGACCTGCACGGCGCCGCATCGCCCACGGTCCATCCCAAGCAGGTGCTCGAACGCTTCCTCCGCGCCCTCGGGCTGCCGGGCACGGAGATACCCGACGGCCTGGAAGAGCGGGCCGAGGTCTACCGCACCATGCTGTCCAACCGGCGCATGCTGATCGTGCTCGACGACGCCGGCAGCGAGAGCCAGGTCCTCCCGCTGGTGCCGGGCTACCCGGACTGCGCCGTCATGGTCACCAGCCGCAGCCGCCTGGTGGGACTGCCCGGCGCCATGTCCGTCGAGATCGAGACGTTCGAGTCGCAACAGTCGATCAACCTGCTCAAGCGCATCGCCGGCAGTGACCGCATCCAGTCCGATCCGGAGCCCGCCGCGGCCCTGGCGCAGCTCTGCGGCCACCTCCCGCTGGCCCTGCGCATCGCCGGCGCCCGGCTCGCCGCCCGCCCCAACTGGAGCATCGGCCACCTGGTGGAGCGGCTCGCCGACGAGGCACGGCGGCTCGACGAGCTCAGGTACGGCGAAATGGGGATCCGGGCCAGCCTTGCCCTGACGTACGAGAGCATGAGCGAACCGGCCCGCCGCCTGCTCCGGCGGCTGGCCATCCTCGACTTCACCCACTACTCCGGCTGGACCGCGGCCGCACTGCTCAACGCGCCGCTCAGCGAGGCCGAGGACCTGCTCGACGACCTGTCCGACGCCCAGTTGATCAAGATGTCCGGCGCGGAGGACGGGCACGCCCAGTATCACCTGCACGAGCTGACCCGCGTGTTCGCGCGGGAGCGGGTGGTGGCGGAAGAGTCCGCGGTGGAGCGCAAGAACGAGCTGACCCGGGTGCTCAGCGCCCTGCTCGCCCTCGCCCAGCAGGCGCACAGCCTGGAGTACGGCGGCGACTACGTCAAGGTGCGCGGCGCCGCGCCGTCCTGGCCGGCCCCGCCCGAGCAGATGGAAACGATCATCGGGGTCCCGATGCAGTGGTTCGAGCGCGAACGCGCGACGCTGGTGGCCGCGATCCGGCAGGCCGCCCGCGCCGGGCTCGTCGAGCTGTGCTGGGACCTGGCGATCACCTCGGTGACGCTGTTCGAGGCGCGCATCTACTACGACGACTGGCGGCAGACCCACGAGGTCGCCCTGGAGGCCGCCCGCCGGGCCGGGGACGTACGCGGCCAGGCGACGATGCTCTACTCGCTCGGCTCGCTGCACAGCGCCGAGCAGCGCTTCGACGACGCCCGGCGCGACTTCGAGTCGGCCGCCGACATGTTCAGGACCGAGGGGAACGACCAGGGAGAGGCGCTGGCCATCCGCGACCTCGCGTTCCTGGACCGGATGTACGGCCGGCTCACCGCCGCCGAGGCCGGTTACCGCCGGGCACTGAAGATCTTCCACGCCAACGGGGACCTGGCCGCCGCCGCGTTCGTCCTGCACAGCCTGGCCAGGACGCGGCTGGAGCTACGCGACCCCGCCGAGGCCAAGCGGCTGCTCGACGAGTCGCTCCGGCTCAGCCGCACGGCCGGGAGCAAGCGGGTCGAGGCTCAGGTGCTGTGCTGGCTCGGCGACGCCTACATTCACGCGGGCGAGCTCTCCCGCGCCGTCGACGTGCTCCAGTCGTCGCTGACGATGGTGCAGGCGATGGACGATGCCATCGGAGAGGCGTACACGCTGCACCAGCTGGCGCTCGCGCGGCTGCGCCGCGGCGAGTTCTCCGAGGCGGCCACCGCGCTCGACCGGTGCATCGATCTGGCGGGCAGCGCCCGGTCGCGGCTGGCCGAGGTCAAGGGGTTCACCGGGCAGGGCGAGCTCGCCTCCGCCCGCGGGGAGCCGGACAAGGCCATCCACTATCTGGACCAGGCGCTGGCGCTCTGCCGGAAGATCCACGCTCCGCTGTACGAGGTCCGGGTGCTCACCCAGCTCAGCGGGGCCCACGCCGCCACCGGAGACCAGGCGACGGCGGAGCAGGCACTTGCGGAGGCGTTGACGCTGGCCGCGGAGATGGATCCGGTGGTCGTGGAGCAGGTGCGCGCCGACCTGGGCTGGTGAGCGCCGCGGTCAGGGCCGGTTCAGCTCTTTCCAGAGGCGCGCCTCCTCCGGGGTCGGCGGCACATCGGGGATGAGCTGTTCCGGATGTCCCTCCGGGAGAGAAGGAGGCGGGTTGTCCGGGGGGATCACCAGGAAAGGAGCCATTCCGGAGAAGCGCCCAACACCCACCAGGCCGTCCCAGATGAACTTGATGAGCCCTCTGGCAAGCCGAGCTAACACGCCCTTCACCCTCCTTCGGCGTCGTGCAGGTGATGGATTGTCACTTGCCCTGCTCGACCTTGTCTGGACGCCGTTTCCCGCCGGTCCAGCGGACATCGAACACGCGTCGAGCCGCGGCGTGCACGCTGGGAGAAACGAGGGGGCAGACATGAAGACGTTCACCCTTCCGGCCCACCCCGGCGACGACGCCCTCACGCGGCTGGAGCGCTCGCAGGTCGCCGAGCACTGGACGACCAGGGCCGGGTGCGCGCAGAGCGACCCCGATCTGTTCTTCCACGACGCCGGCCACAGCGCCGCCCACCGCGCCAAGGCGATCTGCCGCGATTGCCCGGTGGCCCAGCAGTGCCTGGCCGTCGCCGTACGGCTGCAGGTGAACCACGGCATCTGGGGCGGCCTGCTCCCGGAGGAGCGCCGCCGCCTGGCCGGCGACGCCTGCTGAGGGCCACTGCCCTCCCCTGCCATCGCACCATCAAGGCCGGCTTGCCGCGTGGCGGCGAGCCGGCCTCGTGCGTGGCCCCTCAGGAGGGGCGATTGTAGTGAGCCGGAGGAGCCATGCCGGCGTCGATCATGACTTCCGCGCCCGTGATGCTGCGGACCTTGCCGGAGGCGAACATGACGACCAGGGTCGCGATCTCATCAGGGTCGATCAGCTCCCCCGTGGAGAGCCCCGTCATCTTGGGCACGGCGGCGAGGAACTCCTCCGGGGTCATCCCCGCGCGCCGCGCGATCTCGGGGTTCGTCCACAGCCGGGTACGGACCGGCCCGGGCGAGATGGTGTTGACCCGGACGCCACGTGAGCTGAACTCCGCGGACAGCGACTTGCCGATGTTGGTGAGCGCGGCCTTGGCGGCCGAGTAGTGGCCGAGCCGCGGGTCCACCATGCTCGAGTTCATCGAGCCGATGTTGATGACCGCGCCGTTCCGCTCGATCAGGCTGGGCAGCGCCGCCCGGGTCGCCCGGATCGTGGTGAGGACATTGAGTTCGAACGTGTGCTGCCAGACGTCGTCGTCGATGTCCAGGAAGCCCGAGGCGAGTTTCACGCCGCCGCCCACGTTGTTGACGAGGATGTCGATGCCGCCGAACTTGGCGAGTGCCGCGTCGATCAGCGACTGCGGGCCCTGCTTGGTGAGCAGGTCGACTTCGAGGGTGTGCGGCGTCGTGGCGAGCAGGTCCGAGGTGACGGTACGCGCCCCGCCGAAGACTTCAGCGCCTGCCGAGACCAGTTTCTGCGTGACCGCCAGCCCGATCCCGGCGCCGGCCCCGGTGACCACGGCCGTCTTGCCGGACAGGTCGAATTCCATGCTGTCTCCTTAAGCCTGACTGCGTTTCTCGGTGAGGAAGCTGCCGTTCGGCCCGCCGGCCGGCAGGGTCGCCACGTCGGCGATGAACCGGGCGGCCTGTTCCGGCGTGATGTGGCCGGTGGGCATCATGTCGGTGCACACGCGTCCCGGGTTGACCGCGTTCACCAGCACCCCGGTGCCCTCGCATTGGGCGGCCAGCATCGTGGTGAGCCCGTTCAAGGCGCTTTTCGAGATCGAATAGCCGGGTGCGCCGGCGAAGAGGGCGCCGCCGAACTCGGCGGTGGTGCCGCTGGAGATCAACACCACGCGGCCCCAGCCACGGCGGATCATGGCCGGGACGAAGGCCTGGGCCAGCCGCCACGAGCCGAGCAGGTTCACCCGCAGTGTCCGATCGACGAGGTCGAGCGGTGCGGTGAGCGGGTCGGTGCGCGCGTCGAGCAGCACTCCGGCGTTGCACACCAGCACGTCGACGTGCTCGAGCTCCTTGCGCAGCAGCATGACGCCGGTGGGATCGGTGACGTCGAGGACGTGCGGGCAGGCGCCGGGACCGATGTCGGCGGCGGTGGCGAGGGCCGTCTCGGGGTCCCGCGCGGTCACCACCACCCGCAGGCCCCTGCGGTGCAGTTCGGCGGCGACGGCCCGGCCGATCCCCCGGTTGGCCCCGGTGACGAGGGCGGTGCGCTGCCCGGTCACCACGTGACCGGAATCTCGCTGAAGCCCTCCATGAACCCGCCCAGTCCCCGGGGCAGATCCTCCGAGGGCACCGCGAGGCGGAGGTTCGGGAACCGCCTCAGCAGGGTCTCGGTCGCCACCTGGAGTTCCATCCGGGCCAGCGCCGCGCCGACGCAGTAGTGGATGCCCGCGCCGAACGTCATGTGGTGGTTCTCCCTACGCCGGATGTCCAGCGTGAAGGGGTCGTTGAACACGGTCTCGTCCATGTTGGCCGACTCCTCGGACAGCAGGACGCTGGAGCCTTCCTTGATCACCGTGCCGTCGGACAGCGGGATGTCCGTCAGCGCGTAGCGCAGGGTCCCGATGGACGAGCCCATGATCTGCGTACGCAGCAGCTCCTCCACCGCCGACGGCACCAGCGAGTAGTCGGCCCGGATCTCCTTGACCAGGTCCTGCCGGTGGAGCAGCACCGCGGTCCCGGTACCGATCTGGCTGGCGGTGGTGACGTAGCCGGCGATGAGCAGGCTCTGGGTCCAGAAGTGCAGCTCGTGCTCGGACAGGCGGTTGTCGTCCTCGTCGCGTACCTTGATCAGGGCGCTGATCAGGTCGTCGCCCAAGTCTTCCCGCTTGGCGGCGATCAGCTCGACGAGATAGCCCCACAGGCCCTTCCGGCACTCCTCGACCTCGTCGGCGGGCAGCTTGGTCACCGAGAGGAAGCCGTCCACCAGCCGGCGGAACCTGTTTCTGTCCTCCGGCGGGATGCCAAGCAGCTTGCAGATCACCAGGATCGGGAGCGGAAAGGCGACGGCCTCGTTGAGGTCGACCGGATTGGGCCCGGCTTCCATCTCGTCCAGCAGCTGGTCCACGGTCGCCTGCGCATAGGGCCGCAGCCGCTCGATCCGGCGTGCCGTGAACGCCTTGGTCACCAGGCTGCGCATCCTGGTGTGGTCCGGCGGGTCGGCGTCGATCTCGGGGTCGACGAACAGCTCGTTGTCCGCGGAGATCCGCGCGACACCGGGCCTGGCGATGTTCTTGCTCAGCCGCTCGTCGGCGAAGAGCTTCCTGACATCCTTGTAGCGCGTCACCATCACCGCCGTGTCACCGCTGGGCAGCCTGACCTCGACGAGAGCCTTGCTCCGCAGGCCACGCAGCCCCTCGGGCACCTCCATGGGCGGTGTCCACGCGAAGGGGTAGGGAATTGCGGTTTCCGTAGTCATTCGGCGACCTTTCTCCTCAAACCGGCCAGGAGGGCTGCCGCAGGCAGCATTCCGCGAAGGCCCATTCGTAACGGATGCTGGTGGAGAACTGCTCGACGATGAGCCGACGCTCCGCGGCCGAGCAGCTCTCGCCGGCCCGGTCGATCATGTCCAGGAACGCCTGCACGGCGTACCCGTAGTCCTCTCCCGGGTGGTAGACCTCGATCCACGGCAGATAGCGCGAGCCGGGCGCCGCGTTGAGCTTCAGGTTGTCCGACACCTCGGCGTTGAACCACACCATGGGCAGCAACGCGCCGATCCCGGCGTAGAACGAGCGCGCGGTGGCCGCCGCGAAGAACGAGGCGTGCGCGTGCGTGGCCGGATCCACCGGGATCTGCTCGCCGAGCTGCGGCAGGCCGAGCTCTCCTGCCAGCCCGGTGTAGGCCTGGCGCAGGCGGTCCTTGGCCTCGAGCGTGCCGGCCACGGACTGGCCGAGCAGGAACGCGTCGGCGTCGTCCGGAGCCGCCGCGGCGCATCTCGCCAGCGCCCGGGCGTAGGCGGGCAGCAGGTGACCGGTGTCCTGCTGGACGAAATAGGCAAGGGCTTCGCCGGGCAGCGAGCCGTCGCGAAGGCCGGACCAGAACGGATGGTCCTGCACCTTCCGTAACACCGGGTCCCTGATCTCCATGAGCTCTTCGTGCAGCATCGGCCTTCCCCTGTCGCGTCGTGAACTCCGCTCCGGAAAGTAGAGACCCGCCCTAGAAGCCCTCTGGAGCCCGGCACCAGGCGGTGCCAAGCCGTTCTCGAGCCCGCTGCCGCAGATTTGTGGTTCCGAACGCCGATGTAAGGACGTCACATGGATCTTGGCTTGGCGGACAAGCGGGTACTGATCACCGGCGCCACGCGGGGCATCGGCCTGGCCACCGCCCGCGTCTTCGCCGCGGAGCAGGCGCGGGTCGCCATCACGTATCACACCTCCGATGCCGCGGCCAAGCGCGTGGTGGAGGAGCTGGGCGGCGAGGACCGCGCGTGCGCCTTGCCGTACGACCTGGCCGATCCCGACTCCATCCGGCAGGCCGTGTCGGCCGTCGAGGAGCGCTGGGGCGGGGTCGACGTCGTCGTGGCCAACGCGCAGTCGTGGGTGTGGATCAATCCGGAGGACATCCCGCCCTACCAGGACTTCCCCATGGACCACTGGCTCGGGCTGTTCCGCGAGAACGTCGAAGGCCACCTGTGGACCGTCCGCCAGGCGCTGGGCGGCATGCGGGAGCGGGGATGGGGCCGGATCGTGCTGCTCTCCTCGGTCACCGCGACCCACGGGAATCCCGGTTCCGAGCTCTACAGCGCGGCCAAGGCGGCGCTGCACGGGTTCGTCCGCGGGCTGATGTGGACGCGCGACGGAGTGCTCGCGAACGTGGTCGCGCCCGGCGGCACGCTGACGGAGAGCCTGGAGGCAGTGGACCCCGTGCTCCTGGAGCGGGCCGTGCAGGAGACCCCGAGCGGGCGCCTGAGCACGGCGGACGACGTCGCGCGCCTCATCGTCTTCCTGTGCTCCGAGGCGAACGGCAACATCAACGGCGAAGTCGTGCACACCGCCGGCGGGCGCTGAGGGGCTGAGCATGCACGTCACCAATCCGGTGCCGCCCATCGCGGCGGACAGTCTCCTGATCTTCCTGCTCCAGGTCGGGCTGCTCCTGCTGGTCGCCCTGGTGCTCGGCAGGCTCGCCACCCGGCTCGGCATGCCCGCGCTCGTGGGAGAACTGGGCACCGGCGTCCTGCTCGGCCCCTCCCTGCTGGGCCACGTCGCGCCGGAGGTGTCGGACTGGTTGCTGCCCAGGGACGCCGCCCAGTTCCACCTGCTCGACGCGGTCGGCCAGATCGGGGTCCTGCTGCTGGTCGGCATCACCGGCATGCATCTGGACCTCGACCTGATCAAACGCAAGGGCACGACAGCCGTCAGGGTCAGCGTCGCCGGACTCGTGGTACCGCTGCTCTGCGGCGTCGGGGTGGGGCTGCTGCTGCCCGGATCGCTCGTGGCCGCGCAGGGCGACAGGACGGTCTTCGCCCTGTTCCTCGGCGTCGCGCTGTGCGTCAGCGCCATCCCGGTGATCGCCAAGACGCTGATGGACATGAACCTGCTCCACCGTGAGGTCGGCCAGCTCACCCTGGCCGCGGGCACGATCGACGACGTCTTCGGCTGGCTGATGTTGTCGGTGGTCTCCGCCATGGCGACCACCGGCCTGCGCGCGGGCAGCATCGTCCAGTCCCTGGTCGCCCTGGCGGTCTTCGTCCTGATCGTCGTCACGGTCGGGCGGACGGCCGTCGGGGTGCTCCTGCGGCCGGTCACCAGGTCGGGTTCGCCGGGGCCGGCGCTGGCCGCCGCGGTGGTCCTGCTCCTGGGCGGCGCCGCCGCCACTCACGCCCTCGGGCTGGAGGCCGTCTTCGGCGCCTTCGTCCTGGGCATTCTCATCGGCCAGGCGCCCGGCTTCGACCTGAGCCTCCTCGCGCCGCTGCGCACGGTCGTGCTGGCCGTCCTGGCCCCGATCTTCTTCGCCACGGCGGGACTGCGCATGGATCTGACGGCGCTCGGCGACTCCACGATCCTGCTGGCCGCTCTCCTGGTGGTGGTGATCGCGATCGCCGGCAAGTTCGTCGGCGCCTTCATCGGCGCGCTGAGCAGCCGTCTCACGGGCTGGGAGGCTCTCGCGCTGGGGGCGGGGATGAACGCCAGGGGCGTGATCGAGGTGATCGTCGCGATGGTGGGCCTACGGCTCGGAGTGCTGAACACCGCGAGTTACACCATCCTCATCCTGGTCGCCGTCATCACGTCCCTGATGGCGCCGCCGCTGCTGCGCCTGGCGATGAACCGCGTGGCCGACCAGCCCGGGGAGCGCGAGCGCGCGCTTCGGACGGTCTCCTGAGAACACGGTCTCCTGAGAACATGGAACCGGCCCGGAGAGCGTGAGTGAGCACGCTCTCCGGGCCGTCTCTTTCAGGCGTCGGCCTGGCCGGGCGGGCGGCGCAGCACCAGGCAGCCGACGTTCCCGTCGTCGCCGGTGACGACGACCAGCGCCACCGCACCGGCGGCGACGGAATCGGCGCGCCAGGCCGCGAGCACGTCCGCCAGCTGCAGCGCGGCAGTGGCGCTGAAGCTCTCGCCGAGCAGGCCCGCCGTCCTGAGCTGCGCGGGCAGCGACCCGCCCAGGGCGCTGCGGACGCCGGCCTCCTCGGCCGCTCTCAGCCCGCGCAGGGCCGACGCGCTCAAGGAGACCGTGGTGACCGCCGCGCCGGGCACGCCGCTGCGCTGCAGTGCCCGGCCGATGCAGGTGGCCAGGCCCTGCCGTACGTCGGACATGCCCAGGGTGCCGACCTCGCAGGCGAGCACCTCGGCCAGCGGCGCGCGGCCAGCGGCGGCGGCGCCTTCGGCGGTCTCCATGACGAACACCGCCGCCCCCTCCCCCACCGCGGCGTCCGGCGCCAGCGCGCCGGACAGGTGCCAGGCCCATGCGGACTGGGGACACAGCTCCTCCACCGCACCGACCAGCGCACGCTCGATGTGGCCCTGGATGATCGCGTTCCTGGCGTAGCTGACCGCGCCCAGGCCCGACACGCGGCCGTCGGCGATCGTGGCGTTCACGCCGCGCAGCGAGTTCCAGATGGCGATCTGGCTCGCGCAGAAGTTCATCACCGACGGCGGGAACAGCGTGGCCTGCACCAGGTAGGGCTTCTCACGCACCAGCGTCTCGCGGGAGAACTCGGAGGAACTGCGGATGCTGCCGGTGCTGGTCCCGATCACCACGCCGGTTCGCGCGCGGTCCTCGTCGCTCAGAGCGGTGTCCAGCGTCGCCAGCGCCCGGTTGCTCGCCACCAGGGCGAGCCGCGTGGTCCGGTCGAGGGTTCTGATTCCCTTTTTGCCCAGATAATCCTCGACCCTGAGATCGGGAATCACCGCCAGCGGGATGGGCGGAAACTCCCCTTCGGGAGGCTCCGCCTGCCCGGTCCCGTTCCGCGGAGCGGTGAGCGCCTCCAGGCCGATGCCCGAAGGCGAGACCACGCCGCAACCGGTGATCACGAGTGGCGCCGACGTCGTCACGCGACCCTCCCCAGAATGGTGATCGCATTGTTCCCGCCGAAGGCGAAGCCGTGGTTCTGCACGATCCGCGGCGAGGCCGGACGGCCCGTCCCGGGGACGCAGTCCACCCCGGGCCCCAGCGCCGGATCGATCTCCGTCACGTTGGCCGTGGGCGGCAGGAACCCGTCATGCAGCGCCATGCAGCAGATCAGCGCGCCGAAGCCGCTGGCGGCGCCCATCGTGTGGCCGATCATGGATTTGATCGAGCTGATCGGCGGCAGCTTGTCGCCGAACACCTCCCGCACCGCCTTCACCTCCGTGGCGTCGTTGGTCGGGGTTCCCGTGCCGTGCGCGCAGATGTAGTCGATCTCGTCAGCGCGTACCCCGGCGTTGCGGTGCGCGGCCCGGATGCACTCCGCGATGCTGGTGGGGTCGGGCGCCACCGGGTGCTTGGCATCGCAGTTGACGCCGTATCCGAGCACTTCCGCATAGATGCGGGCGCCCCGGGCGAGAGCCCCCTCCAGCGGCTCGAGGAACAGCGCGACCCCGCCTTCCGCGGTCAGGATCCCCGAGCGGTGCGTGTCGAAGGGCCGGCACACCGACTCGGCCAGCGCTCCGAGCCGGTAGAAGCCGGCGTGCTCCCAGCGGTTGACCGAGTCGGCCCCGCCGCTGATCATGAAGTCCGCCTCACCGGTACGCACCAGGTCATAGGCATAACCAAGCGTGTAATTGCTCGCCGAGCAGGCCGTGGCGATCGTGTGGGCCTCCCCGGTGAGGGCGAGCTCGGCGTTGACCGCGGCGGCGATGCGATTGGCCGGCGCCCGGCGGGCGAGGACCGGGTCGATGTCCTTGAGCCCTTCGTCGACCCACTGGCTCACCAGTTTCTCGATCACCACCGACTCGCCGAACGTCGTCCCGATCGCCGAGCCCGCACGCGCGGCCGAGACCTGAGCGGGATCGATCTCGGCGTCGGTCAGCGCCAGCCGGGCGGCGGAGGCGGCGAGCAGGCTGCTGCTGCCCCACTCCTCGGCGCGCAGCCTGCGCAGCACCTGACGGGGGTCGAAGTCGTGGACCTCGCCGGCGTAGGTGTGCGGGAACCCGCTGGCGTCGAAACTCCGGATGGGCGACACGCCGTTCTGCCCCGCTCTGATGGCGTCCGCGAAGGCGCGGGCCCCGGTTCCGAGACTGCTCACCGCTCCGAGCCCGGTGACCACGACCCGGCGCGACGCCGTTTCAGGCATCGGTGTCCTCGTAACGGAGAACGAGCTCCACCACGGCCCCCAGGTTGACCATCTCGGGAAGGGCCTCGCTCGGGATGCGCACGCCCATGGACCGCTCGATGCTGGCGATGATGTCGATGGCCAGCAACGAGTCGGCGCCGTGCTGGTTGACGAAGTCGCTGGTGTACGTCAGCTCGTCAGGCTCGATCTCCAGGACGTCGACGAGGATGTCACGGATCTGCTGGAGCCGCTCAGCCTGGATCGCCACGTGGGACATCATGTTTCCTCTCGGTTTAGGCGGCGCCCTCGAGCGCCCGGTGGATCATTTCCGCGGCTTGCCGGTTGCCGTCATCGGTGAAGTGCACGATGTCCGCGAACGCGTCGCCCTCGAACAAGTCGGCGGACAGGTTCAGGAAGGAGATCGCCAGATCGGCGCAGCCCTTGGCGAACAGGCGGGCGTAGGCGTCCCAGTTCTTCTCGATGGCGCTGTGCAGGATGCCGAACACGGGGGCGTCGAAGTCGAACCGTGCCTTCTCCTCGGGGCTGAGATCTCTCGTGCGCGAGGTCACGAACGGCTGCAGGCAGAACAGGATCCGGGTACGACCGCCCGTCGCCCGCGCGAGGAACGCGAGATGCTCGAGCCGCCTGCGGGCGGCCGCCTCCATCCGCGGCACGGTCTCGGCGAGGTCCCAGGCGGCGGGCTTGCCGCGCTTGAGGCGGCGGGACTCGAGATCGGGGACCGCCTCGCCGGCGGCGAGGGTGGCCAGGTCGAACAGCGGGATCTCGGCGAGCTCGGCGAAGGTGCGCTCGTAGGAGACGGCGCCGAACAGCCCGCCCGGGTCGAGCGAGCCCACGAGATTGACGAAGTCGGAGCCCCCGCCGATGATCACCACGGTGGACGCGGCGTGCAGGAACGGGGTGGCGGCGACCAGTTCCTGGAGCGAGACCGCCGCGCACAGGCCCAGGTTGAGCTGCCGGGTCCCGGAGATGAAGGCCAGATGCGAAGCGGGCGAGTTGCGGTCGGAGGTCGCCGCGAGACCGACGGCCACCGAGTTGCCCAGCATGATCCCGCCACCGCCCGCGGCGAGCCACGAGGTGGTGTCCACCGTGCCGAACGGTGAGTCGGAGAGGCGGAACCCCTCCTCATCGGTGTTCAGCATGGGCGAACGGTGCCCGGGAGGGAGGGTGAAGCCGAGAAAGGGATGCGGGTAGAGATCGATGCCATGCCTTTCGAGCAGCATCCCGCCACGGTGTCGCCGAGCGAATGACTCGTGCGCGAATTTCGGGGTGGATCTCATTGTTCGACAGTCACCGCAGACGGTTGAGGGCGGCTCGCGCCCGGCTCGACGAGGAGGCTTTCAAGAGCGTTCACGACCTGAGCCGGGGACGGCTGGCCGGACATCTCGGCCTGCAGCCGCCGCGCGGCGACTCGGAAGTCCGGGTTCGCCAGCAACTCCGTGAGGTGCTCTCTGATGGCCTTCGGCTCCGCGTCCGGCGCCGGGAGCACCAGGCCGGCGCCTGTCTCGGCCAGCCGCCCGGAGTGGCGCTGGTGATCGGGCAGCCGCGGCAGGTGCAGCTGCGGCAGCCCGTGCGCCAGCCCGGTCAGCAGGGTGCCCGCGCCGCCGTGGGCCACGACGAAATCGCAGGCCGGCAGCAGGAGATCCAGCGGCGTTCCCTCGGTGACGTACGTGCCGGGCGGCAGCTCGCCGAGCAGCGGCCGCTGCTCCGGCGTGACCGCGACCACCACCTCCACGTCGAGGTCGCCGATCGCCCTGGCCACCTCCCCCGCAAGGAAGAGCTCCGGAGCCACCCGGCTCGGCGTGGTGCCCCAGGTGACGCACACGCGCGGACGGCCGGACGGCTCGGGCAGCCCCGCGGGCAGACTGCCGGGACCGTTGTGCGGGAGATAGCGCATCGGCAGCCGGCGGGAGCCGACGGGAACCTGCAGCCCGGCGGGGCACGGGTCCACGGTCGCCACGCCGAACGGATCGACGGCGTCCAGCCCCAGCTTCGCGCTGAGCGGGGCGAGCGCGTCCGGAAGGAACCGCCCCACGACGCTCATCAGGTCGGTGCCGAACAGGTGCCGCACGGCCGGGATGCCCAGCGCGGCGGCGGCCAGCGGTCCCGCGAAGGCGGTGGGCTCGAACACGATGAGGTTCGCGCGCCACCGCCCGGCCAGCGCGATGAGATCGTCCGTCATCGCCTCCGCCAGCTCGGCCAGCAGGCCGAAGACCCGCGGCCCGCCACCGGCCGGCCGCTGCGCCGACGGCGGCGGGAACACGATGTCGTGGAAGGTCGCCACCGCGTCCACGTCCCGGCCGACCGGCGCCGCCGGCAGGCCGGTACGCAGGATCGCGCCGGTGAGCTCCGGCTGGCTCGCCACCAGCACGTCATGCCCGGCGGCCCGGCAGGCCCACGCGAGCGGCACCATCGCGTACAAGTGGGACGGCCACGCCCAGGTCGTGAAGATTATCCGCATGCGCCCAGGGCACCACGGGGCGGTGGTCGATGCCTCGAGCAGTGCTGGAGGCGCCCTCGACTCACCGCGGCACGGCGAGCTGGGTGACGGAGCGCAGCATGCTGCTCTTGAACGTGCGGACGAACCCCTCGGGGGTGGCGGTGTCGCGAGGAGAGTTGAGGTACGGCTTGAGCTTGCGCTCGACCTCCTGAACGCCCGGCTGGACGGCCATGTGCCGCGCCACGGCGTCGAGGTCGCCTTCGAACTCGATGAACCGGACCAGCAGGTTGTCCCTGATGAACACCGCCGTGGCCAGGATCCGCCCGGCCTGCTCGCCGCCGGCCCCCGGCACCACCGCCGACTTCGGCCGCTGGAAGCCGGAGAAGACCTCCGCCACCTGGTCCTCGTAGCCGCTCTTGATGTCATAGACGATCGCCGTGAAGGGCATCCTGTCCTCCCAAGGAAATCCCGGTCTGTACGGCAGGCAGCATGCACCGCCGTACTCGGATGAGACTCGAAGCCGCCCGCGACCCGAGCGAGGCTTGAGCCTGCCGTGGAACCCTCCGGCAAGCGCACCGATGCAGCCGGAGAAGGAGACCATTGATGACGACGCCTGACGAGAACGCCCCGGTCCTCATCGTCGGTGGCGGATACGCGGGCCTGGCCTCGGCACTGTTCCTGTCGGGGCACGGCGTGCGCCCGGTGCTGGTCGACAAGCAGTCGGGCGTGTCCATCCAGGGCCGCGCACGCGGGATCAACCAGCGGACCATGGAGCTCTACCGCCCCTTGGGCCTGGCCTCGCGCATCGCGGCGGCCGGCGCGCCCTTCGACACCGAGTCGGGTGTCGTCCGGTGCGAGAGCCTGGCGAGCGAGTGGACCTGGCTGCTGGACGACGATTCGCCGCGGACCTTTCCCGAGCTGACCGCCGGCGAGTACGTCATGGCCGACCAGCGCAGCGTGGAGCCGATCCTGATCGAGGCCGCTCGTGGCCTGGGAGCCGACATCCGGTTCAACACGCAGTGCCTCTCGGTCGAGGTGGACGCCGAGGGTGTCACGGCGGTGACCGAGGACCGGGTCAGCGGGCAGCGCCGCACCATTCGCTCGGACTATCTGGTGGCTGCCGACGGCTTCCGCGGCGCCATCAGGCGCCGGCTGGGCATCGACCACACGGGGCCTGGAGTCACCCAGAACTGGGTCACCTTCATCGTCGAGGCCGATCTGGCCGAACTCCTGCCCCAGCGGGCCATGCTCTGGATCGTGGTCAACGCCGAGATCGGCTTCGGCTCGTTCCTCACCACCGCGGTCCCCGGCCAGTGGGCGATCAGCTTCACCTACGACCCCGCCAAGGAGTCCGCCGCCGACTTCACCCCGGCGCGCTGCGAGAAGGTGGCCAGAACGGTCATCGGCCGGGACATCCCCGTCACGGTCCTGGACATCGCCTGCTGGGAGGAGGCCGTGGGGGTCGCGGACCGTTACCGCGACGGCCGGGTCTTCCTGGCCGGCGACTCCGCGCACGTCTGGTCGCCCGCGGGTGCGATGGGGGCGAACGCCGCCGTCCAGGACGCGCACAACCTGGCCTGGAAGCTCGCCGGGGTGCTCAACGGGTGGGCGGGAGAGAGCCTGCTCGACACCTACGAGGCCGAGCGCAGGCCGGTGGCGCGGACGCTGGCGGACATCACCGTACGGCGGCAGCAGGCCAGGTTCTCCGACCAGCCGTACGAGGACGACGTCGACGACCTGGTGTGCGCCCTCGGCCAGCGCTACGGGCACGACTCGGTCTACGGCGACCAGGTGGTGCCACGAGCCGTTCCCGGCGCCCGCGCGCCGCACCTGTGGCTGCGTCACGAGGGCCGGCGGATCACGGTGCACGACCTGTTCCACGATGCGTTCGTCCTGCTCACGGGGGCTGACGGCGCCGGGTGGACGGAGGCGGCGGACAAGTGCGCCGCCTCCTCGGGCGTCCCCTTGCGGGCCTATCGCGTCGGCAGGGAGCTGGTCGACGTGGACGGCACCTGGGAGGAGCGCTACGGCGTGGGCCGGGACGGCGCGGTCCTCGTGCGGCCCGACGGCTACGTGGCCTGGTGCGGGCCCTCGCCGGGCACGGACCCCGAGGCGACGCTCCGCGGCGTGCTCGGCCGGACTCTGGCGAGGACGTCATGAGCGCCATCTCCAAGGTCCTGGTCGCCAACCGTGGCGAGATCGCGGTGCGGATCGTCAGAGCCTGCAAGGACGTGGGCCTGACCAGCGTCGCCATCTACTCCGAGCAGGACCTGAACGCCCTCCACGTCAAGCTCGCAGAGGAGGCGTACGCGCTCGGCGGGACCAGCCCGGCAGAGACGTACCTGGCCATCGACAAGGTGCTGGCCGTCGCCGCCCGTTCCGGCGCGGACGCCGTCCATCCCGGCTACGGGTTCCTCGCCGAGAACGCCGACTTCGCCGAGGCGGTCCTCGAGGCGGGGCTCACCTGGATCGGCCCGCCGCCCGCCGCGATCAGGGCGCTGGGCGACAAGGTCGCCGCACGGCACATCGCGCAGAAGGTCGGCGCGCCGATGGTGGCCGGCACCGGCGAGCCGGTCGCCGGGGTGGAGGAGGTGCTGGCCTTCGCCGCCGAGCACGGGCTGCCGATCGCGATCAAGGCGGCGTACGGCGGAGGCGGCCGGGGGCTGAAGGTCGCCTGCACGACGGCGGAGATCCCGGAGGCGTACGAGTCGGCGGTACGCGAGGCGGTCGCCGCCTTCGGCCGCGGCGAATGCTTCGTGGAGCGGTACCTGGAGCGGCCACGCCACGTGGAGACCCAGTGCCTGGCCGACGCGCACGGCACGGTCGTGGTGGTGTCGACCAGGGACTGCTCGCTGCAGCGGCGTCACCAGAAGCTCGTCGAGGAGGCGCCGGCCCCGTTCCTGACCGTCGAGCAGCGTGAGCAGCTCCACACCAGCTCCAAGGCGATCCTGCGCGAGGCGGGCTATGTCGGTGCGGGCACCTGCGAGTTCCTCATCGGCCTGGACGGCGTCGTCTCCTTCCTCGAGGTCAACACCCGGCTGCAGGTCGAGCACCCGGTCACCGAGGAGGTGACGGGCATCGACCTGGTGCGCGAGATGTTCCGCATCGCGCAGGGCGAGCCCCTCGGCTACGACGACCCGGAGCCGCGCGGCCACTCGATCGAGTTCCGCATCAACGCCGAGGACGCCGGGCGCGGATTCCTGCCCGCCCCCGGCACGATCGCGGACTTCCAGCCGCCGAGCGGACCGGGCGTGCGGCTGGACTCCGGGTACACCTCAGGCCAGGACGTGCCGAGGGAGTTCGACTCGCTGATCGCCAAGCTGATCGTGACCGGCGGCGATCGGGAACAGGCGCTGCGGCGTGCCCGGCGGGCGCTGGCCGAGTTCGAGATCGCGGGGCTGCCCACGCTCCTGCCCTTCCACCGCGCCGCGGTGGAGGAGCCCGCCTTCACGGGCGAGCCGTTCGCGGTGCACACCCGGTGGATCGAGACCGAGTTCGCCACCCCCATCGAGCCGCACCCGCAGCCCGACGCCCCGGCGGAGGCCGCTCCGCGTGAGCGCGTCAGCGTCGAGGTGGACGGCCGCCGCCTCGAGGTCGTGCTGCCTCCCGCCCTGGTCAACGGCGCTCCGGCGAACGGCGGCGCGCCGGCGGCGGCCCCCCGCCGCGCCCCCGCCAAGGCGTCGAAGCTGGCCGCCGCCGACAGCGACGCGCTGGTCAGCTCGATGCAGGGGACCGTCGTCAAGGTCTTCGCGGCCGACGGCGACACCGTCGAGGAGGGCGAGACCGTCCTGGTCATCGAGGCGATGAAGATGGAGCAGCCCGTCACCGCCCACAAAGCAGGTGTGGTCGCCGGCCTGTCCGCGACCCCGGGAGAGAGCGTCTCGTCCGGCGCCGTGCTGTGCCGGATCACCCCTAGTACTCACGAGTAGGCCGCGACCCGCAACCCTAGGGGTTGTAGCAAAGAAGCTCAAAAATTAGCCTTCGAGTGGAATTGATGCCGGACGTCCGAATTCCGCCGGAATCAACGTTGATTCCCTCAACATGCCGTGCGCAGATTGAAGGGCACAATGAGCTTCCGCATACTCGGCCCGCTCGCGGTTATACACGAGGGCAGGGACATCACTCCCACAGCACCCAAGGTCCGCCAGGTCCTGGCGTTTCTGCTGGTCCGCAAGGGCCAGATCGTGCAAATCAGTGAATTCATCGACGAGTTATGGGGAGATCATCCGCCCGAGAGCGCGATGACCACCCTGCAGACCTACATCTACAAACTCAGGAAAGAAGTCCTCGACCCGTCCGGACTGGCCCGTTTGCACACGCAGCAGTGCGGTTATCTGCTGGAGGTCCCTGACGAAAGCGTCGATGTCGGCATCTTTGAAAAGGCGACGCGTGAGGGCCGTCTGACGCTGGAGAGCGGCGACGCGCAGCGCGCCGGGGAGCTGCTGTCCGAGGCGCTGGGCGTGTGGCGTGGCCAGGCACTCCTCGGTGTCACCACGGGGGAGATCCTCTCCGCCCATGTGACCCGCCTGGAGGAGAACCGGCTGCGGGCCCTGGAGCTGCACATCGAGGCCGACATGCGCCTCGGCCGCTATCGCGAGCTCATCAGCGAGCTGAAGACGCTCGTGCACAGCTATCCCCTGCACGAGCGTTTCTACGGCGACCTCATGACGGCACTGAACCGGTCCGGGCGCCGGTACGAGGCGCTGGAGGTCTATCGGCAGCTGCGCAAGGTGCTGATCGACGAGCTCGGGCTGGAACCGTCCGCCGCCCTGCAGCGCCTCCACCAGTCGCTGCTGAGCACCGACGGCCCCAAACCGGCCGGGACCGCCCCCGCCCGGCCACAGGGCACCACCCAGCCGCCGGCCGCGCTGACCGTTCCCGCGCAGCTGCCGCCCGACATATCCGATTTCACGGGACGCGTGGCGGAGCTCGCCCGGCTGGCCCAGGTCTTCGCCGCGCCTCAGCCCGGCAGCACCGCGGCCAGGACGATCTCGATCACCGGGATGGGCGGCGTGGGGAAGACGACCCTGGCGCTGCACGCCGCGCACCTGCATCGGGCCCAGTTCCCGGACGGCCAGCTCTTCACCGACCTCCACGGCGCCTCGGCCACCCCCGCGGCGCCGGGCGACGTGCTCGCCGGCTTCCTGCGCTCGGTAGGCGTGCCGGACCAGCAGATCCCGCCGACGCTCGAGGAGCGGAGCAACCTCTTCCGCACCTGGAGCAACAACCGGCGAATCCTGGTCGTCCTCGACAACGCCAGCGAGGCCGCCCAGGTGACCCCCCTGCTGCCCGCGACGCCCCATTGCGTCGTGATCGTCACCAGCCGCGAGGGGCTGCAGAGCATGCCGGGCGTGACCAACGTCGAGCTCGGCGTCATGAGCCTGTCAGAGGGCACGCAGCTGCTCAGCCGCATCATCGGGGCCGACCGGGTGGCCGCCGAGCCGGAGTACGCCGAGAAGATCGCCGAGCTGTGCGGGCGGCTGCCCCGGGCACTGCGATGCGTCGGCTCCCGTCTCGCCGCCGCCAGGGTCTGGTCGCTGGAGAAGATGGCGGCGCTGCTGGAGTCGTCCCCGGCGCCCCTCGACCAGCTGCGGTTCGCCGAATTCGACGTACGCGCGGACTATGACCACGCCTATTTCCGGCTCGACCCGCACGACCGCAGCACGCTCCGCCTCCTCAGCCTGCTGCCCGCGCAGGACTTCACCGCCGTGACCGCCGCCGGCCTGCTCGGCAACGCCACCGACGCGGTGGAGGCGCGCCTGACCCGCCTCGCCGGCTGCCACCTGCTCGACGTCCGGGCGGACGACGCCGGCAGCATCCGCTACGGAATGCACAGACTCACCCGGCTCTACGCACGTGAACGGTTGAACCGCGAGTTTCTCCAACCCGAGGATTGAGGTCATCTCATGTCACAGTCTCAGCCCGTCTTCCGTGTCCTGCTGCGCATGAACATCCACTCCGGCATGGAGGAGGAGTTCGAGCGGACGTGGTACCAGGTCGGCAAGGCCGTCACCGACCACCCCGCCAACCTCGGCCAGTGGCTCGCCAAGAGCGAGGAGGAGGAAGGCGTCTACTACATCATGAGCGACTGGGCCGACGAGCCGCGCTTCCGCGAGTTCGAGCACAGCCCCGGGCATCTCGAGCACCGCACCAAGCTCCACCCGTTCCGCTCCGGCGGGACGATGACGACCATGCAGGTCGTGTACGCGATGGGGGGAAAGCGCTGATGCCCACCGCACGCGCCAGGGTGCTGATCTACGCCGCCGCGCCGTCCGAGGAGCCGGACGCCGTCGAGGCGGCCTACCACCAGATCAGCAGCGCCCTGTCGGGCACGCCCGGCCTGCTCGGCAACGAGCTGCTGCGTGCCGCCGACGACCCCGCGGCGTTCGTCGTGATGAGCGAGTGGGAGAGCCTCGCCGCGTTCCGCCGCTGGGAGGAGGGCGTGGGGCACCGCGACACGACGGCTCCGCTCCGCCGCCACCAGCGGGCGCCCGGCGGCCGGCCGTTCGGCATCTACGAGGTCACCGCGGCCTACTCGGCATAACCGGTCAGAAAAAGGTGGCCGCACCGCGTGCGTACGCGGTGCGGCCACCTTTTACGCGGTCAGGCGGGCGAGCTTTCGAGCCGCGCCGGCTCCCCCTCTCCGACCCCGCCGCCGCGAGCGTCGGCCGCCAGGACGATCTCCCGCAGTTCCGCCCTGCCCGGCCCCCGCTCGGCGGGGGGCGCGGCCTGGAGCTGGCGCAGGTTGTCCTCGGCCCGCAGGACGATCTCGGGATTGTTGATCACGGCCTCGGCGGGCCCCGTCAGGTTGATCCGGCGGCAGAAGGCCCGGGAGAGCTCCACGTCGGACAGCACCCCCGCGGCCACGCCCTCGGCGATGAGCCGCTGCCGCTCCATCTCGGCCCGATCGTGCTCGGGCACGTCCTGACCGGTGATCCGGTAGATGCGGGCCCGGTCCATCGCCGCCGACTCCCGATAGACGGCGTCGGCCTCGGCGGCGGTGGCGGCGTCGTACGCGAGCGCCATGGCCACCGGATCGCGGTCATGTGCGGCGACCGCCTCCGCGGCGGCGAAGGCATAAGTGAGCGCCATCGACGCCCCCCAGCCGTAGGCGGGGTTGGTGGTGCACAGCGCGTCCCCGACGGGCAGCAGTCCCGTCACGACCGGCCGCCCGTCGACGACGAAGCGCCGGCGGACGTTGTGGTGCCCGCCCATGATCTGGACGCCCGCCAGCGGGGTGGCGTTGGCCGGGTCGATCCACGGCGCCAGTGCCGGGATGCTGCGCGCGGCGGCCTCCCAGGTCCACGTGTTGCGCAGCGGCTGCAGGTTCTCGCTGGGATGGACCTCGAGGCAGAGGCCGAACGTGTCGTGGTCTCCCGGGAAGCCGATGTACATGAGGCTTTCGAGCTCGCCCCGGACGAGCATGGCGTTCTTCGGCAGGGCGCAGCCGGGCGTGAAACGGTAGTACCGGCTGAAGTAGACGGTCTGGCAGTCCTGGGTGTCGGTCTGGACGTGAACGCCGGCGGCGGCCAGCCACCGGGAGACCCGTGAGCGACCGCCACCGCAGTCGAGCACCAGATCCGCCGCCAGCTCGCGGCCGTCGGCCAGGCGGACCCCGGTGACCCGCGGCGGCCCCGGCTCTCCCGGCGCGAAGCGCAACCCGTCCACGACCTCGGGGCAGAGGAAGGTGATGCCGGGCTCGGCCTCGGCACAGCGCCGCAGCGCGAGCTCGAAGGCGGACCGGCGGGCCCACACGACGGTGAACTCCTCGTCGGAGGGCTCCCAGAGCTCCGGCGGGATGAACGTCTTGAAGACGTTGACCTCCTCGATGCCGTCGGCCCTGAGCTGGTCGAGGACCTCGGGCGCGTGCGCCGCAAGCAGCGTGCGCGCCCGGGCGGAGAAGCCGTGCGGCAGGCGGAACTGCGGCACACCACGGCGCTTCCACGCCAGGAAGGGGTCCAGCTCGGGGTTGGCGGGAGGCGGCGGGTCCCGCTCGATCAGCGTGACCGGATAGCCGTGCCGTACCAGGCCGATGGAGACCGCCAGGCCGGCGATGCCGCCCCCGAGGACGACGATGCGCGGTTTCACCAGTCACACCCGCCATTCGATGAGCTGGTCGTTGGGCAGGCGGGTCGCGGCGTTGGGCGGCACGGGCAGCACGCGGTCGTGGTCCGGGTGGCCGACGGTGATCACGCCGGCCAGGGCGAGGTCGTCCGGTAGGCCGGCCACTTCCGCCAGGTCGGCCAGCTCATCGGTGTAGACGGAGCTGAAGAAGCCGGTCGCGAGCCCCTCGTTGAGCGCGGCCAGTTGCAGCAGCATGAACAGCGCGCCGCAGTCGAACCACCAGAACGGCACGGGCCAGGGAATCTCGGTGTAGCCGGGCCTGACCTCCTCCGCGCCCCCGTAACGCTCGTGGTACGACTGCTCCCGCGTACACAGGTAGATGTGCACCGGCGCCGACGCGATCCACCGGGGAAAGCCCAGGTCGACGTAGCGGCCCTCGGCGATGTCGGCGGCCTGCTGCCGGAGCTTGGGATCGGTGACGACGACGAGCCGGTGCCCCTGGCTGAAACCCGCGCTGGGCGCCCGCCGCAACGCCTGCAGGATGCGCTGCAACACCTCGTCGACCACGGGCTGATCTTTGTAGCTGCGCATCATCTGGCGCTTGCGCAGCACGTCGGCGAAGTCCATCCTCAGATCTCCAGCTCTACGTTGTACTGCCTCATCCAGGTGTTGAACTGCAACGTCATCTCGATGTGCATCCTGCTGATCCACTCGTTGGCGCGATCGGACGGCTGCTCGATCGTCTGCCGGATCGCGTCGACGTCGAGCAGCGGGAGGGCAGGCGACGATGGATCGTTGATCAGCTCGGTCAGCTCGCCGTGCAGCATCCGCGTGTAGGCCGGATCCTGCGTGACCGGCCACGGGCTCTTCTTTCGGTCCAGCACGGAGCCGGGCACGAGATCGCGTACGGCGGCGCGCAGGATGCTCTTCTCCCTGCCGTCGAAGGTCTTGAAGCTCCACGGCGTGTTGTACATGTACTCGACCAGCCGGTGGTCGGCGTACGGCACGCGCAGCTCGAGACCGTGCGCCATGGACAGGCGGTCGTCCCGGTCGAGCAGCATGGGCAGCCAGCGGGTCAGGGTGACGTAACCGACCGAGCGCATCTGCCGCTCCTCGGCGTCCCCTCCCTCCTGATGCGGCACCTCCGCCAGCGCCTGGCTGTAGCCGTCGGCGTAGAAGGTCTCCATGTCGAGCTTGCGCATCAGGCCCTGGTCGAACAGGCCCCTGCCCTGGCCGCGGGGCGAGCCCGGCTGGCGCAGCTCGTTGGCCGTCCAGGGGAAGGTGCCGGCGTTCAGCAGCTCGGGGACGTACATCCAGTTGTAGCCGCCGAAGATCTCGTCGGCCACCTCCCCCGCCAGCGCCACCGTGGAATGCGTCTTGATCTCACGGGAGGTGAGGTAGTTGGAGGTGTCCATGTCGCCCAGCGTCGTCGGCATGTCCTGGGCCAGCAGCACCTCCAGCCGGGTCCGCGGGTCCATCAGGTCGCTCGTGTTCAGCATGATCCTGATGTGGTCGGAGCTGATGTGCCGCGCCATCTCGGCCGCGTAGGGCTCGTCCGGCGAGAACCGGACGTCGTCCGGCCGGAAGTTCTGGGCATATGCGTCGAACGTGGTCACGAACGTGCGCACCCGCTCGCCGTCGAGCTTCCACCGCCATTTGGCGGCGATCGCGGTGATGGCGCTGGAGTCCAGGCCGCCGGACAGCGCCGTGCACAGCGGGACGTCCGCCTCCAGCTCGCGCAGGACGATGTCCTCGAGCAGCTCGCGGACGTGGCCGATGGTCTCCTTGATGTCGTCGTCGTGGGGCCGTGCCTCCAGCGCCCAGTACGTCCGCTCCACCACGCCGTCGCGGCCGACGGTCAGCGAGTGCCCCGGCAGCACGGCCTGCATGTCGCGGAAGACGGCCCGGCCCGGGGTCTTGGCGGTGGCGAAGAGCTCGCGCAGCCCGTCGAGCGTCACGGCGGGCCGTACCAGCGGGTTGGCCAGCAGCGCCTTGGGCTCGGAACCGAACAGGATCCCGTCCGGCAGCCTGGTGTAGAAGAGGGGCTTGACGCCGAGGCGGTCGCGGACCAGGAACAGCTCCTCCCGGCGCACATCCCAGATCGCGAAGGCGAAGATGCCCTCGAGGCGCTTGGCGCAGTCGCTCCCCCACTCCAGGTAGGAGCGCAGGACCACCTCGGTGTCGCTGCGCGTGCGGAACTCGTGCCCTCTGGCCCGCAGCTCCGTCCGCAGTTGCTTGAAGTTGTAGACCTCGCCGTTGTAGACGATCACGGCGACGGTGCTGCCGTCCTCCTCGACGGCGAGCGGCTGCGCACCACCGGCCACATCGATGATCGCCGTACGTGTGTGCCCGAGCCCGACATGGCCACGCAGCCACAGGCCCCGGTCGTCAACGCCTCGTTTGGCCAGCGCGTCCGTCATCGCCTGCAACGTCGCCCGCTCGGGCGTCAGGTCTCGTCCGAAGTCCGCCCAGCCGGCGATACCGCACATCCACATCTCCTTCGGTTGGTCCGCAAGCTTCGCCCCAGCATGTGACCGCCGAGTCCAGCCGACCTCGACGACCACTCGACCGAGCATTCGACGGGGGCCTAGCCGGCCGTCTCCCGGATGCGGATCGACCGGGTCGGGCAGCCGCGGGCCGCGTGCCGTACGGCGTCGTGCAGCTCGGCGGACGGGTTCTGGTCGAGCACCTCGACCAGGCCGTCCTCGTCCTGGTCGAAGACCTCGGGGACGCCGTAGACGCACAGGCTGGCCACCGCGCACGTGTCCTTCGTCGCGCTCACATGCATCGCACTCACCCGTTTCGGTAGGGGAGGTCTCACTGTGCGAAACGCGGTTCGCGAGCGGCTCGAGGACCTGTCTTCGAGTGAGGTTCCACGGCGCTGCGCCATGGTCTCGGTGACGTCAGAGCGCTATGGATGGAAGGAGGCCGGCCGATGACGCGCAGCGCACCCGGCTCCGTGCACGACATTCTCCGGCTCGGCAACGCATTCTGTGAGGCCCAGGCGCTGCTCACCGCAGTGGAGCTCAACCTGTTCACCGTGCTGTGCGACGGCCCGGCCACCGAGCCCGACATCCGCCGCCTGCTGGGCCTGCACGGCCGCGGGTTGCGCGACCTCCTCCGGCTGCTCGTCGCGCTCGGCCTGCTCCGGGAGGAGGACGGCCGTTACCGCAACGCCGACGTCGCGGAGCTCCACCTCGTCGAGGGCAGGCCCGGCTACGTCGGCGGCGCGCTCCTCGGGGCCAAGGCGAACCTCTATCCGCTCTGGGGCGAGCTGACCGAGACGCTGCGCAGCGGCCTGCCTCGATCGGCCGCCGACGGTTTCGCCGCCATGCTGAACGACCCCGCGGAGCTGCGGCGGTACACCCGCATGATGGACGGCGCCCTGCAACCGCTCGTGCCGGGAATCCTCAAGGCCGTCGACTGGCCGGCCCACCGGAGCGTCCTGGACGTCGGCGGGTGCCGGGGCGACCTGGTGGGGCAGCTCCTCCAGGCCCACCCGGGCCTGACCGGGCACGTGTTCGACCTGCCGCAGATGGAGCCGCTGTTCGACGAGCACATGGCCGAACTGGGCACGACCGGGCGGGCCCGGTTCCACTCCGGGGACTTCTTCGCCGACCCGCTGCCCCGTGCCGACGTGCTGATCCTCGGGCACATCCTGCACAACTGGTCGCGTGAGCGCCGGGAGCAGTTGGTGCGCGCCGCCTTCGAGGCCGTCAACCCCGGCGGCGTGCTCCTGGTGCACGACCGGATGATCGACGCCGCGCACCCGACCGTGGACAACCTGGTGACGAGCCTGGTGATGGCCCTGGTCACCGAGGAGGGCGAGGAGTACGCCATCGACGAGCTCGTCGAACTCGCCTCGTCCGCGGGCTTCGCCTCCGTGAGCCACCAGCCGCTCGACCACAACGAGACCCTGGTCGTGTGCCACAGCTCAGGTCGTCCTTGAGTCTGGCTCGATCCTCCGAGCGGACGCTCGGAGCATGACATCCCCATCCTGGTCCAAACGTTCGTTCGTCACGCTCTTCATGAGCGACCTGTGGGAGCGCTTCGGCTTCTACGGCATGCTCGCCATCCTGGTCCTGTACTTCAGCGCACCCGCCGCCGACGGGGGCCTCGGGCTCGCGCCCACCGACTCCGCGGCGCTGGTCGGGGTCTACCTCGGCCTGACCTTCATGCTGTCCCTGCTCGGCGGCTGGGTGGGCGACCGGATCCTCGGCCCGCACGCCGCCACGCTGTACGGCGCCGTCATCGTGTCGGCGGGCTACTTCGTGCTCGCCGCACCCACGACCGCGGTGACCGGCGTCGGCCTGCTGCTGGTGGCGATGGGCACGGCGATCTACAAGCCCAACCTCACCACCATGCTCAACCTGCACTACGAACGCGTACGCAGCGAGCGCGAGGCGGCGATCTCCGTCTTCTACGTGGGCATCCAGGTCAGCGCGCTGCTGGCCCCGCTGGTGACCGGCTACCTGGGCGAGCGGGTCGACTGGCACGCCGGCTTCGCCGCGACCGGGGTGACCTCCGTCATCTGCGCGCTGACCTACTGGCGCGGCAGCCGCCACTTCGACACCGCCGGCGCCCTCACCGTCAACCGGGTGAGCAGTCCGGAGCTGCGGCGATTCGGCGTGCGCGCGGCGATCCCCGCGGTCTTCCTGCTGGCGGCGGCGGTGGGGCTGGTGCCGCTGGGGCTGACCATCGCCATCTGCGGCCTATGCATCATCGTGGTGCCGTTCGTGTCGTTCTGGCTGCTCCGCCGCCACCCCGACCTCACGGCGGCCGACCGGCGGCGCCTGACCGTCTTCCTGTGGCCGCTGTTCGGCTCGGCGCTGTTCTGGCTGGTCGCCGGGCAGGACGGCTCGATCCTGAACCTCTTCGCCCAGCAGTCCACCGACCGCGAGGTCTTCGGCTTCGTGCTGCCGGCCAGCTGGCTCCAGTCCGCGACGCCGCTGTTCATCCTGCTGGCCGCGCCGCTGCTGGCGCGGTACTTCAAGCGCCATGGGCAGCACGTCAACGTGGCGGTGAAGTTCTCGGTGGGACTCGCCATCGTCGGGTTCAGCTTCCTGATCATGGCGGGCGCCGCCTGGCTGGCCGCGTCCGGTGAGAAGGTCTCACCCCTGTGGCTGGTCTCGGTCTACCTGCTGCACGCCCTCGGCGAGCTGATCATCGCGGCGGTCGGCATCAGCGCCGCCTTCGAGGTCGCTCCCCCGGCCTTCCGCGCCCGGATGATCGGTCTGTGGTGGCTGTTCTCCGCGCTGGGCGCCGGCCTGGCCAGCCAGGTGGTACGGGTGACCGCGGTCGTCCCCGACTCCCTCTATTACCTGGTCATCGCCGTGATCGTCACGGGCTTCGGTCTCGCGGTGGCCTACCGGCGTGACCGGATCGCGGCGGGCATCGTCCGGCCGGCCGAGACCGGCGAGCCGGCGGCGTCCACAGTCCTCCACTGAGATCCCTGCAGTTCCGCAACGCCGAAGGCCGGTGACGGTTGATCCGTCACCGGCCTCGGCCTTGCGGCAGGAGTTCAGCTCGCCTTGCGGGCGATCACGAGCGTGTCGTCGTCGCCGAGCAGGCGCACCTCGACCGACGCGAACCCGGCCGACTCCGCGTGGCTGCGGAGCTCGCCCACCGTGTATTCCGACCCTCCGTCGGTCACCAGCAGCATGTCCAGGCTGATCACCAGGTTCTCGATCCGGCTGGACTTGCGGTCGAGCATGCGGTCGTAGACCACGAGCACGCCCCCGGGGTTGACGGACTTGTAAGCCTTCTCCACCAGGAACTTCCGCTGCTCAGCCGACCAGTCGTGCAGAACGTGCCCCATGACCACGATGTCGGCACTGGGCATCGGGTCGTTGAAGAAGCTGCCCCCGTGGAAGGTCACCCTGCCCGTCAGCCCCTGCGCGGCGGCGAGCTCCGCGGCGAAGGGCGCCATCTGCGGCAGGTCGAACACCGCGCCGGCGAGGTGCGAGTGCGCCTTGACGATCTGCGAGACCAGAGCGCCACGGCAACCGCCGACGTCCAGCACGGAGCTGTAGTCGCCCCAGCCCTCGTAGGCCTCGATCAGCTGCGGGCCGAGCGTGCGCGTCAGCGCGTCCATCGAGTTGATGAACTGGCCCAGGATCTTCGGGTTCTCGACCACCTCGTCGAAGTGGCTGCCGGTCTGCGACTCTCCGGTGCGCAACGCCTCGGAGAGCCTGCCCCAGGCCGGGTAGAGGTTGCGATTGGACCTCTCGATGAACCCGCCGATGTAGGGCTCCGAGCCACGCACCAGATACTGGTCGGCGCCCGCGCTGTTGCGGTAGCGGCCGTCCTCGTGCTCCAGCAGGTTCAGCTCGACCAACAGGTCGAGCCAGTCGGACAGGCCGCGGCCGTGCAGGCCGAGGCGCTCGCGGATCTCCTCGGCGGAGGCCTCGACACCGTGCAGCTCGGTGAACAGGCCGAGCTCCACGGCCGTCATCAGCGCTTTCGCGTCACAGAAGGAATTGGCCAGCCGGATGATCCCGGACGGCTTGCTGGTGTCCACGGCTGTAGTCGTCACGTACGCATCTCCCTAGGATTCTGGCTCGACATCGATCTTCCGCATGGACCATTTGGCGATCTTCAGCGACATCTCAATCGCTTCGGTCGCGTATCGCACCATTTCGGCCTGATAGGCGGCCACCGCGTCCGCCAGCGACACCTCGCCCCGCGCCACGGCCGCGAGGCCCCGGCTGAGGGCGCTCGCGTCGCGCAGCGCGGTGTTCGCCCCGACGCCGCCGGTCGGCGGCATCGTGTGCACGGCGTCCCCGAGGGGGATGACCTTCCCCTCGCCCCAGGGATCGACGGGCACCGTCGCCCTCAGCGTCAGCGGGTAGGTCTCGGCCGGCTCGGCGTGCGCGAACACGCCGCGCAGGTCCGGATGCCAGCCGGCGGTCCGCTCGAGCACCAGCTCGCGCAGCTCCTCGCCGGTCATCGCGAGGAACACGCTGTCGGGCAGTGCGAGCACGTCGCGGTGCACGCTGAAGACCGACATGTAGTAGTCCTCGGCCTGGTCGAACTCCACCCCCGGCCACAACCGCTCGGCCGCCTCGCGCGGCATGTTGCGGAAGACCATGGGCATCAGCGCGAGCCGGAGCCCGTTCGCCCCGGTGACGTTGACGAACCGGTCGCGCAGCACCTCCGGCAGGCCGGCCTTGATGGCGGCGGCCCTTGGCGTACGGGAGAGGATCGCGCGGACACCGAGGTCGAGGGGCCGGTAATCCGGCCGCAGCTGCTTGCGCACCTGCGAGTGGGCGCCGTCGGCCGCCACCAGCACGTCGCCGGTGACCGAGTGGCCGTCGGCGAAGTGCGCCACGACCTCGTCGCCCACCTGCTCGAAAGCGGTGAAGCGCTTGCCGAAGTGCACCACCCCGTCCAGGCCCGCGAGCAGCACGCGCCGCAGCGTCATGCGGTCGACCGCGTCGATCTTGTCAGGCGCGTCGCCGCGGGCGTCGCCGAACTCGGGGGCCCACTGCGGGTTCAGCTGCTCGTCGTAAGCGGCCAGGCCCTGCTCGTGGCGCAGGTTCGCGGTCGCGGCGAGCAGGTCCTGCGCGCGGCGAGGCAGGCAGTCCCGCAGCGCGCTCTCCCCTTCCGGGCTGATCCGCAGCCGGTAGCCCTGCATCCGCCCGCGGGGCGAGGCGTCCCGTTCGTAGACGTGAATGTCCTCGACACCCGCCTGCTTCAGCCCCTGGGCGAGACAGAGCCCGCCGATGCCGCCGCCGATGATGACGATCCGTAGCGGCATCACAGCACCACGTCGGCGATCCGGTCGAGGTGGTCCGGATCGGCCGTGCAGGACAGGATCAGCAGCTCGTCGCAGCCGTTGGCCGCGTAGGCGGCCGCCGCGTCCTTGAGCACGCTCTCGTCCGTGATGGCGCCCTTCGCGAGATGCTCGGCCATGGTGCCCATGTAGGCGTAGTAGCTGAGCATGTGCTCGGTGGCCCGCTCCTTGCCGTCGGGGCCGAGGGACACGTAGCAGTTGGTGCCCATTCTCGGCGTGCCCGTGCGGCCCTCCTCGTCCCAGAGCTCCTTGAACTTGGCCACCAGCTCGGGGAACTTGTGCGGCGGGCCGCCGGGCGAGATCCAGCCGATGCCGTACTTCGCCGCCCTGCGCAGGCCCGCGGGCGAGTGCCCGCCGGCCCAGAACGGGATGTCCCCGTTGACGGGGCGGGGACCGACGCCCGGAACCGGGCCTTCGCCCTTCCAGACCTCCCTGAGCTCCTCGATCATCGCGTCCAGCCGCCTGCCGCGAGTGTGGTAGTCGGTCCCCGTCGCGACGTAGTCGTCCTCGCGCATTCCGGCGGAGACGCCGACGATGAGGCGGCCCCCGGACAGGCGGTCCAGGCTGGCGAGCTGCTTGGCCAGCTCAACGGCGCTCGGCCGGTAGGCGGCCAGCAGGATCGCCGTCACGAGCTTGATCCGCTCGGTCACGGCCGCCGCGGCGGAAAGCGTGACGATGCCGTCGTAGTTGTCGTAGACCATCCGATCGACCACCGTCAGGCTGCTGAATCCGAGGCGCTCGGCGCGGCGCGCGAACTCGATCAGCTGGCTGCCGTCAGCGCCGGGAATGGTAGTCGGAAGGCAGACTCCGATATCCATGAACGCTCCTCTGTGCTTTGCCTGGCTACCGGCGTGCACAAGTCTCCGAGCGGTCACTGGGGGCGCGGTCGAGCCTGGGTCGATACGCCTGTCCGGCGCGTTCGACGACGCGTCGAGTTCGCGTGGCTATTTTCGGCTTCCGAGCCGAACGTCGAAAGGTATGCCATGAAGCTGGGCGCGATCATCGAGTGGACGGACGACCTCGCCGTATTTCGCGATGTGGTTCGCCTCACCGACGAGCTCGGATATGACGTCATCGGGGTCGGTGACACTCCGGCCCGGGCCTACGAGTTGTTCGTGTCGCTGGCCGTGGCGGCGCAGGAGAGCAAGAACGCGACGCTGACGACCATGGTGACCACGCCGTTTCTGCGCCACCCGGTCGCCACCGCCACGGCGATCTCCACCCTGCACGAGCTGACGGGCGGCCGGGTCCATCTCTCCCTGGGCAACGGCGGCAGCACCAGGCGCGTGGTCGGCCGCTCCCCCGTGGGCTCGCCGCGGCAGCTGTTCGACTATGTGCGGGCCGTACGGGAGATCCTCAACGGCGGGACGGCGGAGGTCGACGGCTTCACCACCGAGGCGCTCACCCGGGTGCATCCCATGCCGATCCACGTGGCCGCGGACTACCCGCAGAGCCTGCGCCTGGCGGGCGAGACGGCCGACGGTGTGATCACCACGGTCGGGATGTCGGCAGAGCACGTGGAGCGGAAGATCGCCATGATCCGGGCCGGCGCCGAGCAGGCGGGCCGCGACCCCGACGCGATCGAGATCTGGGGCTTCAGCTTCATGTCCATCCGCGACACCCGCGAGGAGGCGATCTCCGAGATCGCCGCGGCGCTGGCCTCCGACGTCGCCCTGCGCCTGAAGGCCAAGCACATGCGCAAGCTCGTTCCCCCCGCCCTGCTGGACGCGGTGGAGGAGATGGAGCGCCGCTACGACGTGTGGGACTTCGTGCACGGCGGCAAGAACGCGCAGCTGCTGGAGGAGCTGGGACTCACCGACTTCGCCCTCTCGCTCACCGGCGTGGCGGGGACCGTCCCGGAGGTGGCCGAGCAGCTGAAGGTGCTGGAGTCGGTAGGCGTCACGGGGATGCTCGCGGCGCTGCCCGTACTGGCCGACCCGGCGACGACGCTGCGGGGGCTCCGCAAGGCGGCCGACTCCCGCTGACGGTTTCACACAGAACCGGCCCCCACCCGGGAGGTGGGGGCCGGTTCTCGTGGTGTCTGCTCAGCCGACGGCGTCGAGCTCCTCCGCGGGCTGGCTCGAACGCAACCCGAGCCGGGGCTGGGTGACCAGATACAGCCCGCCGACGGCGTTGGCCGGGTCCATCGGCGACTGCTTGATCTCGTGGACCCGGTTGAGGTTGTTCAGCGGGTTGGGATCGCCGCTCTCGGCCCCCTGCAGGTGTGCCTGGACCAGCTTGTACGCCTGCTCCGCGTCGTTGAGGTCGGCGATTCCGGTGATGATGCGGTCGAAGGCGGCCTGCACCTCCAGGTGGTCCCGCTCGCCGGAGGTCAGCCGCTGCGCGTTGTAGAAGTGGTGCTCCTTGCCCCGGTAGCTCTCGTAGAACACCGAGACCAGCACGAGCAGCCGCTGGTAGGCGTGCTGGTAGACGTGGGAGTAGAAACGCCCGGCGTCCTCCTCCTCGACCTCCCCGCGCAGCACGCTCGACAGGCTCGCGGCGGCGAGCATCGCGCTGTAGGTGGCCAGGTGCACGCCGGTGGACAGCAGCGGGTCGAGGAAGCAGGCGGCGTCACCGGCCAGCAGGTAACCGGGACCGGCGAAGGTCTCGGTGACATAGGAGTAGTCCTGCTCGACCTTCATCCCGCCAACCTGCTCGGCGCCCTCCAGCATGGCGAGCACGGTCGGGCACTTGGCCAGCGCCTCGTCGTAGACCGCCTGGATGTCGCCGTTCAGCCGGTTGCGGCTGTCTCTGAACAGGTCGCGCCCGGTGACCAGGCCGACGCTCAACGTCCCGTCGTGCAGCGGGATGGCCCAGAACCAGCCGTCCTCGATGGAGCACACCGCGATGGCGCCCTTGGGCCCCTTGCTGAGCGGCTTGGCGTTCTTCCAGTACGTCCACGCCGCGACGTTCTTGAACACCTCGTGCATCCGGCGGCTCTTGAGATGCCGGGTGGCCAGGATGCCGCCGCGGCCAGAAGCGTCGATGACGTGGCCGAACTCGATGCGTCCCGTCCGGCTGGGGTCCTTGGTCTCGTACCAGGTGGCCGCGACCGCGCGGTCGCCGTCGAACTCGATGTCCCGCACGCTCACCCCCTCGTGCACCTCGACACCGAGCTCGCGGGCGTGATCGAGCAGGAGCTGGTCGAACTCGCTGCGGATGACCTGCCACGCGTTGGGCGTCTCGTCGCCCATGTTGCTGAACTTCACCTCCCACTCCTCGGGGCCCCAGGCGAAGAAGGCGCCGCCCTTGGGCTGGAAGCCGTGGGCCTCCACCTTGTCCCAGACCCCCAGCAGTTCGAAGATCGGGCGGCAGGAGGGCAGGATCGACTCGCCGATGTGGTAGCGGGGGAAACGGTCGCGTTCCAGAAGGGTCACCTGGAAGCCCTCGCGGGCCAGTAATCCGGCCGCGGTCGAGCCGGCAGGGCCGCCCCCGATGATCAGAACCTGGGTTGATTCGCGCATGACTGGATCCTTCCGTCCTCTGGTTGAAGGTCGCTCGTACACCGGTCAAGGGCGACGACGCAGCAAGAAGCAGGCTGAGCCGCTGCCGGCGACCGGGGCAGCGAGCCGGCGGATCGTGAAAGTCTCCTCATACAGCTCCCGTTCCTCTCCCGGCCGGAGCCGGCCGGGATATCGCATGCGCGTCCATTTCCACCAGGGGATGTCGTTGTAGAAGCACCACATGAGGACGAGCCCGCCCGGGCGCGTCCACTCGGCCACGTGCGCCGCGACCGCCGCCCGTTTCGCGGGGGCCACGTCGTCGAGCGACCCGTAGTCCACGATCAGGTCGAACGGCCCGGCCACGCCGTCCACCTGCGGCGCGGTGAAGTCAGCCCGGACGAGGTCCACCTCCACGCCCGCGGCTCTGGCCGCGCCGCGCGCCTTGGCCAGCGCCGCGGGAGAGAAGTCCACCCCGGTCGTCTCGAACCCGTGCCGGGCCAGGAAGACCGTCTGCGTGCCGTCGCCGCAGCCGAGGTCCAGCGCGCGGCCGGGACCCGAGATCTCGCCGCCGGCCAGCAACTGCGCGAGCTCCGGTCGAGGCTCGCTGGTCTCCCAGGGCGCCCCGACGCGGTACATGAAGTCGTAACTCCTCCGACCGGCCATGCCACACCTCATCTCGTCCTGGCGCCGGTCAGCGGCGCGGCGTCCGAAGCGACCGGCTCGTCCCAGTCGATCCGGTGGCGGTGCTGGTAGCCGAACGTCCGCTCCGGTCGCAGGACCGTTCTCAGCGCCAGGGGCAGGAGCATGCTCATCAGCCCGCCGGTCACCGGTCCGAGCAACTTGCTGCCGTTGGTTCTCGAGGCCTGTGTGATGACCCGCTCGACCCTGGGGCGGCGCAGGCGCTCGTACGCGGCGAAGGCGCTCTCGGGGTCGGGCAGGTCGCGAAGGCAACGGGCCAGCTGGACCGCGCTCTCGATCGCCAGCGAGGCGCCCTGGCCCGAGCTGGGCGAGGGCGCGTGCACGGCGTCGCCGACGAGCACCATCCGGCCCCGGTGCCAGCGCGGCACGCTCGGCATGATCTCGACCGTGCCCAGGACGATCAGGCGGTCAGGGCTGGTGTGCCGGATCAGGTCGCGGGCGGGCACGTCGCCGGCGTAGACCTCGGCCAGGCGCCGCAGCCACTCGGCCGCCGGCACCTGACGGGCCTGGGCGGCGGTCATCGGCTCCGCGTGGGGGAGGTTGGCGAACCATCCGGTCCTGCCGTCGGGCTGCAGCCAGTATCCGAGGAACGCCCGCCGGCCGAAGGCCATCCAGAGCTCGTCCGTATGGGCGGGGACCGCGTGGTCGGCCAAGCCGTCGAAGTTCAGCAGCGGAACGTGCCGAGGGCCGGGAGCATCGGGGTCGATGAGGGTGCGGACCGTGGAGCGGATCCCGTCGGCGCCGATCAGGATGTCCCCGCTCGCGGTGCTGCCGTCGGCGAACCTGGCCGTGACGCCCGCCGGTGTCTCTTCGGCGCCGACGAGGCGCTTGCCGTACATGATGCTGACGCCGTTCGCCGTGGCGTGGTCGTGCAGCGGGCCGTAGAGGTCGCTGCGCCACATGGTCTGGCTGGCTTCGAGTCCCGGCAGTCCGGGCAGCTCGCCCAGCCGCTTCCCGCGGCCGTTCGCGACGACCATGCGCCTGGTCGGCTGGCCGACCTTGCGCACCGTGGCGTCCGCGCCGGTGATGCCCAGGGCGGCGAAGCCGTTCGGCGCGATCGTCAGCACGCTCCCGACTCCCTCGGCGGGACCGGCGTACGCCTCGTAGACGGTCGCCTCGATGCCCGCCTTGCGCAGCGCCAGCGCCAGCACCGGACCGGCGATGCCGCCCCCGATGACCAGCGCGCTGCCTATTGCCATCGTCGAGCCTCCCGAACGCTTGGGGTTGAGCCGGTGGCGAAACGCTAGGCGCCGGGGCTAGACGGCCGCTGGAGCCTGCCTTCGAGGCAGCTACGAGCGCGCCCGGTTAGAACCGGGGAGATCGGGTGGAGCGTCGGAATAGTTGGTGTCACATAGTTGGTGTTGACTATATAGGGCTGACTAGTGCATCCTGAGTAAGGAACAAAGGGAGTGTGGATGGGACAGTGATGAAGCAGCGCAAGGTGACCAACCCGCTGGCGTTGGCGGTGCTTGCAGAGCTGATGGTCGAGCCCATGCACCCCTATGAAATCGGACGGCGCCTCAAAGGACACGACACCGACCAATCCATCAAGTACAACCAGGGCTCGCTCTACATGGTCGTCAAGCAACTGACGAAGGCAGGCTTCATCGCCTCCCAGGAGACAGTGCGTGACACGTTGCGGCCCGAGCGCACCGTCTACGCCCTCACCGAGAAGGGCAGGCACGAGCTGTTCGACTGGCTGAGCGACCTGGTCGCCCAACCGGTCAACGACTATCCCCAGTTCGGGGTGGCCTTGTCGCTCATGAGCGTCCTGCCGCCCGCCGAGTCGGTCCGGCTGCTCACGCAGCGGCTGGAGCGCCTCAACAACCAAGCCGAGCAGATCCGTAAGAGCAGGCACAGCGCCGGCAACGACGGGGTGCTGTGGGTGTTCTTGATCGACGACGACTTCCGGCTCGCCCTGCTGGAAGCCGAGCGTCAGTTCGTCGCTGAGCTCATCGAGTCATTCAAGCAGCCGGCCTACATGCGGGCATGGCAGGAAACCCTAGGGAGCCAGACATGACTTCGGTTCGGAAAGCGCTGGTCATCGGTGGCGGCGTCGCGGGGCCCGCGGCCGCCATGGCCTTACAGAAGGCCGGCATTGAAGCGGTGGTCTACGAGGCGTACGCCACCCCCGCCGACGACGTCGGCGTGTTCCTCACCGTTGCCACCAACGGCATCGACGCACTGCGTACGATCGGCGCCGGCAAGGACATCTTGGCCGCCGGATTCCCCACTCCGAAGATCACCCTGCGCAACAGCGCCGGGAAGAACCTGGGCGGCACCAACACCGGCGCCCGTCTGCCGGACGGCACCACGAGCCACACCATCCGCCGTGCCGACCTCTACCGCATCCTGCAGAACGAGGCCGTCGAGCGGGGCATCCGCATCGAGGGTGGCAAGCGCCTGGTCGAGGCCGAGCAGACCGCCGACGGCGTGCGGGCGATCTTCGCGGACGGCACCGAGGCCACCGGCGACATCATCATCGGCGCCGACGGCATCGACTCCACCGTACGCAAGGTCATCGACCCCGCGGCGCCCGCCCCGCACTACACCGGCCTGATCAACCTCGGCGGCTACACCGACGGAGTCGGGGTCGACACCGAGTCGTGCAGCTACAGCATGATGTTCGGCAAGCGGGCCTTCTTCGGCTACGCCGTTCTGCCCAGCCGCGAGGTCTGGTGGTACGCGAGCCTTCCGCACCCCAACGAGCCCAAGAAGGGCGAGCTCGACGCCACCGACGGACCGGGCTGGCAGCGCAAGCTCATCAGCTACTTCCAGCACGACTCCGGCCCCGCGGTCGACCTCATCAAGGCCACCCGCAACCCCGAGAACCTGCGCGCGACGCCCACCCGTTCCGTGCCCAACCTGCGGACCTGGCACAACGACCGCATGGTCATCATCGGCGACGCCGCCCACGCCCCCACTCCCACCTCCGGGCAGGGCGCCTCGCTGTCCATCGAGGACGGCGTGGTCCTGGCCCAGTGCCTGCGCGACCTGCCCACCCCGAAGCAGGCGTTCGCCGCCTTCGAGAAGCTTCGCCGCCCGCGCGTCGATCTCATCATCAAGGTGGCCAGCAGCATCAACAACAACAAGGCCCCCAGCCCCATGGGCGCGGCGATCAGGGACGCGTTCATGCCGATCGTCATGAAGCTGACGGCCAACAGCAAGTTCATGATGAAGCAGTACGACTACCACATCGAGTGGGACGAGGTCGTCAAGGCCGCTTAGGCCCATGAGAACGCCATGACGCCCGGCTGGTCCTCCCAGCCGGGCGTTCGTGTGCGGGCCGCCGATCGATCAGGTGACCACGGCCATCAAACCCTTGCGCGCCGGGGTGTAGATGGAGGACGGCATCACGATCGCGGTCAGGATGAGCCCGTCCCCGGCCAGCCAGCGCCCGGAGAAACCGGTCAGCCGGTGCCGGTTCAGCAGCGGTCCTGGCACCTGCAGCCGCGCCTCGAACGCGCCACCGGGACGGATGTCGACCACCACGTCGTGGAAGCCCAGCCACCGGCGCGCCAAGGGGAACCACGCCTTGTAGACCGACTCCTTGGTGCAGAACAGCAACCGGTCCCAGCAGACTTCGGGCCGCTGCTCGCGCAGCTCGCGCACCATCCGCTCCTCCTGGGGCAGCGCGATCGCCTCGAGCACGCCCAGCGGCAGCTGCTTGTTGGGCTCGGCGTCGATGCCGATGGCGGCCGCCTCGACCTGCGTGGCGACCACCACACCGCGGTAGCCCTTGCAGTGGGTGACGCTTCCGATGAGCCCCCGAGGCCACAGCGGCTCCCCGCTCTGCCCGGACAGGATCGGCGTCGGCTGCCGGCCGAGCATGCGGATGGCCCGCCTGGCGCAGATCCGGGCGGTGGTGAACTCCTTGCGCCGCTTGCCCACCGCCTTGCTGATCATCGCCTCCTCCTCCGGGAACAGCCTCCCTTCCAGCTCGTCCTCGGTGGTGTCGGAAGACACGACGTACGGGGGCAGGATGGACTCGATCATGCCGGTTCCTCCGCGGGGAGCACCGATCTGAGCACGGTGTCGGACCTGGTCCACTGGAGCCATTCGCGCGGGTAGCCGAGGGAGACCTCCTCGAAACGCACCCCGTCGCTCCAGCTGGTTCTCGGAATGTGCAAATGACTATAGACAGCGCACTGAACGGCGAAGCGGCGGTGCCAGTCGTGGGTCCGCTCCGTTCCGCACCACATGGCGAACTCCGGATGGCGCAGCACCAGCGCGGGTTCCCGGATCAGCGGGTAGTGGCTGACCAGCACCGTCGGGATGTCGGGGTCGCGCTCGGCCAGCCTGCGCTCGGTCTGCTCCACCCGGGCGCCGCACCATGCGTCCCTGCTCGGATAGGGATCGCAGTGGAGATAGAACTCATCCGTGCACACGACACCGGCCTTCCTCGCCCAGTCCAGCGCGTCCTGCCGGGCGACCTCGGGCGGCCGGAAGCTGTAGTCGTACAGCAAGAAGAGCGGAGCGATGGTGGCGGGGCCGCCGGGGCCCGTCCAGACGGGGTAGGGGTCCTCCGGGGTGATCACGCCGATGCGCCGGCACATCTCGACGAGATAGCGGTAACGCTCCTCGCCGCGGAGCTGCACGGGATCGCTGCCGAGCGTCCACAGCTCGTGGTTGCCCGGTGTCCAGACGACCGTGGCGAACCGTTCCTTGAGGAAGGTCAGCGCCCACTCGATGTCCGGGGTCAGCTCGGCGACGTCGCCGGCGACCACCAGCCAGTCGTCGTCGGACTGAGGCCGGAGAGACTCCATGACCTGGCGATTCCGGGGATGGGACACATGCAGGTCGCTTATCCCCCAAAGCCGTCCGGGGCGCCTCCTGGCTCTGATCATATTTTTACGATAAAGACCGCCATTTCCCGTCAAAAGTCCCGCAACCCATGTCTAGGGTCCGCGGCCCCTCACCAGGGGGATTAGGGGTTCCGGCACGAGCAGCTCGCAGGGGAAATAGCCACCCGAAGCCGGGCGAATAGCCGCATACCTCAGTCTGGGCATTGGTAGGGGGCCACATATTTCGGTCCCGACGAACGTTCGACACCAGAGGAGGGACTGCCATTGAACGCAACTCCAAGGGCGGTCCGGCGCTACAGCGCTCCCACACCGATGTCGCTCCCCGACCGCCGATGGCCGGACAACACCATCACCTCCGCTCCACGCTGGTTGTCGACCGACCTGCGCGACGGCAACCAGTCGCTGGCCAGCCCCATGGACCCGGCGCGCAAGCGCAAGATGTTCGACCTCCTGGTGCGGATGGGCTACAAGGAGATCGAAGTCGGCTTCCCGGTGGCCAGCCAGGACGACCACGCGTTCGTCCGTCACCTCATCGAGCATGACCTGATCCCCGACGATGTGCGGATCTCCGTGCTCGTCCAGGCTCGGGACGACCTCATCAGGAGGACGACGGAGAGCCTGGCCGGTGCGCGGCGGGCCACGATCCACCTCTACAACGCCACCTCACCGATGTTCCGGCGGCTGGTCTTCGGCATGACCAGGGACGAGTGCAAGGACCTCGCCGTCCAGGGCACCCGTCTTCTGTTGAAATATGCGGACAAGTGGCTGAGCGACTGCGACCTCGGCTACGAGTACTCGCCCGAGCTCTTCAACGACACCGAACCGGACTTCGCCCTCGAGGTCTGCGAGGCCGTCATGGACGTCTGGCAGCCGGGTCCCGGCCGGGAGACCATCGTCAACCTGCCCACCACGGTCGAGCGCACGACCCCGAACGTCTTCGCCGACCAGATCGAGTGGTTCGGCCGCAACCTGTCCAGGCGCGAGCACATCTGCCTGTCCGTCCACCCGCACAACGACCGTGGCACCGGGGTCGCCTCGGCCGAGCTGGCGCTGCTCGCGGGGGCTCAGCGCATCGAGGGCTGCCTGTTCGGCAACGGGGAGCGGGCGGGCAACGTCGACCTGGTCACGCTCGGCATGAATCTGTTCAGCCACGGGATCGACCCGGGGGTGGACTTCTCCGACATCGACGCCATCCGCCGCACGGTGGAAGAGTGCAACGGCATGGCCGTGCACCCGCGCCATCCGTACGGCGGTGAGCTGGTCTACACCGCCTTCTCCGGCTCGCACCAGGACGCCATCAACAAGGGCTTCGACGCGCTCCAGCGCGAGGCCGACCGGGCCGGCGCGACCACCCGCGAGCTGCCCTGGGCCGTGCCGTACCTCCCGGTCGATCCCGCGGACGTCGGCCGCTCCTACGAGCCCGTGGTGCGGATCAACAGCCAGTCGGGCAAGGGCGGCGTCGCCTACGTCATGCGGGCCCACTACGGGGTGCGCCTGCCTCGCCGGCTGCAGATCGAGTTCGCGCGGATCGTCCAGCAGCAGGCAGACGGCGAAGGCACGGAGATCGCTCCGAACCGGATACGAGAACTGTACGAGTGCCTGCCAGGGGGAGATCGGAAATGGACCTGATCGAGCGCGACGAAGCGCTCACTAGCTTGGAGGACCTGCTCGCGAACATACTCTCGGGCCGAGGATGTGTCGCCGTGGTCGGCGGTCCCGTCGCCACGGGCAAGAGCAGGCTGCTCGACACGTTCGCTCAGGGGACCGCCGAGCGCGGCGCGCTGTCCATCGCCGCGTCGGGCTCTCCAGTGGAGCAGGACCTGCCGCTGGGCGTGCTGGGCCAGCTCATCCACGAGGCGCCGCTGGTGGAGGCGGAGCGCGCCAGGGCGATGGCCCTGCTGCGGGAGGGCGCGCAGCAGGACCTCGGCTCCGACCGCCTCGGCCAGCCCCATGCCCAGGTCGTGCACGCGCTCTGCACGGTGCTCATCGAGCTGTCCGAGCGCTACCCGCTGGTGATCGTGGTGGACGACGCCCACCACGCCGACCGGCTGTCCCTGCTCTGCCTGGCGTACCTGTCCCGGCGAGTGCGGCTCGCCCGGATCATGATGGTCATCAGCCACTCCGACGCCGTGTGGGAGTCGGGTTCCGGCGCGTTCTCGTGCGCGCAGCTGTTCTCCGGGCCCCGCTGCCACACGATCCAGTTACGCCCGCTCTCTCGCGCGGGCGTGCTGTCCCTGGTCGCCGCCCAGGTGGGGGCCGAGGAGGCCGAGCGGTACGCCGAGGACTGGCACACCTACAGCGCCGGCAACCCGCTGCTGCTGCGGGCCCTGCTGGAGGAGCGTTCCGAGGGCAGGCCCGTGCCCGGCTACAGGTACGGCCAGGCCGTGCTGGAGTGCCTGCACCGCGGCGAGGCCGAGTTGCTCGGCGTGGCGCGCGGGCTGGCCGTGCTCGGCCAGGCGGACTCCCTCGACCGGCTGCTCGGCATCGAGCGCACGCGGCTCGACAAGGCGCTGCGCTCCCTGGCCATGTCCGGTGTGCTCGGCTCGGGCCGCTTCCTGCACGAGGCGGCCCGGCTCGCGGTGCTGGCGGAGCTGGATCCGGCGGACAGCATGGACCTGCACCGCCGGGCCGCCGAGCTCCGCCACGACGACGGCGCCCCCACCGAGGTGATCGCCGATCACCTCCTCCACGCCGGTCCCCTCGATGCCGCCTGGGTCGTTCCCGTGCTCACCGACGCGGCGGCGAGCGCGCTGCGGGAAGGGCGCGTCAAGCCCGCCATCGAATATCTGCGGCTGGCCTGGCACACCGCCTGCGACGAGCGGGAGCGCACGCGGCTCGCCATCCTGCTCATGCGCGCCGAATGGCGGATCAATCCGGCGGCGCCGGCCAGGCGCCTGACCGACCTGTTCGAGACGATGCAGCGTGGCTGGCTCGACGGGAGCGACGCGGTGGTGCTGGCCAAGGCACTGCTCTGGCACGGCAAGCTGGACGACGCCAAGGAGGTGTTCGACCATCTGGCCGAGTCCGATGCCGCCCACGGTCCGGAGACCACGATGGAGCTGGCCATCGCCGGCTCGTGGTTGCGCTCCACGTACCCGTCGATGAAGGTCCCGCTGGGCGAGGCGCAGCCGCGCACCACCCTGGCCCCGCTGGCGGCCATCCACCGGCTGGAGTCCACCGCCGCACTCACCGAGGTGATCGTCAACGGCCCGCAGGCCGAGGCCATCGCGACCGCCGAGCGGATCCTGCGCGTGAGCCACCTCGACGAGATGTCGATGGACACGGTGGAGAGCGCGCTGCTCACGCTCACCTACGGCGGGCGCCCCGAGCAGGCCGCGCCCCTGTGCGAGCTCTTCCTCTCCGAGGCGTCGGCCAGACAGGCTCCGAGCCGGCTGGCCAGGCTCGCCGCGATCCGGGCCGAGATCGCGATCCGCCAGGGCGACCTGCGTACGGCCGTGCACCAGGCGAGCGCCGGCCTGGAGCTCATGCCGGCCAGCGGCTGGGGCGTCACGGTCGGGGGCCCGCTCGCCAGCCTCGTCATCGCCCACACCGCGATGGGCCACTACGACACCGCACACGACCTGCTCGACCAGCCCATGCTCGACGCCATGTTCGAGACCAGGTACGGCCTCCACTACCTGTACGCCAGGGGCCGCTACAGCCTGGCCATCGGCGACGTCGCCTCGGCGCTCGACGACTTCCAGCGCTGCGGCGAGCTGATGGACACGTGGGACCTGAACGCGCCGGACCTGTTCCCCTGGCGGACCGACGCCGCCGACGCCCTCCTGCGGCTGGGCAATCCGGAGCAGGCCAGGCACCTCATCGAGGAGCAGCTGGTCCGCTTCGGCTCCTCCTCGATGCGCATCCAGGGCATCTCGATGCGCCTGTTCGCCGCCACCAGCGAGATGCGGCACCGCCCCAACCTGCTCAGGAGGTCGGTCGACCTGCTGCAGTCCAGCGGCGACGACTACGAGCTGGCCCGGTCGCTGTTCGACCTGGCGGAGGCGTACGGCAAGCTCGGCGAGCGCAGGCGTGCCGGAATGATCCTGGTGCGGGCCAGGACGGTGGCGAACGAGTGCGGCGCCGCGTTCGACACCGCGCTCCCGGCGGCGGAGGAGGCCGACACCCCCGCGGCGCGGGATTCCGGCGGGGAGGTGACCGTGCTGAGCGAGGCGGAGCGGCGGGTCGCGGCGCTGGCGGCCGCCGGGCACACCAACCGGGAGATCGCCGGCCAGCTGTACCTCACCGTCAGCACGGTCGAGCAGCACCTGACCCGTACCTACCGCAAGCTCAACATCGGCGGCCGAAGCGATCTACCTGCGTCTCTTGCCTTCTAGTGGTCCGGTAGGGGTGCCCCTGCCAGGAACGCCTGTGTTCCTCTGGATTCTGCAGAACCTGACAACAGGTGAGGGGAACGCATGCTGGAGCGGGAAGACACCGGGATCATTGATTCGCCGTTGACCGACTTGCCGCGTGAGACGATGAGCGATCGCGTCACGGAGCTGGCCCTCCTCAAGGAGAACATCAGGAGCGGGCCGGACTCCGAGGCGACGGCGAGACAGCACGCCAAGGGCAAACTGACCGTACGCGAACGGCTGGAGGTGCTGCTCGACCCCGACTCGTTCGTGGAGGTCGAGGCCTTCCGCCGGCATCGGGCGACCGACTTCGGGATGCAGCACCGCCGCCCGCACACCGATGGTGTGGTGGCGGGCTGGGGACGCGTCCACGGCCGCCGGGTGATGGTTTTCGCGCACGACTTCCGCATGTTCGGCGGGGCACTCGGGGAGGCGCACGCAGCCAAGATCCACAAGGTGATGGACTTGGCCGAGGCCGCCGGGGTCCCGCTGATCAGCTTGAACGACGGCGCGGGCGCGCGCATCCAGGAGGGGGTGACGGCGCTCGCCGGTTACGGCGGCATCTTCCAGCGCAATGTGCGCATGTCCGGGGTGATCCCGCAGATCAGCGTGATGCTCGGGCCGTGCGCCGGCGGCGCCGCGTACTCCCCCGTGCTCACCGACTTCGTGTTCATGGTCAACGGCATCGCCCAGATGTTCATCACAGGCCCCGATGTCGTGAAGGCGGTGACCGGGGAGGAGATCAGCGCCGACTGCCTCGGCGGCGCGCGCGTGCACGGGACGGTCTCCGGGGTGGCGGGCTTCGTCTATCCCGACGAGATCTCGTGCCTGGAGGACGTGCGTTTCCTGCTGTCCATGCTGCCGTCCAACAACCAGGAACTGCCGCCGTCCACCGTCGCCACCGATCCGCCGGACCGGAGCAACGACAGCCTGCTCGATCTCGTCCCTTCCGAGCCGTCGATCCCGTACGACATGTCGGCCGTCATCGAGGAGATCGTCGACGACGGGGAGTTCTTCGAGTTCCACGCGGGCTGGGCGGGCAACATCATCTGCGGGCTGGCCAGGTTCGACGGCGAAGTGACCGGTATCGTCGCCAACCAGCCGCGTCACCTCGCCGGCGTCCTGGACATCAAGGCCTCGGAGAAGGGAGCCCGCTTCATCCAGCTCTGCGACGCGTTCAACATCCCGCTCGTCAGCCTGGTCGACGTGCCCGGCTTCCTGCCCGGCACCGACCAGGAGCACGGGGGGATCATCCGCCACGGGGCCAAGCTGCTGTACGCGTACTGTGCGGCCACCGTGCCCCGGATCCAGCTGATCGTGCGCAAGGCGTACGGCGGCGCGTACATCGTGATGGACTCCCGCTCCATCGGAGCGGACCTGTCCTTCGCGTGGCCCACGAACGAGATCGCGGTCATGGGCGCGGAGGGCGCGGCCAACGTCATCTTCCGCAGGGAGATCGCCGCGGCTGCCGACCCGGCGGCGCAGCGGGCCAGGCGGGTCGAGGAGTACCGCAACGTCCTCATGCACCCGTACTACGCGGCCGAGCGCGGTCTCGTGGACGACATCATCGACCCGCGGGAGACCAGGGGGACCCTGATCCGAGCGCTCGCCCTGCTCCGGGCCAAGCATTCGGCGGGCCCGCAGCGCAAGCACGGAAACCCGCCGATGTGATGGAACTGCACATCGTGTCGGGACATCCGACGGACGAAGAGATCTGCGCGCTGGTCTGCGCGCTCACCACGCTGAGCACGGCTCAGGCCGCACGGCCCGAGCCGTCCCCCTCCACCAGGCGTCCGCGCCGGGAGTGGCACCGCTACCGCTCGCCCCGTTCCTGGGCCACCTGAAAAAGGTCGAGGCCCAAGGGAGATCCCTTGGGCCTCGACCGGTCAGAAGATCAACGTGAGCGCGAGACTGTTGGCGGCGAGCGCCACCATCGCGAGCGACGTACGCAGCAGATGCCAGCGCCGCCACACCGGCCGCGGATCCTCCCACCCCGGCGGGACGGCGTCCGGATCGGTCTGGTGCACCCGCTTGTTGATCGGCACGTTGCGCAGGTGCGAGACCCACGAGACGCCGGCCAGGCACACCGTCGCGCAGATGACCAGCGCGAGGGCGACCCCTCCCGGCGCCCAGAAGGCCAGGACGATGTCCAGCAGCGTCGTGCCCAGCACGATGAGCGGCATGGTCGGATCCCAGTTCCGGCCGAGCAGCGTGTGCGTGTAGACGTAACGGTCCGGCGGCATCGCCGCCAGCGCCGGCACGGTGCTGACGGCCACCGCGAACAGCACGCCCGCCACCGTGCCGCTGCCGAGGAGCACCAGCACGGACAGGACGTTCAGCATGGTGAGCTCACCTCCAGACGGCGTCGGCGATCAGATCCGCCTGTCGCGGGTCCTGGACGCACGGGAACAGCAGCAGCTCGTCGCAGCCGGCGGCTTCGTAGCCGGCCACGAAGTCACGCAGCTGGTGCGCGTCGGTGAGCACGCTCCGCACCGCCATCTCGGCCTTCCACCCCATGAAGGAGTAGTAGTCCAGCAGGTGGTGCGCGGCCTGCTCGCGCCCGTCCGGCCCCAGCGACACGTAGGCGATCGCCATGAGGCGCGGCCGGTCGGCCCGTCCGGCCTCCTGCCAGGCCTGCCTGACCCGGCCGACCAGCTCGCCATAGGCGGACGCCGAGCTGCCCCCGGCGATCCAGCCGTCGCCGAAGGCGGCCGCGCGCCGCATGGCCGCGGGCGAGTGGCCACCCACGAACAGCGGCGGCCCGCCCTTCTCGGCGCGCGGCCCGGGGACCGGCCCGTCGCTCTCCCCGCTCCAGAACCCGCGCAGCTCGGCGAGCAGCTCGTCGAGCCGCCGGCCGCGCTCCGCATAAGGGGTACGGCACGCCTCGTAGTCGTCCTGCCGCCCGCCGGCGGCGGCGCCGACCACGAGCCGTCCGCCGGACAGCCGGTCCAGGCTCGCCAGCTGCTTGGCGAGCAGCGCCCGGTCGCCCCGGTAGGCGGCGATCAGGATGGTCGTGGCCAGCCGGATCCGGCTCGTCGCGCCGGCCGCTCCGGCCAGCGCGATCAGGGGCTCGTAGCCGTCGTACATCAGCCGGTCGAGCGCCCCGAGTGACGAGAAACCGAGCTCTTCGGCCCTCCGAGCCCAGGTGAGAAGGTCGTTGCCGGCGATACCCGACACCATCGTCGGCAGCCCGATGCCCAGCTCCATCATCGGCCCGCGGGATGCGTGTCCACGGAGAGCTGGACGATGCAGCGCATGAGCGCGTTGCGGAAGTACGCCTGGAACGCCTCCGGCGTCGAGGTGTCGCGCTGGTCGACGAGGTAGGGCGCCAGCTTCTCCTCGATCATGTGCACGCCTTTCTGCCCGGCCATGTGGCGGGCGACAGCCCGGAAGTCGCCCTCGTAGTGGATCACTCGGACCAGCACGCCGTCCTTGAGGAATACGGCCGTGCCGAGCAGCCGGCCGGCCTCGTCGCCGGTCGCGCCGCGCAGGATGGGAGTGTCCACCCGCTGGAAGTCGGCGAAGATCTCCGCGATCTCGTCGTCGAATCCGGGGCGGACGTTGTAGGTGATGGCGGCATAGGGCATCAGACGCCTCCGTCCACGTTCAGAGTGACCCCGGTGATGTACCGGGACACGTCGCTGGCCAGGAAGAGCACGGCCGCCGCCACCTCTTCGGGAGAGCCGAGACGGCCGAGCGCCGTCACCGCCTTGATGAGCTCGGCGACCGGGGGCGGCGGCCCGTCATCCGGCCCCTTCACGATCACGCCGGGCGCCACGGTGTTGACCCGCACGCCCCGGGTGCCGAACTCCCTGGCGAGCGACCGGGTGAGCCCGGAGAGCGCGGTCTTGGAAGCGCAGTAGTGGGCGCTCTCCGGCCGCCCGCGCATGCCGGCCGAGGCCCCGATGTAGACGACGGAGCCGTGGTCGGCGAGCAGCCCGAGCGTGGCCCGGGTCACCAGGAAGCTGCTGGTGAGATTCGCCGTGATCACGCGGTCCCACTCCTGCTCGGTGAGCTCCGCGAAACGGGCCCGACCGTCGACGCCGACGTTGTTCACGACCACGTCCAGACCGCCGAGCGCCTCCTGGCAGACGGCCGCGAGCGTGGCCGCGCCATCGGGCTCGGTCACGTCGGCCTGCACCACGCGGTGGCCGTCACCCAGTTCCTTCAGTTCACGGGCCAGGCCGTCGGCCGCCTCTCCCGGGCTGCGGTTGCAGGCGACCACGCGGGCTCCGGCCCGGGCGAACGCCAGCACGGTCGCCCGGCCGATCCCGTGCGTGCCGCCGGTCACCAGGACCCGCTTGCCGGCCAATTCAAGATCCACGATCAACCTCCGCTCAGGCACGTCTTGCCCGATGCTCTGCCGTCGCGCTCGCGACGGACTGGAACAGGGCTCGACCGGCCGCGCGAGCGCAGGCCACGGGGCCTACGGTTCTCGAGCCGGCCTCGAGCAGTCCCTCCGGGCCCGGTGCGACTCTGTGGTAATGAGCCACACAGACAGGCAGGTCGCGCTCGTCAGCGGCGGCTCGCGCGGCATCGGCCGGGCGATCGTGCTGCGACTGGCACGGGACGGATTCGATGTCAGCTTCTGCTACCACAGCGCCGAGGAGAGCGCGGCGGCGGTGGCCAAGGAGGCCAGGGAGTTCGGCGGCCAGGTGCTCCCGGTCCGCGCGGACGTCGCCAGCGGTCAGGCGATGCGTGACTGGGTCGACCGCGTGGAAACCGAGCTCGGCCCGATCGACACGGTCGTGACGTCGGCCGGCATCACCAGGGACGGGCCGCTCATGCTCGTGGAGGAGGCCGACTGGGAGGCGGTGCTGCGGACCAACATCGGCGGTGTGCACCACCTGTGCCGCGCCGCGGTCTTCGGCATGATGAAGCGCCGGTCGGGCTGCTTGATCACCATGTCCTCCGTCGCCGGCGTGTACGGCAACGCGACGCAGACCACGTACTCGGCGTCGAAGGCGGCCATCATCGGCTTCACCCGGGCGCTGGCCAAGGAGATCGGCGGGCACGGGGTGCGCGCCAACGTGGTCGCGCCTGGTCTCATCACCACGGACATGACCGACCAGCTCAGCGAGCGGGCCACCAAGCGGCTGCTGGACGCGATCGCGCTGCGCCGGTTCGGCCACCCCGAAGAGGTGGCCGATCTCGTCGCGTTCCTGGCATCCGACCGGGCCTCGTACATCACCGGCAGCGTCTTCGAGGTCCACGGCGGAATCGCGATCTGAGCCCCGCCCGCTGAGCCCGGCTCAGCGGGCAGGGGTGCGCAGCTCGGCGATGGCGGCGGCGTCCTTGTCGCCGTCACCGGCGCGGATCGCCGCGCCGAACCGCTCGGCCACCCCCGCCGTGACGGGCAGCTCCAGGTCGTGCGCGGCGGCACCGGCCACCGCCAGGCGCAGGTCCTTCTCCATCAGCGTGCTGCGGAACGCCGGCGGCTCGTAGCGGCGGGTCCGCATCAGCTCCGCGCGGAAGGCCAGCGCCGGCGAGCTGAACCCGCTCTTGGCGATGGTCGTGAAGAACAGGTCGCGGTCGACGCCGGCGCTGACGGCCAGCTGCGCCGCCTCGGCCAGCGCGGCGATCTGGTTGCCGAGGAGCAGGTTGAAGGAGAGTTTCAGCCCGCAGGCCGAGCCGGCCGGGCCGACGTGCACCATCTCCTGGCCGAGTGCCTCAAGGACCTCGCGGGCGCCGTCCACGTCCTCTTGCCGCCCGGCCGTGAAGATCCGCAGCTGGCCCGCCCTGGCCATCGGCGGGTTCCCGATCACGCACGCCTCGACGCGGCGGGCGCCGGTCCTGGCCAGCCGCTCGGACGCGTCCGCGGAGTAGGCCGGCGAAACGGTCGAGGTGTCCACCACGAGCGCTCCCGGACGTAGCCGCCCGGACAGCTCGCCGAACAGGACCTGCTCGACCGCCGCCTCGTCGCTGAGGCTGAGCAGGACGATGGAGGCGTCGCGGCCGGCCTCGCCGGCCGAGGCGGCGACGCGTGCCCCCGCCTCGGCCAGCGGCACGGTCTTGGCCGCCGTGCGGTTGTGGACCACCAGCGGGAATCCGGCCTCGCGCAGGCACAGCGCCATGCCGGCACCCATGCCGCCAAGACCGATGAAGGCCAGCTCGTTCTCGCCGCTCACAGCAGTCACCTTTCGACGGTTCTGAAATCCCGCCGCCACTGTGCGGTCCGCGGCTCGAAATGGACTCGCGCCACCCGATTCGAGCGGGATTCGACCGAGACCAGAACCATCGGGTCAACCATGGGGCATCAAAACGAGAGGAGCTCCGGGTGCATCGGACATTGATCGTCGCCCGCATGGAACCGGCCGAGGCTGACAACGTGGCTCAGATCTTCAGGGACTCTGACTCCACGGACCTGCCCCGGATGATCGGAGTGTCGCGACGCACGCTTTTCCGCTTCCACGACCTCTACTTCCACCTGGTGGAGGCGGATGACGACATCACGCCGAATCTCTACAAGGCGCGCAGCCACCCGCTCTATGACGACATCAACCAGCGGCTGGCGCAGCACATCCGGCCCTACGACCCGAACTGGCGCGAACCGAAGGACGCCATGGCCAACCCCTTCTACGTCTGGGAGGCGAACGGTGAGTGACGCAGCGGAGAAGCTCGCCGTGGTGGCCAAGGTGCGCGCGGACGACGTGGCCGCCAACCGGCGCCGCGGAGGTGACATCCGGGTGGTGCTCAGCCCGAAGACGGTCGCCTCCACCTCCGGGTTCATGGGCACGCTGACGCTCGTCCCCGGCGAGTTCGTGGCCGAGCACTATCACCCGTACTCCGAGGAGTTCCTCTTCGTGGTGCGCGGCCGGCTCACCGCCAGGATCGGCACTCAGGTGCTGGATCTGGAGGCCGGCGAAGGGCTGATGGTGCCCAAGGGTGTGCCGCACCGGGTCTGGAACGACGGCGCGGAAGAGGTGTACGCGGTCTTCCACCTGAGCCCGCTGGCGCCGCGGCCCGAGCTCGGCCACGTCGACACCGAGCCGCTGCCGAACCCCGGGGCGGAGCACGCGGTACCTGATGTTGGAGGGCCGAACTGATGCGCACTGACAGGCGCGTCGTCATCACCGGGATCGGCGTGGTGGCCCCGGGCGGCATCGGAACGAAGGCGTTCTGGGATCTGCTGTCCGAGGGCCGCACCGCCACCCGTGCGATCTCGTTGTTCGACGCGTCCGGCTTCCGCTCCCGCGTCGCAGCCGAGGCCGACTTCGACCCGGCCGCGGAGGGGCTGAGCCCGGCGGAGATCCGCCGGATGGACCGGGCCGCGCAGTTCGGCGTGGTGTGCGCCAGGGAGGCGCTGGCCGACAGCGGCCTCGAGGGGGTGCCGCCGGAGCGCATCGGGGTCAGCATCGGCAGCGCCGTGGGGTGCACGATGGGCCTCGAAGAGGAGTACGTCGTGCTGAGCGACGGCGGCCGGCGCTGGCTGGTGGATCCCGACTACGTGGTGCGGCACCTGTACGGATACATGGCGCCGAGCACCATCGCGTGCGAGGTCGCCTGGGCGGCGGGCGCCGAGGGGCCGGTCTCCCTGATCTCCACGGGCTGCACGGCGGGGCTGGACTCGGTGGGCAACGGCGCCCAGCAGATCTGGACCGGCCGTGCCGACGTGGTGATCGCCGGCGCCACCGACGCGCCCATCTCGCCCATCACCGCGGCCTGCTTCGACGCGATCAAGGCGACCTCTCCCAACAACGACGATCCGGCCCACGCGTCGCGTCCGTTCGACGCGCACCGGGACGGGTTCGTCCTCGGGGAGGGGGCCGCCGTGTTCGTCCTGGAGGAGCGGGAGGCGGCCCTGGCGCGCGGCGCACACATTTATGCCGAAATAGCGGGATTCGCCAGTCGCAGCAACGCGTACCACATGACGGGGCTCAAACCGGACGGCCGCGAGATGGCCGAGGCGATCCGCAACGCCCTGGACATGGGGCGGCTGGACGCCTCGGACATCGACTACATCAACGCGCACGGCTCGGGGACCAAGCAGAACGACAGGCACGAGACCGCGGCCTTCAAGCGCGCGCTCGGCCGGCGTGCGTACGAGGTGCCGGTCAGCTCCATCAAGTCCATGGTCGGCCACTCCCTCGGCGCCATCGGATCCATCGAGGTGGCCGCCTGCGCGCTGGCCATCGAGCACCAGGTGGTGCCGCCGACGGCGAACCTGCACACGCGGGACCCCGAGTGCGATCTCGATTACGTGCCGCTCACGGCGCGGGAGCACGCGATCGACGGAGTGCTCAGCGTCGGCAGCGGGTTCGGCGGTTTCCAGACCGCCATGGCCATCGTGAGGTCGGCATGAGCGAGACAACCACCAGGCAGGCTGTCGTCACCGGACTCGGGATCGCGGCGCCGAACGGGCTCGGCATCGAGGAGTACTGGGCGGCCACGCTGGCGGGGCAGAGCGGCATCAGGGAGATCAGCCGCTTCGACGCCTCCGGCTACCCGGTCCGGCTGGCCGGGCAGGTGAGCGGCTTCACCGCCGGCGAGCACATCCCGAGCCGGCTCATCCCGCAGACGGACCACGGCACCCACCTCGGGCTGGCCGCGGCAGCCTGGGCGCTGCAGGACGCGGGCGCCGACCCCTCGGCCATCCCCGAGTACGACATGGCCGTGGTGACCGCCAGCTCCTCCGGCGGGACCGAGTTCGGCCAGCGGGAGATCGAGCTGCTGTGGTCCAAGGGGCCCTCCTGGGTCGGCGCGTACCAGTCGATCGCGTGGTTCTACGCGGCCACGACCGGCCAGATCTCCATCCGCCACGGGATGCGCGGACCCTGCGGGGTCATCTGCGCCGAGCAGGCGGGCGGGCTGGACGCGGCCGGCCAGGCACGCCAGCTGGTCAGGAACGGCACCCGGCTGGTGGTCACCGGCGGAACCGACGCCTCCCTGTGCCCCTACGGCCTGACCGCCCAGTACAGCAACGGGCGGCTCAGCGAGTCGACCGATCCCGGCACGGCGTACCTGCCCTTCGGGGTCGGCGCGTCCGGCTACGTGCCGGGCGAGGGCGGCGCGATGCTGATCGTCGAGAACGCCGAGGACGCGCGGGCCCGGGGCGCGCGGGTCTACGGGGAGATCGCCGGTTACGCCTCGACCTTCGATCCGCGTCCTGGCTCGGGCCGCGAGCCCGGCCTGCGCCGGGCCATGGAGCTGGCTCTCGCCGACGCCGGGCTGACCGGCGGCGACGTCGACGTGATCTTCGCGGACGCGGCCGGCGTGCCGGAGCTCGACCTGCAGGAGGCCGCGGCGATCCGCGCGGTGTTCGGCCCGGGCCGCCCGCCGGTCACGGCGCCGAAGACCATGACCGGGCGGCTCTACGCGGGCGGCGCGGCCCTCGACCTCGCGAGCGCCCTGCTGGCCATTCGCGACGGCGTCATCCCGCCCACGACCGGGGTGACCGAGCTGGTCCCCGAGTGCGACATCGACCTGGTCCGCGGGGCGCCACGCGAGGCGGACCTCGGCACCGCCATGGTCGTCGCCCGCGGCCACGGCGGATTCAACGCGGCAGTCATCGTCACGAACGAACGGAGCACCAGATGACCCAGACCACTCCCACTCCCTTCACCGTCGAGGACCTCAAAGCCACGATGATCGAGTGCGCCGGCGCCGCCGAGAACGTGAACCTCGGCGACGACATCTCCGAGGTGCCGTTCGTCGACCTCGGCTACGACTCGCTCGCGGTGCTGGAGGTGACGGCCAAGCTCCAGAACCACCTCGGCGTCGTGATCCCCGACGACGTGGTGGAGCAGCTTCCCACGCCCCGCGCCCTGGCCGACTACGTCAACGTTCGTCTGGCGAGCTGAACGGAGGAATCCTGCCATGGCCGGACACACGGACAACGCCATCGTCATCGAGGCCCCCATGGACCTGGTCTGGGAGATGACCAACGACGTCGCCTCGTGGCCCCAGCTGTTCAGCGAGTACGCCGCCGCGGAGATCCTGGAGCGCGACGGCGAGACGATCACCTTCCGCCTCACCATGCACCCCGACGAGGACGGCACGGTGTGGAGCTGGGTCTCCCAGCGCACCCCCGACCCCGTCAAGCGGGAGGTGCGCGCGCACCGGGTCGAGACCGGCCCGTTCGAGTACATGAACATCTTCTGGGAGTACCGCGAGGTCCCTGAGGGTGTGCGGATGCGCTGGGTGCAGGACTTCCACATGAAGCCGCAGGCCCCGGCGGACGACGACGGGATGACCGCGTACCTGAACCACAACACCGCGATCCAGATGAACCGGATCAAGGGGCTGGTGGAGAAGGCAGCAGCGGCGGCCCCGCAGGGCGCGGGATGACCGGGGCGCTCCTCGCGCTGGCGCTGTTCGCGAACGGGGTCGCGACCGGCGTCATGCTCGGCAACGCGATCGGGCTGGCGGCCTTCGCCCTCCGCCTGCCGTACGCGGGGTATGTGGACCTGATCAAGTTCTTGTGGCCGCGTTACGACCCGTTCCTGCCCATCATGAACGCGCTGGCGTTCGGGCTGGACATCGCCCTGGCGGTGATGAGCTCCGGCGAGCGGGCGGCCGCGGCGGGCCTGTTCTGGCTGGCCGCCGCACTGCTGGCCGTGCTTATGGCGATTTCCCTGGTGAAGAACGTCCCGATCAACAAATACGTGACCGCGCTGGACCCGGCGAGCCAACCGAACGACTGGCCGGAACGCGATCCGCGGGTCCGTTGGAAGAACTGGAACACCGCGCGAGTGGTGCTCTCGCTGGCCGCGCTGATCGCCAACCTCGTGGCGGCGGCGCTCCTCCTCTAGATGTCACAGGAGCCATGGACGATGGAGCTCAATCTGACCGCAAAGAAGATCCTCGTGACCGGCGGTTCGCGCGGCATAGGGCGGGGCGTCGTGCTCGGCCTCGCCCGCGCGGGTGCCGACGTGGTGACGTGCTACCGCACGGAGGGCGAGGCCGTCACGAGCCTGGCCCGCGAACTCAAGGAGACCGGTGGCGACCACCACCTGGTCAGAGCGGACGTGAGCAACCCGGCGGACGTCGAAGACCTCGTCGAGCAGTGCCGCGCCGCGTACGGGTCCCTTGACGTGGTCGTGCACAACGCGGGGGTCATCAGCCACGTGCCGTTCGCCGAGCTCCCGCTCGAGGAGTGGCAGCGCGTCGTGACCAACAACCTGGGCGGGCCGTACCTGGTCACGCAGCGCGCGCTGCCGCTGCTCAGCGAGGGTGCTTCCGTCATCTTCGTGGGCTCCAGGGTCGCCACCGTGGGCATCCCGCTGCGCGCCCACTACACGGCCACCAAGGCCGGCCTGGTCGGGCTCACCCGTTCCCTCGCCAAGGAGCTGGGCCCGCGGCAGATCCGCGTGAACGTGGTGGCGCCGGGGCCGATCCAGACCGAGGAGCCGACGCCGCCCGCGGTGCTCGAGCGCTACCAGAAGATGATCCCCCTCGGCCGGCTCGGGGACGTCGCGGACATAGCCGGAGTCGTCGCCTTCCTGTCCAGTGACCTGTCGCGGTTCGTGAACGGCGAGACGATCAACGTCGATGGAGGAATCTGATGTACGACGAGAACGTGCCGGTGCTGATCGTGGGCGCCGGCCCGGTCGGCCTGTCCACGGCGGTCTTCCTGGGCCGTCACGGGATCAGGACCCTGGTCGTCGAGAAGCGTGGCGAGACCTCCATGCTGCCTCGCGCGCCCGGCCTGCAGGCCCGCACCATGGAGATCTTCCGGGCGGCGGGGCTGGGCAAGGAGGTCCGGGCGCTGGAGATCGGTGACTCGCACCCGTTCTTCGAGGGCGGGATCCTGCGGGTCAACACCTTCTCCGAGATCGCCGACGCCGAGGTGCTCGAGGCTCCGTCGCTGGACGGCGTGGCCATCAGCCCGGAGCGGGTCATGGGCTGCGGCCAGGACCGCTACGAGGTGGTGCTGGCGGACAAGGCCCGCGAGTACGGCGGCCAGGTGCGCTTCGCGACCAGGCTGCGCGCGATCGAGCAGGACGACGACGGCGTGACCGCCCAGGTGGAGGACGTGGCGAGCGGAACGGTCACGACGGTCCGTGCGCAGTACCTCGTGGGTGCGGACGGCGCGAGCAGCTCGGTCCGCAACATCCTCGGCGTCTCCCGGACCGGCCTCGGCACCGTGTTCAACGCGCTCAGCATCTACTTCCGCGCGCCCGAGCTGGAGGAGATCCTGGCCGACCGGCCGTTCATCCTGTGTTATGCGACCGCCGGCGGGACGATGACCGGGCTGTCCCGGCTGCACGGGCGCGATCCCTGGCTGGCCGCCCCCATCTACCACCCGGACAAGGGCGAGTCCCCGGCCGACTTCACCGATGAGCGCTGCGTGGAGATCGTCCGCACCGCGTCCGGCAAGCCGGACATGCACGTCGAGATCATGGCGAAGGTGCCGTGGGAGGGCGCGCAACTGGTGGCGGAGCGCTTCCGGGTCGGGCGGGTGTTCCTGGCCGGGGACGCCGCCCACGTGCACCCGCCCGCGGGCGGGTTCGGCGCCAACACGGGCATCCACGACGCGCACAACCTGGCCTGGAAACTGGCGGCCACGCTGCACGGCTGGGCGGGCCCCGAGCTGCTCGACACCTATCACGACGAGCGCCACGCGGTGGGCGCCGCCATGGCCCAGCAGGCCATGGTCAGGAACCGGATCAGGCACGGGTACGCCACGGAAGACGTCCGGAACGAGATGGTCGACGACATCATCATCACGCTCGGCTACCGCTACCGCTCCCAGGCGGTGGTCACCGAGACGCCGAGGCCGACGCTGACCGCGCCGCTGGAGCTGACCGGCGAGCCGGGCACCCGGGCGCCGCACGTCTGGCTGGAGCGCGACGGCGAGCGGCTGTCCACCATCGACCTGTTCTGGGACTCGTACGTGTTGCTCACCGGTCCTGACGGCGGTGCCTGGCACGAGGCGGCGGCCAAGCTCGCCGAGCACACTGACGTGCCGCTGCGTGCGGTACGGCTGGGCGCGGAGGGCGACTATGTCCCGCAGGACGACGACTGGGCCGCCACCTTCGGCATCGCCCGTGACGGCGCCGTCCTGGTCCGGCCGGACGCGTTCGTGGCCTGGCGGGGCGACGGCGCGGCCGACGCGGAGCAGGTGCTGGCCGAGGTCCTCGGCCGGGTCGCCGGCGGGCTCAGCGTGACGGCGGCGGCGCGCTGATGTCCATGCGGGCGGAACTGTCGGCGATCGCGCGACCGCTGGTGGCCAAGGTCAAGGACCATCCGTTCTGGACGGGCCTGCGTGCGGGCACGCTGCCGCCGTCATCACTGTGGTACTTCGCCGAGCAGGACGCCCGCTACGTCGTTCCCACCTATGCGCGGGCGCTGGCCCGGTGCGCGGCGCTCGCCGAGCGGGACGAGCACGGCACTCTGCTCTGCTCAGCGGCGAGTGCCACGTTCGGCTCGCTGCCCAAGCTGGCCGCGGGACTGTCCGACCTGGCCGCCGGGCTTCGCCTGGCCGGTCAGGACAGTCCCGCGGCCCGCCCGGTGATCCACGCCTACACGTCCTTCATGCTCGCCGCGCCCACCATCTCGTTCGCCGCCGGCATCGCCGGTCTGCTGCCGATGAGCTGGTTTCATCTCTTCGTCTCCGACGATCTGCGGGAGCGCTGCGAACCCGGATCCCGCTACGCCTCGTGGGTCGCGCAGTATCCGCCCGGCGGGGACTACGAGGGCTACGTGAACGCCTACCTCGCCATGGTCGACGAGGTGGGCGCTCAGTGCTCGGAGACCGACAGGAAGCGGCTCGTCGAGCAGTTTCTCATTGGCGCGCGTTTTGAATGGGCCTTCGCGGATGCCGCCTGGCGGCACCAGGAATGGGCCGTTCAGCCCTAATCGAGCGGCCGTCGAGCCGGTCGGTTCAGACTCGCTCCCACGTCCCTTCCTGGACCCAAGCAATACCTTCTTGGAGCAAAGCACATGGATAACACGTCGGAAATCGTGCGGAGGAGCCGTGGCCCCGCTGCCCACATTCTCTTACTCATCGCCGTCATGAGCGCGTTCGTCATGGCCGGTGCCCCCGCGCAGGCGGCAGCGTCGACGACGACCACCGCCGGCACCCGGTACTACGTCGACTGCGCTTCCGGGAACGACTCCGCATCGGGCCTGTCCACGAGCACGGCGTGGCGGACCCTGGCGAAGGTCAACTCGGTCGTCTTCAAGCCGGGCGACTCGATCCTGTTCCGCCGCGGGACCACCTGTCAGGGCGTGCTGAAGCCGCAGGGGTCCGGCACGGCCACCAGCCCCATCGTCATCGGCGCCTACGGCACGGGAGCCCGTCCCGCCATCGTCGGCGGCGGTGCCCGCGCCGCCGTGTTCCTGTACAACGTGCAGGGCTGGGAGATCCGCGATCTCGACATCTCCAACCCGGCCACCCGGGACAGCAGCGCGCGGGCGGGCATCTACGTCCTGCTCGAGGACTTCGGCATCGGCAAGTACTACAAGATCAGCGGTGTGAAGGTCCACGACGTGCCCGGCTGTGACTGCCTGCAGCCCGAGCTCGAGAACAGCGGCGGCATCGTGTTCAAGGCCGCCGGCTCCAAGGTGGCCACCGGGTTCGACGGGATCGAGATCACCCGCAACATCGTCTCGGGGACGGACAACGTCGGCATCGGCATCGTCTCCCAGTGGTCGAAGCGGGCACTGTATCCCGCGGGCACCAACACCTTCGTGCCGAACACCAAGGTGCGCGTCACCTGGAATCTGGTCTCCGACCAGGGCGGCGACGGCATCCTGGTGATGAACGGCGTCGACTCGCTGACGGAATGGAACAAGGTCGACGGGTTCGGCCTGCGGGCGAGCGCTTCGCACGCCGGAGTCGTCGCGTTCAACTCCGACCGGCCGGTCATGCAGTACAACGAGGTCACGGGCGGCGCCGCCACACCGCCGTCGTTCGCGTTCAGCGTGGACGCCGGCAACTCCAACACCGTCTACCAGTACAACTTCAGCCACGACAACGACGGTCCGTTCATGCTGTTCTGCGCGTTCACCGGCTCGCACGCCGACGGCGCGGTCGTCCGCTACAACATCAGCCAGAACGACAAGGACCTGCTCCTCGGCACCTTCGAGATCCCCGTCGTCGCCAACGGCTGCGACGTCGGCATCCCGAACGTGAAGTTCTACAACAACGTGATCTACAGCCCGAACGCCAACGTCATCTCCGGCAGCCGCGGCGACCACACCCCCATCCAATTCACCAACAACATCTTCTTCGGCCGCGCAGGAAACTCGGTCATCCACGACTCGGTCGGAATCTACGACAACAACCTCTACTACAACGTCGAAGTGCCGTCCCACCACACCAACCCCGTGACCGCGGACCCGAACTTCGTCAATCCGGGAAGCGGGACCGGCCTGGACAGCATCCTCGGATACCGGCTGGCCTGCGGTTCGCCCGCCATCGGCGCCGGGCTTGCCATCGCCGACAACGGCGGCCGCGACATCTTCGGCTCCCAGGTGCCTGCCAGCGGGCCGAACATCGGCGCCTACCAAGGGCCCTGTGTCAGCTGACCGTCCCCATGACAGCCCCCTCCCGCAGGGGGCTGTCCCCGTTTCTGGAGTGAGCTTCATGGTGCAGAGCCCACCTCATCGAGCCAGCGCTCCGGCCGCCACCGGCCTGCGCTACTACGTGGATTCCCGTTCAGGCGACGATTCCGCCACCGGCCTGTCCTCGCATGCGGCGTGGCGGACCCTGGAGCAGGTCAACTCGGTCGTCTTCAAACCGGGCGACTCGCTCCTGTTCCGCCGCGGGAGCACCTATCAGGGCGTGCTGAAGCCGCGAGGGTCCGGCACCGCCGGAAACCCCATCGTCATCGGCGCCTACGGCACCGGCGACCGCCCCGCCATCAGCGGCGGCGGGGCCCGCGCCGCCGTGTTCCTGCACAACGTGGAAGGCTGGGAGATCCGCGAGCTCGACGTCTCCAATCCCGGCCCCAGGGATGCGACCGCGCGCGCGGGCATCTACGTTCTGCTGGAGGACTACGGCATCGGCCGGCATTACGTGGTCGACGATGTGGTGGTCCACGACGTGGCCGGCCCCGATGCGCTGAAGGCCGACCTCGAGAACAGCGGCGGCATCGTGTTCAAGGCCGCCGGCTCCGAGGTGGCCACCGGATTCGACGGGATCCAGGTCTCGCACTGCACCGTGTCCGACGTCGACAACATCGGCATCGGCACGCTGTCGCAGTGGAATCGCCATGAACTGTTTTCGGCCGGCACCAATCATTTCGTACCCATCACCAATGTGCGGATCTTCCGCAACGAGCTCAGCGGGCTCGGCGGTGACGGGATCCTCGTGCAGAACGGCATGGACTCGCTGACGGAGAACAACAAGGTCGACGGATTCGGCCTGCGCACGGCGGAATCCCGTGCCGGAATTCTCGCGTCCAACTCGATCCGCCCCATCGTGCAGTGCAACGAGATCACGGGCGGTTGCGCCACTCCGCCGTCCTTCGCGCTCAGCGTCGACTCGGGCAATTCCGGCCTCGTCTACCAGCACAACTACAGCCACGACAACGACGGCCCGTTCATTTTGTTCTGCGCGATCCCCGGCTCGCACACCGATGGCGCGACGGTCCGGTACAACATCAGCCAGAACGACAAGGACCTGCTCCTGGGGGATTTCGAGATCCCCGTCGTCGCCAACGGCTGCGCCAACGCGATCAGGAACGTGAAGTTCTACAACAACGTGATCCACAGCCCCGCCGCCGACGTCATCGTCGGCAGCCGCGGTGACCACACGCCGATCGCCTTCACCAACAACATCTTCTCCGGGCGGGCAGAAGGTTCGGCCATCAATGACGCGGTGGGCGTCTACGACCACAACCTCTACCACAACGTCGCCGTGCCGCCACACCACGCCAACCCCGTGGTCGCGGACCCGGAATTCGTCAATCCGGAAAACCTGCTCGGATTCCGGCTGAAAAGCGATTCCCCGGCCATCGGCGCCGGTCTCGCCATCCACGATGACGGCGATCGCGACATCCACGGCACTCCGATCCCGCGCGACACACCGCCGAACATCGGCGCCACCAGCTGAGTTGCCCAGCGTGGCTGCGTCCCCTTAAGGTGGGCCTTACTTGATCAGGAGCTCCCCAGAAGTGCGCCGCAGAACGGGAGCCCTGCCTCCCCCGTCGTGGAGGTCCTGGAGGGGCGGCATCGATTTCGCATGCCCCTTCACGGAGGAACTTCATGAACGTCGGTCTCGGCCTGCCCATCAGCGACCCCGCGGCACTGCTCGACTGGGCCCGCCGCGCTGATGCCGGCCCCTTCACCACCCTCGGTCTCCTCGACCGGCTGGTCTACGACAACCCCGAGCCGCTGGTCGCCCTGGCGGTCATCGCCGGAGCCACCACCCGCGTACGCGTACAGACCGAAGTCCTGCTCGCGCCGCTGCGCGAGCCCGCCCTGCTCGCCAAGCAGGCCGCGACCCTCGACCGGATCTCCGGCGGCCGGCTGGTCCTCGGGATCGGCATCGGCGGCCGCGAGGACGACCACCAGGTCGCGGGCACCGACCTCCGCACCCGGGGACGCCGGCTCGATGAGCAGATGGCCGTCATGCGCCGGTTGTGGTCCGGCGAGCCCTACGGCGACGGAGCCGGCCCGATCGGGCCACTCCCCGCCCGCCCTGGAGGGCCCGAGGTGCTCTTCGGCGGCTTCCAGCCGGCCGCGCTCGCCCGGGTGGCCCGCTGGGGAGACGGCTTCCTCGCCGCCGCCCCGCCGTCCTGGGCCGGCGGGCTCATCGAAACCGTGCACCGGTTCTGGAAGGACGCGGGGCGTTCCGGCGCGCCCCGCATCGTCACCCAGGTCAACGTCGCGCTCGGCTCCGAGGACGTGGTCGCCCAGGCCCGTGCGGCCATGAGCGCCTATTACGAGTTCACCGGCACGGCCGACCGGATGGTCTCCGGGATGCTCACCACGCCCGGCGAGATCCGCCAGGCCATCGCCCAGTACGCGGACCTCGGCGCCGACGAGGTCATGCTGTACTGCTACGGCAGCGACCCCGACCAGGTCGACCGCCTCGCCGACGCCCTCTGAGCGTCGCTCATCCCGGTTGTAGCAGGGCCAGCATCCGGTCCGCCTGCGCGGACCGGATCTCCTTGCGGACTCGCAACAGCCAGAACAGCGCCATCAGCCGGCGGCACTCCGTGAGCCGGGCGGCCTCCCCGGCGGTCAGCTCGAGCCGCTCGAGCACGGCGGTCATCCCGGCCGGGTCGTTCTCCCAGACCGCGATGTGCTCGGTGACCTCGGCCAGCTCGAACGCGCGATCGCTGCGGCCGGAGTACTCGAAGTCGATGACCCGGACCTTCGTGCCGTCCCACAGGTAGTTGGCGATGTTCCCGTCGCCGGTGCCGAACACCGGGGGTGCCCGGCCGCGCGAGCAGCTCCTCCAGGGCCGGCCGCGCCACCCAGGCCGAGGCCGCGCGGAACGCCTCGGCGATCGCCGGATCAGGCTCGGCCGCCGCCGCCCGTTCGCGGACGAGCCGGAGGAGCTCGACCGGGTGCCCGGCACGCGGCGGCACCCGCTCGAGCACCCGCCGCGGGATCGCCTGCTGGACGCCGGTGACGGCCTCGGCCAGGGCGTCGACGAGCTTGCCGGTGATCTCCCCGCTCACGGCCGCGCCGTCCAGGCGGGACATCACCACGGTCGGGGGATCAGCCGCCAGCTCGGCGGTCACCGGCGCCGGAGCCAGGCCGGGATCGTGTTCGTCGAGCAGCTGCAGGGCCCGCCACTCGCGTCCGGGCTCGTCGTGGCCCGACGACCGGTACCGCTTGACCACGACGTCGGACCGCACCTCGATGGAATGGCCACCCATGCGCCCTCCGATCTTGTCGAGAGGCACGACATGCTAGACCACTCAGCCGAAGTCGCGGCGGCGCAGAGCCGCGAGGGCGCCGCCCAGCAGCAGCGCCGTGAGGGCCACCAGCGCGAGGGTGGGGCGCGCGTCGAAGGACGTCCCGATCATCGCGTTCGGGATGTAGTGGAACGGCTCCAGCGGGACACCGTCGAACACCCCGTACAGGGGACCGGCGACCTTGCCGAGCGCGGCGGTCAGGAGCCAGACGATCCAGGAGATCGCCACACTGGCCCGCGGCAGCAGCCCGTACGCGAGCATGCAGACCGCCCCCACGCACCAGGCCGCCGGCACGGTGCTCAGCGCCCCTGCCAGGAAACGGGGCAGGTCGGTGACGAGGTCGCCGACCAGCAGCGAGTACAGCGTGCCGAACACGAGCCCGGCGACGGCCATCAGCGCCGCCGTGCCGAGCCCCGTCACGACCAGGTGACCGGCCGCCCAGCGCAGGCGGGTCATCGGGGTGGACTGCACGGTCTCGGCGCGGCCCGAGGTCTCCTCCGAACGCAGCCGCAGCGTCATGAGCACCGGGTGGAGCGCGACGGCGTACGAGATGATGAGGATCAGGTACCACGAGTAGGCGGCCAGCGTCTTGCCCTCGTCGGAGATGCCGAGGCCGTGCATGATGTTCTCCACCACGATGCTCGGCCGCGAGAGCAGGTCCTCGGTGAGCGGGCTGAGCCCGGCCCCGGCCGCGGCGAAGCACGCGACCCCGGCCGCCCACTTCGCCAGCAGGCCGCGGTGCAGCCGCCAGGCCAGGCTGATCGGGCCGCGCAGCTCCGGCGCCGACTCCCGGCCCAGGCGCTCGGGCAGCAGGCCCGCGCCGAGGTCGCGGCGGTCGAGCAGCCGGTACGCGACCGCGTACAGGATCGCGCCGGCCACGACCGGCACCCCGAGCATCCACCACCGCTCGTCCTGGTACGGCCGCACCAGATGACTCCAGCCGATCGGGGACAGCGCCTTCAGCCAGTGCTGCCCGGTCGCGTCGCCGGCGTAGCGCATCACGTAGGCGGCGCCGAGCACGGACAGGCCGATCGCGGTGGCCGTGCGGGCGCTGCGCGCGAGCTGGGCGGCCACCGCGGCGACGGCCGCGAACACCCAGCCCGCGACCGTGATCGCGGCCAGGTACGCGACGGACCCCGCGACCGGGAACCCGATCCCGATCAGCACGACCGCGGTCAGCACGCCGGCGGCCAGGCTGACCCCGCCCGCGACCAGCAGGGCGGCTGTCAGGGGGGCGTGGCGGCTCACCACGCCCGACCGGACCAGCTCGATCCTGCCCGCGTCCTCCTCCCTGCGGGTGTGCCGGATGATCGACATCACGGCCGCCAGCGCGTTCGCCACGTACAGGAACCCGCCGCTGCGCCACGTCGCGAGCACCTCCAGCCGCGGCTCGGGCAGGCCACCGCCGAGCGCCCGCAGGAAGACGTTGCTGGTGGCGAGCTCGGTGTAGGTGACCTTCAGCTCGTACGTGCCCATGTTCCTGTTGACGTAGGACACCATCACCAGGGCCAGGGTCACGATCAGGAGGATCCACCAGGGCGCGATGCCCCGTTCGCGGCGCAGTGCCAGGCGAACGAGGTGGCCGGTGCCCGCGAGGGCGCGCCCCAGGCCGTCTCGGCGTGCGGAAGCCATCGGCTACCAGCTCCTATTCATGGGTACAGCTGACTGTTCCGACGAACAGCAGGCTATACCCACGTATAGTTACGCGGCCAGGCGGATACGCCCGCAGGCTGACGCCGCAGGTGGTGATGTGGCCGGAAGACCCGGGGAGCGGTCAGACCGGGTTGGGGATCGCCCCGCCGTACCGCCTGTCGCGCTTGGCGAAGATCTCGCACGCCTCCCACAGGTCCCGGCGGTCGAAGTCGGGCCACAGCCGGTCGAGGAACACCATCTCGGCGTAGGCCGACTGCCACAGCAGGTAGTTGGAGAAGCGCTGCTCCCCCGACGAGCGCACGAACAGGTCCACCTCGGGGATCTCGGGCTCGTCCAGGTAACGCGCGAACACCTTCTCGTTGACCTTCGACGGCTTGACCCGCCCTGCCGCGATGTCCTCGGCCAGCTTGACCGCCGCGTCGACGATCTCGGCCTGCCCGCCGTAGTTGACGCAGAACTGCAACGTCAGCTTGCGGTTGGCGACCGTCATCTCCTCGGCGGTCTGCAGCTCCGAGATGACGCTCTTCCACAGCCGCCCTGGCCTGCCCGCCCAGCGCACGCGCACGCCCATGGCGTTGAGCTCGTCGCGCCGCCGCCGGATCACGTCACGGTTGAACCCCATGAGGAAGCGGACCTCGTCGGGCGAGCGCTTCCAGTTCTCCGTGGAGAACGCGAACGCGCTCAGATAGGGAATGCCCAGCTCGAGCGCTCCCTCGATGACGTCGAACAGCGAGGACTCGCCCGCCTTGTGCCCCTCGATGCGGGGCAGCCCGCGGGCCTTGGCCCAGCGGCCGTTGCCGTCCATGATGATGGCGACGTGCCGGGGCACCAGGTCGCGCGGGATCGGCGGCGGTGTCGCGCCCGACGGATGCGGGGTCGGAGGTCGTACGTTCACACAGGCTCCCTTTCGACGTGTCGGAGAGAGCGTATTCCGTGTTCGAGGTGCCATTGCAGATATGCGGCCACGAGCCCGCTGCACTCGCTGCGATGGCGCGGCTCCGAGGCGTCGGCGGTGGCCCAGTCGCCGCGCAGCAGCGCCGTCATGAGCCCAATCGTCTCTCCCGCGGGCACGGCCGCACCGGCCGGCCGGCACGCCCCGCACACCACTCCCCCGGCGACGATGGCGAACGCCCTGATCGCCGGCGTCCGGCACTTGGCGCACGCGTCGAGCGCGGGGGCGTAGCCGGCCACGGCCAGCGAGCGCAGGAAGTACGCGTCCAGCACCAGCCGGGCCTCGTGGCCGCGGTCGGCGAGCGTGCGCAGCCCGCCCACCAGCAGCAGGAACTGCCGCAGCGCCGGCTCCTTCTCCCCGTGCGTCAGCCGGTCGGCGGTCTCCAGCATCGCGCTGCCCGCGGTGTAGCGGGGATAGTCGGCGGCCAGCACCTCGCCGTAGGGCCTGATGGTCTCCGCCTGCGTGACGACGTCGAGCGTCCGCCCGGTGTGCAGCTGCAGGTCGACGTGGGTGAACGGCTCCAGCCTGGCCCCGAAGCGGGACGTCGTGCGGCGCACGCCCTTCGCCACGGCCCGGATCTTGCCGGTGCGCTTTGCCAGGATGGTGACGATGCGGTCGGCCTCACCGAGCTTCTGTGTGCGTAGAACTACGCCTTCGTCACGGTAGAGACTCACTCGAACATCTTACGGCCGGATCGAAGCCATGTTACGGGCATGCTCTGATGACGCGACTTTACGTCACCATCATTAGACTTTGACGCCTGTCCCCGCATAACCCGTTGTTCAACCCCCCGATACCGCCTCGAAAGGGAGTCATGACCCGCGTGGTCCTGCTGGGCGCCTCGCCCGGCCCCGACACCTCTCCGACCGGCCTGAGGCTGGCCGCGATACCCGGCAATCCCTCCGTGGCCGAGCGACTACGCAGCCAGCTCACTTCCCTGGATCCACGGCTTGCCACGATCGAGTCAGGCGACGTGGCCGCCGCCCTGCGCGCACTGGCCGACGTCGCGGAGTCCGCGACGGAGAACCTCTTCATCATCCCGGAGAACTCAGTCGTCCACGACGAGCTGATCTACCAGATCACCAAGGCCAAGCGCGGTGCGCTGGCGCTCGTCGCCAAGGAGCCGCGTCCGGAGGTGACAGATGAGGAGCAGGAGGACAACGGCCCTGAGGACCACGTCCCGATCGACGAGGCCGACCCCGAGATCGGCCTCACCCGCCTCGAAGGGCTGCCTGTGCGCTCGCGCGTCGGCAAGTCTCGCGTTGTGTCGGTGGGCACCGCGAGCCACGCCGTGACCAGGCCCAACGCGATCCTGCTCGGCCCGCTGCACGTGAGCGCGCGCAACGCGCCGGTGCTGGCGCAGACCTGCCGCGAGCTGGCCGCGATGGCCGCCACGTTCGGCGAGGACGACGACCTGGTGCAGCTCATCGTGTTCGGCCTGGTGCGCAACGGCGTGTCGGTCGGCATCAGGGGCCGGCGCGACCTGTTCTACCGCCGGGTCACCACCCAGGAAGAGGTCAACGAGGCCGGCGCCGAGATGGCCGGCATGGACGAGGACCGGGCCAGGCTCAACAACGCGGTCAAGGGCGCCGACGGCTTCTTCACCACGTACTTCGTCTCCACCTACTCCCGCTTCATCGCCCGCTGGGCGGCCAGGCGCGGCCTGACGCCCAACCAGGTGACGCTGATCTCGATCGTGCTGGGCGTGGCGGCCGCCGCCTGCTTCGCCACCGGCGACCGGCCGTGGATGGTGCTGGGCGGCGTGCTGATCTACTTCGCGTTCGTCTTCGACTGCGTGGACGGGCAGGTCGCCCGCTACGCGCGCAAGTTCGGCGTGCTGGGGGCGTGGCTGGACGCCACGTTCGACCGGTTCAAGGAGTACGTCGTCTTCGCCGGCCTGGCCATCGGCTGGGTGGTCTCGGGCAACGGCGAGGAGATCTGGATCCTGGCGCTGGCCGCGCTCGGCCTGCAGTCGACCCGCCACCTGCTCGACTTCTCCTTCGGCGTCGCCAACCGCCGCAAGCCGCCCGCCAAGCTGCCCACGCTGCCGCTTGACGCCCCCGACGACCGCGAGCTGCGCCAGGCGCTCACCCGCCGCAAGGTCGAGCGGAGCCAGGGCCTGCGTGGCCTGCTCAAGATGTGGACCAAGGCCGGCAAGTTCCGTGCCGTCCACTGGGCGCGCAAGATGATCGTGTTCCCCATCGGCGAGCGGTTCGCGGCCATCGCGATCACCGCCGCCCTCTTCGACGCCCGGATCACCTTCCTCACCTTGGTGATCTGGGGCTCCGTCGCCGCCGCCTACACCCTCACCGGACGCCTCATGAGGTCGCTCGTATGATCACCCAACCGCAGGCCATGGCCACCCCCACGCCGGACCCCGACGAGGAGCGCCGCCGCATCCAGACCGCCCGCCTGCTCGCCTACCGTGACGACGGCCCGCTTGCCAACGCCCTCGCCGGCAAGCTCGGCCGGGGCCTGCCGCCCGTGGCCGGCACGCTCGTCGCCCTCCTCCTCGTCGCCGCCTTCGTGGTCGCCGGCGTGCTCCAGCCCGGCCCTGTCCTGCTTCTCCCGGTCGTGACCACACTGCTGCTCGTGCTGCCGACCACGCCGCGTGACCACCTGGGCCGCTTCGACTGGCTCACGCCGCCGCTGCTGCGCGCCGCCGAGTTCCTCACCATGATCGCGATCGGCCTCGCCGCCGACGCGCCCAAGTGGCTGCTTTTCGTGCTGGTTTATGTCGTGGGTTACCACACGTATGACACCGTTTACCGGACGCGGCAGAGCATCTGGCCGCCCGCCTGGGTGTTCCACGCGGGGCTCGGCTGGGAGCTGCGGCTGCTGATCATCGGTGTGGGAGCGGCGCTCGGCGTGCTGACGCCCGTGCTGGCCGTGCTGACGGCGTACCTTTTCGTGTTGTTCGCGGTGGAGAGCGTGACGAGCTGGGTGCGCCTCGACAAGGCCTCCGCCCAGGCCGGCGCCGACGCCGAACAGGACCTTGAAGCCTCCCCCGAAGACCAGCTCGAGCAGGCCACCGGCGAGGCGGACAAGGGGTAGGTGGGCCAGGGCCGCCCGGCCCGTCGCTCAGTTACCACGTGGGCCTGCTGACGCCCGCCCCGAGCACAAAGGGCTTCCCAGAGAAGCGCTTCGCGCTCGGGGCTCAGGCACTCCCCGGGCGGAACATTGACAGCAGGTAAAGGGTGTGTTGACATCGGCTCAGAGAGCGCTCTCTCAGTCCCGGGCCCCCACCCCCCATGGAGCAAGGATGACAACAGCCATCCGGCCCCGGCGTCGCCTGGCGGCCGTGGCCGTGGTGCTCGTGGCGCTCAGCGGCCTGCTCGTCAAGGTGGCCGTCAGCGCCTCGGCCGCCGTTCCGCCCACCCCGTCGGGCTGGTCGCTGGTCTGGTCGGACGACTTCAACGGCACGGCCGGCACGCTGCCCTCGTCGGCCGACTGGATCATCGACACCGGCCACTCGTACCCCGGCGGCCCCGCCAACTGGGGCACCGGCGAGGTCCAGAACTACACCTCCAGCACCGCCAACCTGAGCCTCGACGGCGGCGGCAACCTCCGCATCACGCCGCAGCGCAGCGGCTCGGGTGAGTGGACCTCGGCCCGCATCGAGACCAGGCGGGCCGACTTCAAGCCCGCCGACGGCCGCGTCCTGCGCATCGAGGGCCGCATCCAGATGCCGAACGTGACGGGCGACGCCGCGCTGGGCTACTGGCCGGCGTTCTGGGCGCTCGGGGCGCCGTACCGGGGGAACTACTGGAACTGGCCGGGGATCGGCGAGTTCGACATCATGGAGAACGTCAACGGCATCAACGCCGTCTGGGGCGTGCTCCACTGCGGCGTCAACCCGGGCGGCCCGTGCAACGAGACCACCGGCCTCGGCGCCAACCGCGCCTGCCCCGGCTCGACGTGCCAGGCGGCGTTCCACACCTACCGCTTCGAGTGGGACCGCAGCGTGAGCCCGAACCAGTTGCGCTGGTACGTGGACGGGCAGCAGTTCCACAGCGTGAGCCAGTCGCAGTTCGACGCGGGGACCTGGAGCGACATGACCGGGCACGCGGGCTACTTCCTGCTGCTCAACGTGGCGATGGGCGGGGCCTTCCCCGACGCGCTCGGCGGCCGGACGCCCACGGCGGCGACCGTGCCCGGGCGATCGATGCTGGTGGACTACGTGGCGGTGTGGCAGAGCGGAAGCGGCTCCACCCCTCCTCCCGGGGGCGTCGACGCCCGTTCGACGATCCAGGCCGAGCGGTACCAGGCGCAGTCGGGCACCATCGTCGAGACCACCACGGACACGGGCGGCGGGCAGAACGTCGGGGCGATCGCCAACGGCGACTGGCTCCGCTTCGACGGGGTGAACTTCGGGACGGAGGCCGCCCGCCAGTTCAGGGCCAGGGTGGCGTCCGGGGCCGCGGCCGGGGTGAGCGGGCTGGTGCAGGTGCGGCTGGACAGCCCCACCGCCGCTCCCATCGGGGACTTCGCCCTCGCCAACACGGGTGGCTGGCAGAGCTGGCGTACGGTGCCCGCCAACATCTCGGCCGTGACCGGGACGCACACGGTGTATCTGACCTTCAGCAGCGGTCAGCCCGCCGACTTCGTCAACGTCAACTGGTTCACCTTCTCCACCAGCTGAGACGCTCAGGTCGAGTCCCTCATCACCAGCCGGGTCGGCAGGATGACTGACTCGGTGTGGCGGCCCTCCAGCCGCGACAGCAGCAACCGCGCCAGGGCCAGCGCCTGGTCCGCCAGCGGCACCCGCACGGTGGTGAGTCCCGGCGTGGTGGCCGAGGCCGCGTCGATGTCGTCGAAGCCCACGACGGCCAGGTCCTCGGGCACCCGCCGCCCCGCCTCCCGCGCGGCCTGCAGCGCCCCGATGGCGAGCTGGTCGGTGGCGGCGAAGATCGCGTCCAGGGCCGGATCGTCGCCGAGCAGCTGCCGGGCGGCCGCCGTGCCGGAGGCGCGCGTGAGGTCCGCGAGGGCCAGCAGCGGCTGCAGGCCCGCACGGTGCAGCGCCGCGCGGTGCCCGGCCAGGCGGTCCTGGACGCTCACCAGGTCCGTGGGGCCGCAGATCATGCCGATGCGGCGGCGGCCGCGGGCGAGGAGGTGCTCGGTGGCGGCCTCCGCCCCGCCGGCGTTGTCCACGTCCACGTACGGCACCAGCGAGGCGACGGCCGGCTTGCCCAGCAGCACGATCGGCACGCCGGTGCGCGAGAGCCGCTCGGCGAGCGTGTCGGCGCGGTCGGGCGGCAGCAGCACGACCCCGTCCACCAGCCGGGCCTCCGCCTGCTGGATGATGCGCCGGTGGCTCTCGGCCGTGTCGGCGAGCATGAGCGTGATCTGCTTGCCCGCGCCCTCCAGCATGCTGGTGACGTACTGCACCACGGCGGCGGTCAGCGAGTCCCCCTGCCTGGGCACGGACAGGACCAGGGCGATCGTGTTCGTGCGCCGGGTGACCAGGCTGCGGGCGGCGGCGTTGGGCACGTAGCCGAGCTCCTTGACGGCCCGCATCACCGTGGTGCGTACGTCCGCGCTCACCGCCGCCTCGCCGTTGACCACGCGCGAGACCGTGGCCCTGGAGACGCCGGCGCGGGCGGCCACGGTCTCGAGGGTGGGCCGCTTGGGGCGGGTCTCGGTGAGGCCGTTGCGGCGGATGACGTCGCGGTACCACAGCGCGCTGTCCTTCAGCAGCCGCCGCTGGGTGGCGAAATCGACGTGCACGAGGCCGAACTTCCGCCGGTAGCCATCGGCCCATTCGAGGTTGTCGAGCAGGGTCCAGACGAGATATCCGCGAACCCGCGCGCCCTCTTCGACGGCCGACTGCAGGGCACGCAGATGTTCCTCGACGAAACTGATGCGGTCCACGTCGTGAATGCCGTCGCCGGTCATCGTGTCCACGAAGTCGGCGCCGTTCTCGGTGACCATCAGATCGAGCTCCGGGTATTCCCGGGAAAGGCGCCGCAGCAGCAGCGAAAGGCAGTTCGGCACTATCGGCCAGCCCATCGCGGTGACCGCCGTGGGAATCGTGCAGAACAGCACGCCCTCGCTTCCGGGAAAGGCCGGGTCGGCGGTTTCGCTGGGCTGCGCCTGCACCACCTGCGGGGTGTAGTAATTGACGCCGAGCAGGTCCACGGGCTGGGCGATGGTGTCGAGGTCGCCGTCGCGGATGTGTGCGAGGCCGCCGTGGCGCTCGATGATGGGCAGCAGCTCGGCGGGGTACGACCCGCGCAGCACCGGCTCCAGGAACTGCCGGTTGGCCAGCGCGTCGATCCTGGCCACGGCCTCGGCGTCCTCCTCCGACAGCTCCCTGCCGAAGTCGCTCACCTGGGCGGGCGTCATGACGGGCGAGATGTTGAGCACGGTCCCGACCCTCGTGGCCCCCGCCGAGCGCAGCGCCCGCGTGGCCAGTCCGTGCGCGAGCAGCATGTGGTGGGCGCTCCTGAACGCCTCCGCGGCCGACTTCCTGCCCGGCGCGTGCACCCCGGAGCCGTATCCCAGGAAGGCCGCCACCCAGGGCTCGTTCAGCGTGAACCAGGTGTCGACCCGGTCCCCGAGCCGGTCGTGGACCGCCGAGGCGTAATCGGCGAAATGGTGGGCGGTGTCGCGGGACGGCCAGCCGCCGAGCTTTTCAAGCGCCTGCGGCAGGTCCCAGTGATAAAGGGTCGCATAAGGCTTGATGCCCGCCGCGAGCAGCTCGTCGACTAACCGGTCGTAAAAGTCGAGCCCGGCCTCGTTCACCTTTCCCGAGCCCTCGGGGAAAACCCGCGGCCAGCTCACCGAGAACCGGTATGCGGCCATTCCGAGGTCTTTCATCAGCCGCACGTCCTCGGGATAGCGACGGTAATGGTCGCAGGCCTCTGCGCGGTCGGCGGAGAAACCGTCCCAGATGGACGGCCCGCGGCCGTCGGCGGACGTGGCCCCCTCGATCTGAAAGGCGGAGGTCGACACTCCCCACACGAAACCCTCGGGGAAGCTTGTGGTGCTCATTCTGGCGGATACCTTCCGATGACTGTCAGCACGCCCAGTTTCCCGCGCGCCGCTCGTCGCGCGCCAGCCTGGCCAGGCGGTATACAAGGCGCGTGGAACTGGATCGGCTCGATCGTGACATCATCGCGGCGCTCGTCGAGGACGCGCGCGCGACCTACGCTGACATCGGCCACCACGTGGGGCTGAGCGCGTCGGCGGTGAAGCGGCGGGTCGACCGGCTGCGCGACACGGGGGCGATCACCGGGTTCAGCGCGCGGGTGGCGCCGCAGGCGCTCGGCTGGACGACCGAGGCGTACGTGGAGCTGTTCTGCCAGGGCAAGACCAAGCCTTCGGACATCGCGCTGGCCGTGGCCAAGTTCCCCGAGGTGGTGGCGGCGGCCACGATCACCGGCGAGGCGGACGCGCTGCTGCACATCAGGGCCACGGACGTGCGCCACGTGGAGCGGGTGATCGAGCGCATCGCCGCGGAGTCGTTCGTGGTGCGGACCAAGAGCTCCATCGTGCTGTCGCGGCTGGTGGACACCCCTCCGGGCGCCGCAGTGCCGGAGCCGCGCAACGGATCGCATCCCACGCCCTGATAGACGCAACAGACCCGCGCCAACACGCAATGCCAGACGCTTGGCCTGCATAAACATGCATTCTTAGGCTGTCTCCGTCCCTTCAATCTGGACATCCATCCATAAACCTCGACGGAGACCTGCATGCCCAAACACTTCCTGATGTGCCGTCCGGACTACTTCACGGTCGAGTACGCGATCAACCCGTGGATGCATCCTGAGGCCGGCGCGGACCGCGACGTGGCGGTCCGGCAGTGGGAGGGCCTCAAGGCGGCGTACGAGGAGCTCGGGCACAAGGTGAGCCTGATCGACCCGGTCGAGGGGCTGCCCGACATGGTCTTCGCCGCCAACGGCGCGCTGGTCGTGGACGGCCGCGTCTACGGCGCCAGGTTCGCCCACCCCGAGCGCGGCCCCGAGGGCCCCGCCTACCTGCGGTGGTTCGCCGAGCGCGGCTACCCGGTGCACGAGCCGCTCCACGTCAACGAGGGCGAGGGCGACTTCCTCACGCTCGACGATGTCATCCTGGCCGGAACGGGCTTCCGCACGGACGTGGTCGCACACCAGGAGGCGCAGGAGTACCTGGACCGCCAGGTGATCTCCCTGGCGCTGGTGGACCCGCGCTTCTACCACCTCGACACGGCGCTGTTCCCGCTCGACGGCCGCAACGTCGCGTACTACCCGGAGGCCTTCTCCGAGGGCAGCAGGAAGGTGCTGCGCGCGATGTTCCCCGACGCGGTGGTCGCGACCGCCGAGGACGCCGAGGTGCTCGGGCTGAACGCGGTCAGCGACGGCACGAACGTGGTCGTCAACGCCGAGGCGTCGAACCTCCAGCTGGAGCTCAAGCGGCGCGGTTACGAGGTCCTCCCGGTCGACCTGTCGGAGCTGCGTAAGGCGGGTGGGGGCCCAAAGTGCTGCACACTGGAGATCAGGGGGGAGAACTGACCATGACCACCAGCGCAGAGCTCATCGAAATGAGCGAGCGCCGCAGCGCGCACAACTATCATCCACTGCCCGTCGTGATCCATGAGGCGCACGGCGCCTGGGTCACCGACGTCGAGGGCAAGCGGTATCTGGACTGCCTGTCCGGCTACTCCTCGCTCAACTTCGGCCACGGCCACCCGAAGATCATCGAGGCCGCCCAGGAGCAGCTCAAGCATCTGACCCTGACCAGCCGAGCCTTCTACCACGACCAGTTCGCGCAATTCTGCGCCGGTCTCGGCGACCTCACGGGCAAGGACATGATCCTGCCCATGAACACCGGAGCCGAGGCCGTCGAGACCGCCATCAAGGTGGCGCGCAAGTGGGGCTACGAGGTCAAGGGCGTGGAGCCCGACCAGGCGAACATCATCGTGATGGAAGGCAACTTCCACGGCCGCACCACCACGATCGTGAGCTTCTCCACGGACCCGGAGGCACACGACAACTTCGGCCCGTTCACGCCGGGCTTCCGTCTCGTGCCGTACGGCTCCACGGAGGCGATCAGGCGAGCCGTCGACGCCAACACGGTCGCGGTGCTGGTCGAGCCGATCCAGGGCGAGGCCGGGGTGCTGGTCCCGCCTGACGGGTACCTGGGCGAGATCCGGGAGCTGTGCACCGCCCAGGGCATCCTGATGATCGCCGACGAGGTGCAGTCGGGCCTGGGGCGGACCGGGCAGACGTTCGCCTGCGACTTCGAGGGTGTCGTGCCCGACATCTACGTCCTCGGCAAGGCGCTCGGCGGCGGTGTCGTACCGGTCTCGGCCATCGCCGCGAACCGGGACGTCCTCGGGGTCATCCACCCCGGCCAGCACGGGTCCACGTTCGGCGGCAACCCGCTGGCGTGCGCGGTCGGCATCGCGGTCATCGAGCTGCTCAACACCGGCGAGTTCCAGGCCAGGGCCGCCAAGCTGGGCGAGGTCCTGCACGCCCGGCTGCGCGAGCTGGTCGGCAGGGGGGTCGTCGAGGTACGCGGGCGCGGGCTGTGGGCGGGCGTGGACATCGACCCGGAGGTCGCCACGGGGCGGGAGATGTCCAAGGCGCTCATGGCGAGGAGCGTGCTGGCCAAGGACACGCACGGCTCCACCATCCGCCTCGCACCGCCGATCGTCATCTCGGAGGACGACCTGGTGTGGGCGGTCAACCAGCTCTCCGACGCCCTTTACGAGTTCAGCCAGGCCTAGAGCGGAGCGCGGCAGGGCCCGGCCACCGTACGTGGCCGGGCCCGCACCGGAGAGACGGTCAGTTGCCGGGCGGAGGCGTCTCCTCCGGCGTCACGGTCACCGTCACAGTGGGCTCCGCGGGCGAAGGCGGCTCCTCTGTCGCCTCCAACGTGGCCGTCACCGCCGGCGCCGGCTCCGTCACGGCGTCCTGGCTCGGCGGCGGCGACGGCGTGTCCGTGCTCGACGGGCTCGGGGTGGCCTGGAGAGTGGCGCTGATGCAGTGGGAGACGGCACCTTCCCGTACCTGCGCCTGCGGCAGCTCATCCACCACCGAGACCTTCAGCTGGGCCGTCAGCGCCAGCACGCTGTCCTTGGGAGCCTGGGCGCGCTGATCGTCCACGACCGTGTTCCGCTCCCCCATGAACAGGTGCGTGGCCGGGTCGAAGATGGCCTGGATGAGCGTCCCCTGCGGGTCCACCCGCCCGATCGCCACCCCCTTGCGGCCCGCCGCGTCCGCCACCCCCTCGGCCACCTGGACGCCGGGGATCGTCTTGGCCGCCTCGAACAGCGCCGCACGCTGCGCCTTCGGCATGTACGTCTCCCTGACCAGATCCAGCACGTGGTCGAACGCGGCGCGGTCGCCGTCCACGCCCTTGCCGTCGCTCACGTACGCCGCGCTCATCTCATAGAGCCGCGCCCGCATCCCGTCGGCATCCGTCGGCAGGGTGCTCAGGTAGGCGTAGTCGGTCTGGCGCGGACCCGGGCAGGCGGGCAGCGTGTGCCACTCGGAGCCCTGCCACTTCTTGGCCTCCTTCGGCAGCGACTCGCCCGGCCACGGCTGGGGCTCGCGGCCCTCGATCAGCAGCAGGCCGTCCGCGCTCGCGTCCACCGACTGCCAGATCTTCCGGTGCGTCCGGTAGAGGTGACGCGATTCGCCGCCCTTCATGCCGACCGTCAACGACTCGTACATCGTGTCGGACTCGATCTGGATGAACTGGCCGGGCCGGGGGTTGAGCTCGTCGGACGACGACACGGAAGCCGACTGGGTCACCGACGTGGCGGGGTTCGTGCCGCCCGGCCCCTGGTTCGACATGGCCACGGCCACGCCGCCGACGAGGACGATCGTGGCCCCGAAGGCGGCCGCGGCCTGCCAGCCGAACCTGGGCAGGCGAAAGCGGCCCCCGCCGCGCGCCTCCGCCAGCAGCCGCTCCCGTGCCCTGGCCCTCGCCTCGGCCCCGTACGGCGGCACGCCGGGCCGGCCGTCGGCGAACATGCGGATCTCGTCCTCATCCATGTCGTGCCTATCCATGACGGGGCTCCTCTGCTGCGAAGGGATCGATGCCGCCGAGCGCCCTGCGCACCTTCGCGCGGAGCCTGTGGAGCCTGGACCTGACGGTGCCGACGGGCACGCCTAACGCGAGCGCGGCGTCCTCGTACGTCAGGTCCCCCCAGGCAACGAGCAGCAGCAGGTCGCGCTCGCCCGCGCTGAGCCTGGTCAGCGCCCTGGCCAACCTGGGCTGGAGCTGCTCGGCGGTCACCCGGTCGGCGCTGCGCTCGTCGAACGTGCCCGGGCGCTCCACGCTCACCTTGGCCATGGCCGCCGTGCGCCGCCGCTCGGCCCTGCGGTGCTGGGCGACGACCTTGGTCGCGATGCCGTACAGCCAGGGCCTGGCGTCCGGCCATGAGCGGTCGTAACGCGCCCGCCCGCGGAACGCGACGAGGAACACCTCCCCCGTCACGTCGTCGGCCAGCTCCGCCCCGAGGCGCCGCGCCGCGTACCTGTGGATCTCGTCGGCATGACGGTCGAACAGCGCCGCGAAGCTCTCCGGGTCGCCGAGCGAATGCCCGATCAGGGTCGAGTCATCCAGCGTCTCAGGCGCATCCTGAACACCCACCACTCTGCCGGTCCTCTCTCATGCGGTCACCCTGTTGTTGGCCGCACGCCGGACCCCGGTTCCCACTATTTCCGGCAATCCGCCTACGGAAGCCGCCACACCTCCATGCCCTCGGGTGCCGCGTCCCGGCTGAACCCGGCCGCCTCCAGCTCCGACACCAGCCGTTCCTCCGCAGGCCAGTGGTTGGTGACCACCGCCTCGTCCTCGCTGACCACCACGCCGCGCTGCCGGATCCGGTAGACGAAGCGCGAGGTCACGCTCTCGCCGGCGACCTCAAGCACCTGCCCCGCGACCTCGTACGTGTGCCTGCCCACCTCGTACGAGCCCATGACCTCCAGGTCACCCGGCACGGGGACGGCCCGTTCGCGCCAGTTGAACACCAGCCGCCCGCCCGGCTCCAGCTGCCTGGCCAGCACCCGCCAGAGCTCGGCCCGCTGCTCGGCGGGGAAGCTCTGCAGCACCGAGATCATCACGATCGCCTCGACCGGCTCGTCCACCTCCACGTCCAGCGCCCCGCACGGCAGGACGGTGACCCGGCGCAGCAGCTCCGGATCCTCCGCCAGCCGGTTGACCAGGACGGAACGCATGCCCAGCGCCGGCTCGACGGCGTAGATCTCCGCGGGCGTCTCCTGGGCGATCACCCGGGTGACCAGTCCGGTGCCCGCGCCGATCTCGATGACGCTCCGCTCCACGCCCTTCAGCAGCGGCGGCAGCAGCTCGCGGATCAGCGGCACGTGCCCGTCCTCGTGCCACAGGTCGTAGAAGGGAACGGCGAGGGAGTAGTTTTCATCCATGGGGAGGGACGATAACCATTTTCATCTTAGGTGTACAGAGTCGATCGGAGTGACGGAGTCGCCGTCGGACTCGTACCAGATGACCTCGTCGGGGAAGGTCAGCGTGGCCAGCGCGTTCTGGAACCAGGGCCCCTTGGTGACCCGCCATCTGAACGGCGGCCGCGGGATGCCCGCCAGCCGCGCCAGCAGCCCGCCCACCAGCGTGGCGATCCTGAACTGGGTGAACACGTTGGCCCAGCGCAGCAGGCGGCTGAGCGGGTTGCGGATGGGCGAGCAGACGATCTGGTAGACCGGCGCCGAGCGGGCCTTGGCCAGGTAGGAGTAGTGGACGTCGCCCGAGAGGATCAGCACCGGCTTGCCGAGCCCCATCAGCAGCCTGGCCAGGTCATCGAACGAGCGCCGGAAGGCCGCCCAGTGCTCCAGGTCGATGGCCTGCCGGAACTTCTCCGACCACCGCCGCACGAGCCCGCCCCACTTGCCGTCGGACAGGGCCTCGTTCCAGTTCTGCACGCCGTGCACACCCTCGGGGAGCAGGAACGGGATCGACGAGCCGATGACCAGCCGCTCCGCCGGGGCCGCGAGCTGCTCCTCGAGCCAGGCCCACTCCTCCGCGTCGAGCATGCGACGGTCGCCGGGCGTGAGCTGCCTGGCGCACCTCGTGTCGACCATGATCAGGCGGGCCCGCCCGAGGTCGCGGGCGTAGCTCCAGCGGTTGCTACTCGGCTCGGCGTCCGCCTTCTCGGCGAACGCGTCCAGCGCCGCCCCGCCGTCGCCGCCCTCCATGAGCACGCGCAGCAGGGGCTCCTCCGCACGCTCGGCCGGCGACAGGTTGCCGAGGTGCTGGTAGATCCAGTACGCCCCGAGCCCCGCGACCACCCGGCGTTGCCACCAGTGCGTCGCGGCCATCTGCTCGCGCCAGGGCTGCGAGGTGTTCCAGTCGTCGCGTACGTCGTGGTCGTCGAAGATCATCGCGGTCGGCACGGTGGACAGCAGCCAGCGGATCTTCGGGTCCGTCCAGGTCAGCCGGTAGAGCTCGGCGTACTCCTCGAAGTCGGCGATCTCCCCCTGCGGCTCCGTGATCCTACGGGCCCTGATGTAGTCCAGCATCTCGGACGAGGGGCTGTCGGCGTAGACCTGGTCGCCGAGGAGCAGCAACAGGTCGGGCCACTCCTCGTCACCCGCCACCGCGAGGTGGTCGCCGTACGCGCGCAGCACGTCGGCCCCGTATGCCAGGACGTGCGCCGCGTCATGCGGCACGCTGGCGCGGCACGAGCCGAACGCCAGCCTGCGCGCCCCGTCGGCGGGCAGCAGCCGGATCCGGCTCGGCGGGCGACCCGCCAGTGGCCATACCTGCTCCCCGTCGAGGCTCACAGAATACGAACCGATATCCTGGGAGAGCTCAACGAGATCCACGATCGCGTAGTGGTGACCGTGCACGGTGAAGGTAGGCGACCGGTAAGTCCTGCCGTCCGCCTCGATGGCGACCGTGCAGGGTTCGGCGGTCTCCACCCAGATCGAGGCGCTGACGGAGTCCACGTACCGCAGCATCGGCCCCATCACGAGTGCGGGCATCTCACCCCCGGGATTTTGACGATTCGGCACGTTCACGGGACGCAAGCCTGCCAGAGTGGCACGGTCCACAGCACCTCGATGAGCGGCCCGATTTCTACCAATAACTAGGCAAGGTCAAACGCCCCACCCTAGGATGATCGCGACAATAGCGCCCACAAGTGGAAGGCAATGGCGCTTTCCCTGCAAATAGGGCGCGACTAACAGGAGGACTCGCTTCCATGAGCATCATGGTGCCGTCAAAGACGCCGGCCCTGATCACCCCGGGCCGCCAGGCCCTCGACTCCGCTCTCCACCAGCTCGCCCGGGCCGTCGAGCAGCTCGGGTTCGACGACGAGACCCACACGATGCTGGCCACGCCCCGCCGCTCCATGGCCGTCGCGGTCCCGGTGCGGCGCGAGGACGGCCGCGTGCAGGTGGTCCAGGGGTTCCGGGTCCAGCACAACGTCTCGCGCGGCCCCGCCAAGGGCGGGCTCCGCTTCCATCCCGGCACCGACCTCCACGAGGTCACCGCGCTCGCGATGTGGATGACGTGGAAGTGCGCGCTGGCCGGCATCCCGTACGGCGGCGCCATGGGCGGCGTGGCCGTGGACCCGGCCGGACTGACCGCCCGCGAGCTGGAGCGGCTGACCCGCCGCTACGCCGCCGAGATCCTGCCGCTGGCGGGCCCGGAGAAGGAGGTCCCCGTCCCCGACGCCGGGACCGATGAGCGGACCATGGCCTGGATCCGCGACACCTACCGGCTCGACTCCGGCTACTGGGCGCCGGGCGCGAGCATCATGACGCTCGAGGACGCGACCGCGCGGGGCGCGCGGGTCGCCGCGCTGTCCGCGCTCGGCGGCTCCCCCATGGGGCTGACCGTGGCCGTGCAGGGCTTCGGCAAGGTGGGCGCGCGGATCGCGCACCACCTCGCCGAGGCGGGCGCCAAGGTGGTGGCCGTCTCCGACGCCTCCGGCGCGGTCCACGCGGGCGGCGGCCTCGACCTCGACGGCCTGCGCGCCTGGAGCGCCGAGTCCGGGGGCGTGTCCGGCTACCGCGACGCCGACGCGCTGGACCGGGACGACCTGCTGGAGCTGGACGTGGACATCCTCGTCCTGGCGGCGCTGGAAGGCGCGATCAGCGAGGCCAACGCGCCCATGGTCCGCGCCCGCCTGATCGTGGAGGCCGCCAACGGCCCCACGACCCCGGAGGCCGACGAGATCCTGGCCGCGAACGGCGCCACGGTCGTGCCCGACATCCTGGCCGGCGCCGGCGGGGTGATCGTCTCGCACCTGGAGTGGGTGCGGAACGCCCAGGCCGGCTCGTGGAGCCAGGCCGAGTTCGACGCTCGGCTCCATGACCGCATGCATGACGCGTTCATCGAGGTGAGGTCGCTCGCCACCGCCCGCGGCCTGACCTTCAGGGAGGCGGCGCACGCCGTCGCCGTGAGCCGCGTCGTCTCCGGCCACTAGCCCGGGGGAGGCGATGCGTGCCGTCGCCGTGGGTCGCGTCGCCTCCAGCCACCAGCCACCAGCCCGATCGCTGCAAAGATGACCTCATGACCTATCCTGAACCGCGTTACCACGGGGACACCGGGGAGCTCAGCGCGACCTACCGCCCGTTCGGCCACAAGCCGGAGCTGACCTACCCCACCACCGGCAACACCGTCCACTACCTGGCCACCGGCGCCACCACCAACGGCCAGTTCGGGCTCTACCGCTGGGTGATGGGGCCGGAGCCGTCCGGGCCCAGCCCGCACTTCCACAAGTCGATCTCGGAGTCGTTCTACATCCTCGAGGGCAGCGTGCGGATCTACGACGGCACGCGCTGGATCGAGACCGAGCCGGGCGACTGGGTGCACGTGCCGGAGGGCGGCGTGCACGCCTTCCGCAACGAGTCGGGCGCGCCCGCCACCATGCTGCTCCACTTCGCCCCCGGTGCTCCGCGCGAGGGCTATTTCGAAGGGCTGCTCGACCTGGCCGGCAAGAGCGAGGAGGAGAAGGCGGAGTTCTTCATCCGCCACGACACCTACTGGCTCTAGCCGGCCGGCGCCGTGGGAAGCCTTTTCACTCGAGTGCTTTGGATCTAACGTGCGAATCACCCCCCACGCACTTGGAGCCGTACATGAGCACGATCGAGCAGTTCGGCTACCGTCAGGAGCTCAAGCGTTCCCTGGGCTTCTCCGATCTGATGATCTATGGCCTGATCTTCATGGTGCCGATCGCGCCGTTCGGCATCTTCGGCCACGTCTTCGCGGTGTCCCATGGGATGGTGGCGCTCGCGTACGTCATCGGCCTGGTGGCGATGGCGTTCACGGCGCTGTCGTACGCGCAGATGGCCCGCGCGTTCCCCATGGCCGGCTCGGTCTACACGTACGCGGGCCGGGGCATCGCCGCCCCCGTCGGGTTCATGGCCGGCTGGGCGATCCTGCTCGACTACGTGCTCGTGCCCTCGCTGCTCTATCTGGTGGCCGGCGTGGCCATGAACGGCTCCGTGCCCGCGATCCCCGTCTGGGCGTGGCTGGTCGCGTTCGTCGTGCTCAACACCGTCGTCAACTACCTCGGCATCCAGATGACGGCCAGGATCACCCGGATCATGCTGGTCGCCGAGCTGGCAGTGCTGGCGATCTTCCTGGTGGTCGGCGTCATCGCGCTGGCCCAGGGCAAGGCGCAGACCGGTGTGTTGACGCCAATCTTCGAGTCCTCCGGGTTCACCTGGAGCGTGGTGCTGGCGGGCGCCTCGGTGGCCGTGCTGTCGTTCCTCGGCTTCGACGGCATCTCCACGCTGGCGGAGGAGAGCCGCGAGGACGCCCGCCGGCTCGGTCGCTCGATGGTGGCCGCGCTGGGGCTGGCCGCGGTGCTGTTCGTGGCGCAGACGTGGGTCGCCGCGCTGCTCACCCCCGGCCGCGACGCGCTGATCGCGAACGACGACGTGACGGGCACCGCGTTCTACACCACCGCGGAGTTCGCCGGCGGGCACTGGCTGGCGGTGCTGACCGCCGTGGCCACCGCCATCGCGTGGGGCTTCGCCAACTCGCTGGTCGCTCAGGCGGCCACCTCGCGCCTGCTGTTCGCGATGGGCCGCGACCGCCAGCTCCCCGCGTTCCTGGCCAAGGTGGATCCCAAGCACAAGGTGCCGGTCAACGCCACCCTGGTGGTGGCCGCCGTCTCGCTGGTCATCGGCCTTTACATGAGCACCAGGCAGAACGGCATCGGCGAGCTGACCTCGCTGGTCAACTTCGGCGCCATGGTCGCGTTCATGCTGCTGCACATCGCCGTCGTCGTGCACCACGTCTTCCGGCGGCGCAGCGGCAACTGGCTCGCGCACCTGGTCGCGCCGGTGATCGGCTTCGTCGTCCTGCTGGCCGTGGTCTTCAACCAGAACGTCTACGCGCAGTGGGCGGGCGGCATCTGGCTGCTCATCGGCCTGATCGTCCTCGGCGCCTCGTACCTCTCCGGCCGCCGGCCCGTACTCCCCTCGGAGGTCAAATGAATGTCGTCTCCTACCGTCCCTCGCCGGAAGAGCTGAGCTACACCTTCGGCGGACGCTCGGCCGTCGGCAAGGTCCGGCCGGGCACGATCCTGGAGCTGTACACCGAGGACTGCTTCGGCGGGCGCGTCCGGAGCGTGCACGACCTGCCGTCGCAGGTGTGCGAGTTCCCCTACCTGAACCCCGTCACCGGCCCCTTCCACGTCGAGGGCGCCGAGCCGGGCGACACGCTGGCCCTGCACTTCATCAAGATCACTCCGGCCAGGGACTGGGCGGTGTCCACGACCTTCCCCCACTTCGGCGCGCTGACCGGCACCCACACCACAGCCATGCTGCAGCCGCCGCTGGAGGAGCGGGTCTGGCGGTACGACATCGACCTCGACAGGGGCGTGGCCGTCTACCACGCCCGCAACAGCGACTTCAGCGTGGCCCTGCCGCTCGACCCGATGCACGGCACGGTCGGCGTGGCCCCCGCCGCGAACGAGGCACGCATGACCATCACCCCCGACGCGCACGGCGGCAACATGGACACCCCCGAGCTGCGCGCGGGCGTCACCGTCTACCTGGGGGTCAACGTCGAGGGCGGGATGTTCTCGATCGGCGACGGCCACGGGCTGCAGGGCCACGGCGAGGTCTGCGGCACCGCCGTGGAGTCGGCCATGAACACCGTGGTCGCGGTCGAGCTGGTCAAGGGCGTGGCGACGCCGTGGCCGCGCCTGGAGGACGACCTGCACCTGATGTCCACGGGGTCGGCCAGGCCGCTGGAGGACGCGTACCGGATCAGCCAGCACGACCTGGTCACCTGGACCTCGGAGCTGACCGGGCTGGACACGCTGGACGCCTACCAGCTCGTCAGTCAGGCCGGGCAGGCGCCGGTCGGGAACGTGTGCGACACCAACTACACGATGGTCGCGAAACTACCCAAGGCGTACCTCGGCCGGCCGGTCGCCTACGAGTCGGCGCACGATCGGCTGCGCGCGCTGGGTTTGCAGTACACAAGTTAGGGTAAAGCTTAATCTTGCAGGTCAGAGCACTGATCATCTTCATTCTAAGGTGGGAGGGTGCTCAGGTTGGTGCTGTCTCTGGTCCTGCTCGACCCAACCGCCGTCGCCGAGGTGTCGCAACGCAGCGTCCCCGTTCCCCGCATCCTGACCCCCGACGGCGACCGACTGGGCTACGCGCCGGTCCCGCGCCCCTACGCGGGGCCGCGGCGGCTCACCGGGATGTTGCTCGGCCACGACCCCGTGACGCGGACGAGCGTGCTGTGCGGGGGCGCGGTGATCGGCTCGCGCAGCCGCAGCCTGGTGCTGACCGCGGCGCACTGCCTGTACCAGCACGGGCGGGCGATCAAGCAGCTCGCTTTCCTGCCGGGCTACGACCGGCGGCCGCGCATGGGGATCTGGCCTGCCGTGCGCACGTGGGTGCCGGCCAAGTGGCGCCATGAGCCGTACTCGCCGGATCTGCTGCCGTACGACATCGGCCTGGTCGGCGTGGTGCGCCGCAAGCGCCCGCTGGAGGCCGTGACCGGGCGGGGGCTGCCGCGGCTGGCCACCGCCAGGGGCACGGAGCTGCGCGGGCTGGAGCTGCTCGGCTACCCGGGTGGCAAGGACTATCCGGGCACGCAGATGTACCGGTGCGTGGGTGACGCGGTCGAGGCGCTCACCGAGGGGCCCGGGCTGATGGTCACGCACAACTGCCACGCCGCCGCCGGGGGCAGCGGCGGGCCCGCGCTGTACGGCGGTGCGGTGGCCGGCGTCGTGTCGTCGTCCAGCCCGCTGAGTGACTCGAAGGGGTACACCGTGCTCACCCGGCTGAACGAGCCGGCGTTCGAGCGGATGTTCGCCAAGGCCGACAGGTCGATGCAGCTCACGCCGTCCGGCTGACGATCTCCTCGCAGAGCGCGTGCGTGGCCAGGGCGTCGTCGGCGGCGATCCGGCGGCCCTCGCGTACGGCGGCGAGGAACTCCAGGCAGACCTGCTCGATGCCGCGCTGCCTGGCCACCGGTGTCCAGTCGGGGCGGCGGAAGAGCGTCTCGCCGCCCCGGTAGTCGATGACGTCGCCGAGGTTGACCACGCGGCGCTTGGCGCCGTCGCCCATGGCCTCGCAGGACTCCTCGCTCGCCCCGCTGACCCGGTTCATGACGCCGATGGCGGTGAAGCCGTCGCCCGACAGCTCCAGGACGACGTGCTCCAGCAGGCCGTCCTGGACGCGGGTCCTGATCGTGGTGCCGGTGACCGGGCCTGGGGCGAGGAATCTGAGGGTGTCCACCACATGGATGAAGTCATCAAATATCGCCCGCCGGGGTGCGTCGGGGTGATTCTCGCGGTTCTTCTCCATGAGGAGGAGATGGCGGGGATGAGCGGCAAGTCCGACATATCCGGGTGCGTATCGCCGGTTGAAGCCGACCATCAACGACCTCCCCTCGGCCTCGGCCAGCCGCACGAGCTGCTCCGACTCCGCGAGCGTGTAGGCGATCGGCTTGTCGACGTAGACGTGGATCCCGGCCCGGAGCAGCGGCTCGACGAGCTCCGGATGGGCGTCGGTGGCCGCGTGCACGAACGCCGCCTCGACCCCCGACTTGATCACCTCGTCCACGCTGGTGGAGCGCCCGGCGACGCGGTAGGTGTCGCCGAGCCGCTCCAGCCGAGCCTGGTTGCGCGTGCAGAGGTGCAGGTCGAGGGCGGGCTGGGCGGCCAGCACGGGAAGGTATGCCTTCTCCGCGATGTCACCCAGACCGATCATGGCTATCTTCACGTGTCGAGCGTAGCCTTGAGCGCCTCGTCGATCGGGGTAGGCGCGACGCCGAACGTGCGCTGGAACGCCGAGGAGTCGAGCACGTACGGCGCGGTGAACTGGTAGCGGATGTGCCTGAGCTCGCCGAGCATGGGCGAGAAGAGCCCGGCCGCCCTGACCAGCGCCCACGGCAGCTGCGCCATCTTGGGCGCGGGCAGGCCGAGCAGCGCGGCCATCCGCTCGGCGAGCTGGCGGAAGCTCAACGGGTCGCCGGTGGGCACGTGCCAGGCCCGGCCCCAGGCCCGCTCGTCGCCGCCGGCCACGATCAGCGCTTCGGCCACGTCGGGCAAGTACGTCCAGCTGTGCGGCATGTCAAGGGGATAGGGGACCGAGATGGTCTTGCCCGCCCTGAGCGGCACGAGGAACCGGTCCCCCAGGTAGGACTGGTCGCTGGCGCCCGGACCGAAGTAGTCGGAGCCCCGCACCTCGGTCACCCTGATCCGTCCCGCCTCGTGCGCGGCCAGCGCGTCCCGCCATATCTTCGCCCGCACCTGCGCCTTGGGGTTGGTGGAGGCGAGCGGCAGGTCCTCGGTCATGGGGCCGGTGACGGGCCCGTACGGGTAGAGGTTGCCGAGCATCGCGTACACGGCGCCGCTCGCCTCGGCGGCGGCCAGGAACGACTCGGCCATCGGCGGCCAGTCGGTGAGCCAGCGGTGGTATCGCGGGTTGACGCAGTTGTAGAGGACGTCGGCTCCCTTGGCGGCCTCGATCAACCTGGCCTTGTCGGCGACGTCGGCGGCAACCTTGACAGTCCCTTCTGGGCCGCTGCCCGAGCGGGTCACGACGGTGACGTCCTGCCCCTGCGCGACGAGCTTGCGCGCCAGATGCGTGCCGACCTGGCCGGAGCCCACGACGACGTGCTTACCCATGATCAGACCTGCTTCCAGATGATGCGGAGAACCGCGTTGAGTACGAACAGTGCGAAAAAGACGGCGGCCGGGGTCACCAGACCCGAAGCGTAGAGGGCGGCGGCGCCGCCACCGAACCAGAGGATCTCCAGTGCGGCGGCGTTGGCGTGCTTGGCCGGCATCCGGTCCCCCGTAGGTCGTCGCTCGATTACGAGAGCAATGCTCTCTCAAAAGAGCGGCGATCGTCAAGAGCGGTGCTCTCGTTTTTTGGCACCGCTCTGATAGCCTGCGTTGCATGACAGCCAGCCGTACCGCCAGAGAACGCGTCAGAGCCGAGCTCACCAGGGAAATCACCGACATCGCGCGCCGCCAGCTCGCCACCGAGGGCGCCGGCGGCCTGTCACTGCGGGCCGTCGCACGCGAGATGGGCATGGTCTCCTCGGCCATCTACCGCTATTTCCCGAGCCGGGACGACCTGCTGACCACACTGATCATCGACGGGTACAACGCGCTCGGCGAGGCCGTGGAGCGGGCCGACGCCGCGTGCCCACAGGACGACTTCCCGCGCCGGTGGATGACGATCTGTCACGCGGTACGCGACTGGGCGGTGGCCCACCCGCACGAATACGCGCTGCTCTACGGCTCCCCCGTGCCCGGCTACCAGGCGCCACAGGACACGGTCGCGGCCCGGGTACGCGACGTCACCGTCCTGGGCCGGCTCATCTCCGACGCCTGGCGCGCGGGCGCGATCCGGCCGCCCGCGGATTTGGTGCCCGAGGAGCTGACGCCGGAGGCGGCCGCGCTCAGGGACCTCATGCCCGGGGTGCCCGACAGCGTGCTCTGGCGCGGAGTCTCGGCGTGGACCGCGCTGTACGGATGGGTCAACTTCGAGGTGTTCGGCCAGTTCAACAACACGATCGAGGACCGGCAAGCGGTGTTCGGGCACTCGATGCGGCTGGCGGCCTCGACGATCGGGCTTGCTCAGTGAGACTTATTAAGTTTTACTGAATACATGGCACGGAAGAAGCAGGAACTCGGCCGCTTCACGGACGTGGCGCTGCTGGTCCTCATCAGTCTCGCCGAAGGGCAGAAGCACGGTTATCGAATGATCAATGACATCGAGGAGTTCTCGGGGACCGCGCTGGAGCCGGGCACGCTCTACGGGGCGCTGATGCGGCTGGAGGAGCGCGGCTGGATCGAAGCGGTCGAGTCGACGGAGCGGCGCAAGCCGTACCGGATCACCGACAGCGGGCGGGACGCGCTGAGCGAGCAGCTCGCCACGCTGCGGCGCATCGAGCAGGCGGGCGCCAGGCGCACGGGAGCCGCTTGGGGGCTCGCATGATGCGGGCTGTGGCCGAGGCGATGCTCAGCCTCTACCCGAAGGCGTGGCGGGAGCGTTACGGCGAGGAGGTCGACGATCTGATCGCGTCGCGGCCGGCACGGGTGCGCACGGTGCTCGACCTGATCAGGGGCGCGGCCGACGCCTGGGTCCACCACCGGCGCGTGCCGGGGGCCGGGGCCTTGACGGTTCCTCTCGCGGCGGTCCTGGTCTGTGCGGGGGTGGGCCTGGGGCTCCTGTGGAATCCGGGCGTACGCGACGTGGCGAGTCTGCAGGGCGTGTGGGCCGAGGCCGCCAGCTTGGGGCCGATCGCCGGGAAGATGCGGGGCATGGCGCAGACGTGGTTCGTCATGGCGAGCGTCATAGCCGTGCTCTCGGTGGCGCCGCTGCTGCACACCTGTTTCGTCGCGATGCGCCGTTCCGTGCACGGGCCGCTCACGCGGATGACCGCACGACGGGTGATCACGACGGCCGCACTGCTCGTCGTCCCCGTCGGGCTGGTCGGCCAGATCTTCGCCAGCATGGCCTTCCAGGACGCCGGCTATCCCGTCGGGCCGCTGGGCGAGGCGATGGTGGGCGGTTTCCTCGTGCCGATCATCATGGCACTGGTGCTGTCGCTGCCCATGACGGCGGCGGGCGCGCCGTCGCTCGGCTCCTCCGTGCGCGGCACCGGCCAGATCCTCGCGTCGGCGGTCATCTGCAACGCGCTCGGTTGGGCGTTCGTCGCGGTCCTGCTGGCGATGGGCCTGGAGAAGGCGTCCTGGTCGTTCCTGGCCATGGTGGCGCTGAGCGCGCTGGTGAGCGTGTGGATGGGCGCGCTGGTGGCGAGGAGCGCGATCAGGCGCGGCACGACCGTGATCGGCCTGCTCAGCCCCGCGTGAACAGCGGCACCAGCACCTCGTCCACGACCGCGACGATGAGCTCGTCGGGGATGGGCGAGCCCTCGAAGAGGAAATGGTGGCGCAGCAGCGCGTGACCGGCGTCGAGGCGGCGAGGGGTGATGGCGGCGGGGTCGACCTCGCCGCGCTCGACGGCCCGGCGGAGGACCTCCTCCATCAGCTTCCTGGAGGTGCGCGTGGAGTTCTTCCGCAGGGCGGACAGCGGCGAGTTGCCACGCAGCGCCTCGCCGAGCAGCCCGCGCATCGCCTCGCCCGCCGGGCCCGCCATCGCCTTCGCCGTGAGCCTCAGCATGGCCAGCAGGTCGTCGCGCAGGTTTCCGGTGTCGGGCGAGGACTCGGGGGTGGGCAGCGTGTGGTAGACCGCCTCCATCACCAGCTCGATGCGGGTGGGCCAGCGCCGGTAGAGCGAGGCCTTGCTGGCCCTGGCGCGCTCAGCGACGCGCTCCATGGTCAGCCCGGCGTAGCCGGCCTCGTCCAGCTCGTCGAGCGTCGCCTGGTAGATGGCGGCGTTGAGTGCCTCGCCCCGGCGTCGTGGCAGCTTGCGGTGGTCGGTCACCATGGCATTTTAGGAAGCACGAGTGACGTGCCCCGTGTTTCCGTTGACCGTGACGAGCCGGCCCTCCTCCAGCACGGCGGTGCCCCTGCCGGTGCCCATGACGGCCGGGATGCCGTACTCCCTGGCGACGATCGCGGCGTGCGAGCCGGCCCCGCCGGCGTCGACCACCACGGCCGCCGCCTGCTGGAACAGCGGCGTCCACGACGGGTTCGTGTACGGGCAGACGAGCACGTCGCCGCTCTCCAGCTTGGCGAACTCGGCCGGCTCCCTGATCACCTTCACCCGCCCGGTCGCCACGCCGCCGCTCGCCGGCGATCCGGTGACCAGCGCGTCACCCGTCTCGCGGACGGGGAAGACCGCGGCGGGGTCGATGAGGCGCACACCGGACAGCTCCTCGCGCTTGGCCGAGCGCGCCCTGACCAGCTCCCGCAGCCGTTCCCGGTCCGCGCCCGGCAGCGTGGCCACGTCCGCGATCGACTCCAGCTCAGGCAGCCGCAGGTGGAAGACGTCCTCCGGCCGGTCGAGCACGCCTTCGCCGCGCAGGCGGCGGCCCATTTCCAGCAGCGACCTACGCAGGATCGGCTGCGGCATCATGAAGTAGAAGTGGCTGTCCTCGCGGAACGCGATGCCCGCGCGGGCGGCCGCCACCCGCCGTCGCATCCTGGCGCGGCCCCGGGCTCTCAGCAGCGGGTGGCGGAGCAGGCGTTCCATGGCGTCGTCGTCGCCCTTCCTCCCGGGCGGCCGGCCGGCCAGCACCCTGACCAGGTCGATGACGATCTCAGGAGCGTCCGCCCAGGTGGGTGTGGTGACGAGGATCGGGCTCGCGGTCTCGCGGTGGCCGTACTCTGCCAGGAACGCCCGCAGCGCCTCCTCGAACTCGGCGGGCCTAGGGTCCCGGTCGAGCGCGCCGGTGCGCCTGGCCATCTCGGCCAGCCGTTCCAGCGCCTGGTTGGCGTCGGTGGTGCGGGTACGCGCCCCGTGCAGCAGGTCGCCGAAGAGCTTGCCACGCCCGAGCAGCTTGACCGCCACCAGCAGCCGCAGCAGCGCCAGCCCCGTGCCGGGCAGGTAGTCCACGCGCAGGTCGGCCACCGGGCGCACCAGCGCCAGCGCCAGCCCGGGCACGCGGACGAGCTCCGGCCACGGCATCCCGCCCAGGTCGCGCGCGGCCAGCTCCTCGACCGCGGCGAGGTAGTCGCGGAAGCGCGGGTCCTCGGTCCACCGGGCGGGGTCGTACCTCCTCGCCCTGGCCAGGAGGCGGAACGGGACAGTGAGTATCCCGGCGGTGGGCCGCGGCGACGGCGGGATGATCTGATAGGCGACGCCGTCCTCCTCGCGCAGGAACCCCTCGAACACACCGCGCACGCCGAAGGCGGCGGCCACCCTGCCCATCAGCCCGGCGGGGCCGTACGGGAGCCAGGTCGTCATGTCGATCGGGTAGGGGCGTTCCGTGAGGTATTCCAGCAGGATGCCGGAGATGCGGCGCCGGATCGGGTTGAGCTCGCCCACCGGGGGTGGCGGGAGCGCGGTCATGGGGCGGGCCTGCACCAGCTGGACGCGGCCGCCCGCGTAGGCCCACTCGATGTCCTGGGGCCGGCCGAAGTGCGCGGCGACCTCCTTCCCCAGCCTCGCCAGCTCCTTCAGCGCCTCGTCGGGCAGCCGTTCGTCGGCGGTCGCGCCGGTCTCGCGCGTGACGCCGCCGTCCGCCACGCCCCTGATGACCACCTCGCGGCGGCCGGGCGTGAACTCCGTCCGGTCCGACGAGATCACGTAGTGGTCCGGCGTGACCAGCCCGGACACGACCGCCTCGCCCAGCCCGCTGCTGGCGTCGACGACGAGCCGGGTACGGTCGCCGGTGACCGGGTCCGCGGTGAACATGACGCCCGCCATGTCCGCCTCGACCATGCGCTGAACGACCACCGCGATGCTCACTTCCTCGACGGCCAGCCGGGCCCGGTAGGCGATGGCGCGTTCGCTCCAGAGCGAGCCCCAGCAGCGGCGTACGGCGTCGAGCACGGCCTGCTCGCCCACGACGTTCAGGTACGTGTCCTGCTGGCCGGCGAACGCGGCTCCCGGCAGGTCCTCGGCCGTGGCGCTGGACCGCACGGCCACCGGCCCGCCGCCGAGCTCGGCGTACGCGCCGGCGATGGCCGCGCGCAGCTCGTCCGGCAGCTCGACCTGCTCGAAGTACGCCCGGGTGCCGTGCCCCTGGGCGACCAGATCGTAGGCGTGGGTGGTGACGACGAAGCCGTCGGGCACGGGGAAGCCGTTCCTGACGAGCTCGCCCAGGTTGGCGCCCTTGCCCCCGGCCACGGCCAGGTCGCCACAGGCGCTGAGTGGTGCGACGAGTTTCACGATCTCTCCTCGGCGTAGGCAGTGGTGCGGAGTGGGCGCGCCGGCAGCGCCAGCGCGAGGAAGAAGGCCACGGCGAGCAGCGGCGCCATGGCCGCGAACACCGGCGGCACGGCCGCGGCGAAGTCCTGGCGGACGCTCTCCGGCACGGCGGACGGCTGGGTGGCGGAGATCCCCGACCTCAGGGTGATCAGCGCGCCCACCAGTGCGACCCCGGCCGACGCGCCGATCTGGCGCAGGAAGGTCACCGAGGAGGTGGCGGCGCCCAGGTCCGCGTACTCCACGGCGTTCTGCGCGGCCAGCACCATGGTCTGCATGACCAGCCCGACCCCCAGCCCGGTCAGCAGCATGGCGCCCGCCAGCGCCAGGGGGTCGGCTCCCGCCAGGCCGATCAGCCCGAGCCCGGCGGCGGCCACGGCCGTGCCGACGACGGGGTACGGCTTGTACTTGCCGGTGCGCGTGATCAGCCGTCCGGACACGATGGTCGTGGCGAGCACGCCTCCCATGAGCGCCGTCACCAGCAGCCCCGCCTGCGTCGCGCTGGAGTGCAGGGCGATCTGCAGGTAGGCGGGCATGTACGTGACCGTCCCGAACAGCGCGAACCCGATGAGCAGGCTGATCAGCACGGGCACCGCGAAGGCGCGGTCGCGGAAGAGCCGCAGCGGCAGGATGGGATCCTTGGCGAAGCGCGTACTGACCAGCCACGCCACCGCCCCCGCCGCCGCCACGGCCAGGAAGGCGGGATGCCTGGTCTGCCCCGCCATGACCACCCCGACGACGGCCACGGCCAGCGTGACGATCCCCGCGACATCAAGCGGCGCCCCGCGCTCTTGAGGTCGCCCATGGGGTCGGCCTTGAGGTCGGCCTTGGGGCCTCGGGAGCCGCAGGGTGACGCTCAACACGACGAGCGCCAGCACGCCCAGCGGCGGGTAGACGGCGAAGATCCACCGCCAGCTCAACTGGTCGATGAAGACCCCGCCGAGCAGCGGCCCGCCCACGGCGGCCACGACGTACACGGCCCCGATGAGACCGAGGTAGCGGCCCCGCTCGCGCGGGCTCACGACCTCGCCGATGATCGCCTGCGCCCCGATCATCAGCCCGCCGCCGCCCATGCCCTGCACGGCGCGGAAGGCGATGAACTGCGGCATCGACGTGGCCAGCGCGCACAGCACGGCCCCGGTCACGAAGATGACGATGGCTGCCTGCATGGCGGGCTTGCGGCCGTACCGGTCACCGAGCTTGCCGTAGACGGGCATGACGACGGTGGCGGCGACGAGGTACGCGCTGACGACGGCGGGCATCTGGTCCAGCCCGCCCAGACTGCCTGCCACGGCCGGCAACGCGGGCGCCATGATCGTCTGATCGAGCGCACCCAGCAACATCGCCAGCATCAGGCCGGACAGCACGAAGCCCATGGCACTTCTCCTTAGAGAACGAACCGTTCTCTAAGGAGCATAGAATTAAGCGCAAGGAAACGCAACGTTCACTAATCTCGGTGCTCTGTCGGCGCGTACACGGCGAGGTCGAACCGCTCGAGCGCGTTGCCGATGGCCGCCGCCGCGATCGCGCGTCCGGCGGAGCCACACCTCGCGGACGCCGCCGGGCGGTCCGCGGGCTGAGCCGAACCGGTCGAGGCGACGGCCGTCGAGGGTCCTTCCGGCGGGGGGCGCGGCTGACGTCGTCAGGCCGGGCGGCGAGCGGGGAGAGGGTGGTCGGCCGGAGGGTTGCCGAGAGCGTGGAACAGCGCGGCGGCCAGCACGATGCCCTCACGGGCGATCATGGCCAGCAGGTGCTCGTCGGGCGCGTGCTGGAGGCAGCCAGGGTACGAGTGCGGCAGCCACAGTGTCGGCAGGCCGAGGACGTCGGTGAAGACGAAGTTGGGCAGGGAACCGCCGATGTTCGGCAGCACGGCGACACGCTTGCCGGTCACCTGCTCCAGCGCCCCCTTGGCCCATCGTGTCCACGGGTCGTCGAGTGCCGTACGGCTGGCGGGGAAGTGGCGCAGGACGCTGACGCCGACCATCGGGTAGCCGTGGGCGGCGAGATGCTCGGTGATGGCCTGCTCCGCGCCGCTCACATCGGTCCCGGCCACGTACCGCAGCTGCAGGATCGCACGGGCCCGTCCGGGGATCGCGTTGACCGGGTTGTCGATGTCGCCCGACCCCATCGACAGGACCTCCAGCGTGTTCCAGCCGTACAGCCGCTCGGCGGCGGTCAGACCGGTGTCGCCCCAGCCTTCGTCGGGGACCGGGTCGCCGGGGGTGTTCGCGACCGTGACGCCGGCCAGCGCCTCGCGGACCGCGTCCGGGAGCTCCGGCGGCAGCAGCGCGGGCACCTGGACGCGCCCGTGCCCGTCGACGCAGCTCGCGATCGCGCCGGCGAGGGTGGTGGCGGGGTTGCGGAGGACACCGCCCCAGTTGCCGGAGTGATAGCTGTTGGGGCGCAGATCGACCTCGAGCTGGATGTCGACGCCTCCGCGTGACCCGAGGAACAGCGTGGGCGTCGCCGCGTCCAGGCGCGGGCCGTCCGAGGCGATCAGGACGTCCGCCCGCAGCGCCTCGCGGTGCGCGGCGGCGAACTCGGCCAGCCCCGGCGAGCCGACCTCCTCACCGGACTCGAAGAGGAAGATCAGGTTGAAGCCGAGCCTCCCCTGCCGGGCGAGCAGCAGGCGCAGCGCCGCGAGGTTGATCAGGTGCTGTCCCTTGTTGTCGGCCGATCCGCGGCCGTACCAGCGGTCGCCGTCCGCGGTCAGCGTCCACGGGTCACGGCCTGCGCTCCACCGGCCGGCGTGGCCGTCCACCACATCGGCGTGGCCGTAGCAGAGGAGCGTCGGCAGCGAGGGGGACTCGACCCGGGTGCCGACCAGGAACGGCCCCCCGCCGGCGTCGGGGTTGGGGTGCTCGGTCACGGAGCACCCGAGGTCGGTCAGCGCGGGCGCCAGAACCTCGTCGAGGTATGCCTTGACAGCAACACGGCTTTCCGGCTTGGTGCTCTCGGTGGGATAGGAGACCATCGTGGCGAGCTCGGCGAAGAAGGCACCGGAGTCGACGTACTCCTCCGCCTGTTCGATGAGGTCTGCTGGGATCACGAGAGGTTCCTCCGTGGAGTCTGGGCGGCGCTCCGATCAGCAGCGTAGGGCGGTTCACCGGCCGGGGACCATTGCCGTTTGCCGCATCCCGCGTTCTACTATTGGCAAACCCGCGCCCGAAGCCTGACCGGGAGGTGGTCCGGTGCAACTCCTGCCAGTGGGCCTGTCGTACTTCCTCGAGGTCGCGCGGACCGGTTCGGTGACCGAGGCGGCCCGTTCGCTGACCGTCGCGCCTTCGGCGATCAGCAGGCAGATCAGCAAGCTGGAGTCGGGGTGCGGGGTGTCCTTGTTCGTCCGGCATCCGCGCGGGATGACACTGACCGAGGCCGGGTCCCGGCTCCTCGCCCATGTCCGCCGCAGCGAGGCCGAGGCGTCCGCTCTGGTGAACGAGTTGCGGACCGGACGCGGAGCAGATGCCCGCAATGTCACGGTGGCCTGTTCGGAGGGGTTCGGACGCCGTATCGTCCCGCGGGCGATGGCGGCCTTCCGGCGCGACCACCCCGACGTGACGTTCCATCTCGACGTCGTCCCCCGGCAGGAGGCGACCCGCCGGGTGATCGAGGGGATCGCCGACGTCGCCGTCACGTATGCGATGGGACCGCAGCACGATGTGCGGGTGGAGTGCGCCGTCGTGATCCCGGTGGTCGCGATCGTCCCGCTCGGGCACGAACTCGCGGGGCGGGGTCAGGTCGGGCTGGCGGAGTTGTGCGAACACCCCCTGGCCCTCGCCTCCACCGGCACCAGCCAGCGTGAGCTCTTCGACATCGGCGCGCAGATCGAGGGGCTGACCGTCCGCCCGGTGCTGGTCTGCGACGGGCTGGGGCCGCTGCACGAGTTCGTCCGCTGCGGGGGTGGCATCGCGCTCGTAGGGGATCTCGGCGACCTGCATCGCGAGACGTCGGTCGAAGGGGTCGCCTACGTCCGGCTGGACCATCCCGTGTTCCGCCAGCGGGAGGCCCAGGTGCAGACCGCTCTGGGCCGACGGCTGCCCTGGGCGGTGACGGAGTTCGCGGGGCTGCTGGTCTCCTTGCTGTGCCCGCCGGATGGGAACGTGGCCGCCGGATAGCCGCGTGCGTCATCCCCCATGCGCTGCACGACGCGGAAGACGATGAACTGCGGCATCGACGTGGCCGGCGCGCACAGCACGGCCCCGGTCACGAGTCTGGCGATGGCGGCCCGCGCACAGCGGGTCGATGGTCCATCATGGAGAGTCATCGGCCCGCGCGGCTTCCAGCCTCCAGGGCAGCCGGAACCACCGTGGGGAATCATGCGGACCTTTTTCGAGCCGGACCAGGAAGAGGAGTTCGAGGCGGCCAAGGACCTGCTGATCCGCCGCTGCCTGGACTGGGCCGAGGACCGCGGCCTCGCCGCCGACGGCTTGGTGCTGACGGCGGCCTTGGACTCCCGCCATCGCAGCAGAGACGGACGGCTGGCCTTCTGGGATGCCGCGCAGGTGCGGCGGTTCCTGCTGGAGTGGATCCCCCGGTACGTCGCCGCACCCCGGGAGGACCTCGACGCCGCCCCGGAAACCCTGATCACGCTGCTGCGCTACCTCGACGCGACCGGCGTCCGCGACCCGCGCGGCGCCGCTACGGCCGAGTTGGAGAAGGCCGTGGCCGAGGCCGTGAAGGAATATCCGGCGGCGTTGGCGGACCCGTACCGCCTGGGGCTGGCGAAGTTCTGGGCGCAGGTGGCCATCGACAACGGTGTCGACCCGGGCGACCACAAAGCCCTGACGAAGTTCCAGCGCGATGTCGACGCGGGGCGGGTGACGTACGACGCGGACGTGCTCGACCAGGTGACGGAGGCACGTTTCCTCGGGTTGGGGCCCGACGAGGAACGGGCGTTCCCTCAGCCGCCCATCGTCCTGCCGCCCGCGCCTGAGATCGCCGCCGCCGCGGCGCGAAGCGAGACCGTACGGAGGCTGGCGGCGCTGGCCGACTGGGCCGGAGCGGAGGGCCGGCCGCTGACCGGCGCCGGAAACCTCCGCGTGGCCGACGCCCGCGAGCTGGCCGAGCTCCTCGGCACCGGCGAGCAGGACCTCAAGGTTCGCAGCGCCACGCACATGCCCAAGCTGCATCTCCTCGTCGAATGGGCGAAGGCCGCCCGCCTGGTTCGCGTGAGCAAAGGCCGCCTCCTGCGGGTGGCCAAGGCCGCGCCTCTACTGCGTGACCCGGAACGGCTGTGGTCGCGGGCCTTCGAGGTCTTCTTCGACCTCGGTCCCATGATCGGCGCCTCCGCCTCGGGATGGGACGCCCAGTCGCTGCTGGCGGAGGTCTTCGACGAGGTGATGGCGGACGTGCTGAACAGCGTGTACGGCCTCTCGGACCAGGTCCCCGTGGCCCGCCTCCAGGAGACGGTCTGGCTGGCCTGCAGCGAATACCTGCGGCTGGGCGATCGGACGCATGGCCTGTGGCGGCGGAAGGCCGACGACGACCTGGTCGCGGCGCTGGAGGCCCTGGCCGAGCTCGGCGCCGTGGAGCTGAGACACGGCGTCGCCGATCCCCTCTACCTCAGCGACCTGGGCGATGACGATGACGAACAACCCTTGCCGCCGGAAGCGCGGACCCGGCTGCGTGCCATCCTCACCGAGCCGGGCATGCTCGTGAGCCTGACACCGCTCGGCATGCGGGGCGTGCGCGAGCGGATGCTCGCCGAGGGCCGGGACGCACCGCTGGTGGGCGAGCTTGCGCAGGCCGCGCCGGGCGGGTTGCTCGGCGTGCTCGCGGAGCACTACCCGCCGGAGGAGGCCACGACCGAGCTGGAGGGCTGGCTCGCGGCTCATGGCGGGGATGTCGAGCCGTTGCTGGATGCCGTGCGAACCTGCCCGTTCCGCACCCGCGCGTCCGCCATGCTCACCACCCTGGTGGAGACCCATCCCGACGGCCGGTCGCTCCTCGCGCGCCTGCGCGGGGACCGCGCGCTCGGGCCCATCGCCATCACCCTGCTGCATGACGCCGGAGCCGTGGGACCCGAGGATATGTCCGCCTCCGAGCAACTCCTGCTCATGACAGAAGGCCTGCTCAACCTGCTGGAGCTGGCCGGTCCGGAGGAGGTCGTGACGCAGCTCGGCCAGATGGCGGGCAGGGAGGCGCCACAGATCATCGAGGCGGTGACGCAATCCGGTCATCCCGCCACGGTCGGCATGGACGAGCTACGCAGACTGGTGGCCGAGCCGCTGCGTACCCGTTCCCACGCGCTCCGTTTCGTGGAGGGGCCTCGGCCGGGGGCGCGCGGCCGGCGTTCCGGTCATGGCAAGAAGCGCAGGCGCTGACGTCAGGGATCGGTTGTCTGCCCCCGAACCCGGCCATCTTCGGCTGCCTCAAAGGTGGGCCAGCAGCCTCTCCAGCGGCCGCGGCACACGATCGAGATCGAGTGCCGCGACGAGCAGGCCGGAGTAGCGGATCTTGCGGCCACCGCCCGACCCCATGAACCGGCGCAGCTGGTCGTGAGTGGTGCCCCCGCGCCATGCGGGTTGCCTCTGGAGCGTACGAAATGAACGCAGCTCGCCCTCGGCATCGACAACGCGCTCAACCGCGGCGGTGCCGAGGGCGCGAATCAACTCGTCTTCCAGGTCAGCGACGCACACGAAGAATCCGAGTGCCTCCAGATCGCTTCGGCTGAGATTTGATCCCAGTCCGGCGCGCTCGAGGGCCTTCCGGAAGTCGCCTTCCTCCCTCGCGTCACAGAGACCGGCCAGCCGGAGATTGCGACCGGGAGGGCCGAACTTGCCGATATACGTCCCGATGTTCGTGGCACCGCCCATCGCCACCAGGGAGATGCCTTCGGCCGCCAGGTTCCGGCCACGGCGCTCGGCCAACGCTTCGATCGCCGACTTATCGCTGACTCCCTCGACCAGGACCACGGTTTGCGTGTCGCTCACGAGCCCAGCCTTGCACCGAACGTAGAGAGGTTCATCCCCTTTTACGCACGGGAAGGTCACCGGCTGCCGCAGATCACGTTCTCCGCCTGCCGCACTGAGGAGGCACGGCGCGGCTCGCCGGGCAGAGCCAGCGCGCCCGCCAGATTTCTCATTTGCTTTGGCAAAAAAGCTCCATGAGCCACAACCAATGCTTGCCCGACAAAGCAACCAAAGATCTCATTTCCACCACACCAGGCCGTAACAGCGACTTCACACAACCCGCTCCCCCGAAGCCGCGCTGCACCCAGGCAAAGCGCCCATTCTCCAACAAAGCCCGAATACGCTGCATCTTCCCAGCGAGTTTAAGTTTGTTTTGTTGACGTGATATTGATTACCGTGTGAAAGCCGTGGGGCCTCCGCCTCATGATCTGGGTTCTGGGAGATCAACTTGGCTGACATCGATCGCAAGGCGATGCAAGCCGTGGCGGAGCGGATCCAGCGGCTGTCCGACGAGCACTGGTGGGCGCTCGATCCGTCCTGCCGCTTGATGGAGGGCGACGCGTGGGTGGGGCCGGCAAGCGCCCGATTCGACGCCCAGGTCCACGCTGACCAGCGGGAGCTGCGCGACACGCTCACACAGGCCGTCCACAGCGCGATTCAGAAGCTGGCCTCGCTTCAGGACACGCCATGACGGGGTTCACCGGGGTCAGGCAGCCCGAATTCGACACGATGACTAGTAAGCACACCGAGGCCGCCGAACGACTGGAGGCACTGGCGCGGATCCTCCACAGCGAGCTGCAGATCGCCGGACTCGACACGTCTCCGGCAGCACGGCTGCGGCAGTTGGCCGGGCGGGTCACCGCGCAGGCCGAGGACCTGCGGCGGCGGCAGAAACTGGTCCACGAGCTGCAGCGGCAGAGGGTCACTTTCGGCAGGAGTACGCCCGCCGGGAGCTTCCTCGATATGCCTGACAGTCCGGAGGCCGCCAAGGGGCTGCTGGACGGGACGCTGGCAGGTCGCGCCGCGCTGAACGCCGCAGACGCAGACGCCAAGGCGCTGGCCGAACTGGAGAAGTACGCATCTCGGACCGGGAACGCGGAGTTCGTCAAGGCGTTCCTCGGCGTGCTGGGCGCCCGGGGCGTGACGCGCCTGCCCGGCTCGCTCGCCGCGCAGCTGCGCGACGCCAGGACCCGCGGGGACTCCGACCGCATGGCCCAGCTCGCCGGCCAAGGCCAAAAGGCCTTGCGCATGCTGAGCACGGCACTGGCCAAGGGAACCGATCCCAAGGATCCCGCGTACGTGGGCGCCGACTTCCTCAAGGACCTCGTGCGGGAGGGCCGCGCCGAGCAGAAGGCCGGCGACACGAAGTACTCGGGTTACCAGGCACAGGCGCTCATCTGGCGCGTCCACGACGGGAAGCCGCCATTCTCGAGAGAATTCATGGAGATCGTCGGGCGCGACGTGATCGTCTACGAGTACGAGCAGCGCAACGACGAATGGGCGGCGAGCAAGGACCTGCTCGGCCGCGCCTTCGCGGGCGCCCAGGTCCCCATCTTCGACCTGGCCGGCGCGTTCGGCCTCGGCGCCCTGCTCAGACCGGGAACGTACGCGGGCAGCCCGGGCGCGAACGGCACATCGTCGGTGGTGGACGACCTGTTCCACGCGGCAGGGTCCAGCCGCGAGGCGTCACACGCCCTGCTGGACCACACTCCGGCCGGGTGGAAGGAGCCCGTCCTTGACTATCTGCTCACGACCCGGTGGGACGCTTCCCGCTATCGGGGCGACTATGCGCCGTTCAACGACATGCTGGCGACCGCGACGACCGGCCAGGACGCGACCAGCCGGAAGCTTGCCGCCGAGCTGACCAAGATCCTCGCCGACGAGGTACGCGGCACCTTCGGCAAAGCCGACAGCGGCAACCTGGAGATCAGGGACAGAGAGGCATTCGATCGTTACGCGCCTCTGAGCTATTCCCTGGCCCGCGCGATCGCGGCCAATATCGACCAACTCTCCCAGCTGCTCCTGAACCACGCGACCTTTGGCAGGGTCGCAGCCGCGGACATGTCGTATGCGCTGGCGCTCGCCACCTCCAACGACACCGGGTTCGAGGCGCTGGTGAGAGCACAGACCGAACACATGCGAGCGGCGCTAGAGACCGTGCCTCCGGTCGGTCTCGACGCTTCCAACGCCGAACGGCTTGGATTCACAATGGCCGACGTCAAGGAATTCGACTTCGATGGGGATGGACGGGTCGACAAGGCCGACATCATGCAGTTCCTGACGGACCGGACGGTGGCGGAGGCACGCCCCTTCAGCCACATCGCGGAGATCCGCCGGCAAGTGCTTATCGCTCAAGGGCTGGATGACAAGAAGGCGGACGAGGCGCTGAAGACCATGGTGGGCGACGCAATCGGGCTGCTCCCGGTGCCGGGAGCCAAGCAGGTGAGCCAGCTCGCCAAGGGAGTGTTCGGCGAACTGATCGGCAACGGGTACGACAAGCTCTCCGGAGCCGCGTATGACCAGATCGCCAACCAGGTCTCGCAGCTGATGTCCGGACACGGGCGGAGTTTGGACGAGACGCACCGGACACTCGCGGACAATCGGCTGGCGGTGGAGCGGCTGGCAGAGCAGCTGCTGGCCACAGCCATGTTGAACAAGGGCCTGCTTGACGGGGTCAATATAAAGAATCAGATATTCGCGACGGGCATCCCTCCGACGATCAAGCCCTTCACTGATATGGGACCGCAGGACTACAGCGAGTTCCTCGAATGGATTCGCAAGAAGGGCGGAAGCGATGATCTTCTCGATCGCTTCAGCAGCACCTTGCGCAGGACAAGCGAGGTGGACGACTACCTCGGCCTCCAGATAGCCTCCACTTCCGGAGGGCGGGGATGAAGCATTCTCCGCTGACTGTCACTCTGATTGCTCTCGCGTTGCTCAGCACAGCGTGCACTCCGGAAAGCGACACCGCCTCCGCACCGCCCCCAACCCCCCAGCAGGTCGCGGATTCCACGCCCTATATCTGCAAATTCGTTCCGGAACAAGCATTTCGATTGATAAGTAGTACAAAGGGGCTGTTCGTCGAGAAAACACGTGGCAATGAGAGTAGCGGTCAATGCTGGGCTCCTGATACGACGCCTCGGCCACTGGAGGTCGGCTGGCTACAAGTGGGCGATGGGACGAGCCAGGAGCATCTGGACTTTCTAATGGACGGCAGACGTGACCTCTACACACGACACGGCGGAGTCAGGCTTCCTGCCGACCTCGGTGACGGCATGGCTGCCCAGGTAACGAACAGTCCATTGGACGACCAACCGTACCGAGTGAGCGCGAAGTTTAAGTGCGGCGGCAAAGAGCGACTGATCGACATCTTCCTGGCGAAAGTCGCCAAGGGTCGGGATGCGATGAAGGACCTGATAGCGCTCATGCGCATCGCCCAAAAACGCTACAGCGAGGTCTACGACTGCACTCGCGACGAGTAGGAACCCGAGCCCGCAGAAACACGAGCTCGGTGCAATTGACCGCAGAGATAATTGCCTTGATCGTGGCTGCCGTGGTGTTGCCATCGACGCCCACCTCCCACAGCATCTGCCGGTTGACCTCGCACTCCAAGTAGGAGGCAGCCTGGCGTCCGCACTGCGCTCATCGTCCGCTCCACGTAGTCGAAGAGCCCACCTTTGATGCCGGCGTCGTGATGGTGTCAATGAAGGTCGAGACGTGCCAAGATCAGGCCGTTGCCCGTGCCCCTCGATCTCACCTGTCTTGCCTACAGCGGCGCAGGCCAAAATTGCGCCTTCAGCAGAGTGAAGCTGATGAGGTCCGGCGTGAACTCTTCGTAACCCAGGGACTTGCGAAGGATTTTGACCTGCCAGACGTTGTCCCGTTGGCCGAGATCGAACTCGGCGCCATGGAACGCGTCACCGGAACGGCCACTTATAGAGAACACCCGTCCCGAGGCCAGGTGTACGCTTCCAGACCAGCTTCTGTCCCACGAGTCGAACGGAGGGGGCGGTCCATCCCAGAACTCGTATTTGATCATACATCTTTCGCTTTGCGCCTCGTCGATTGCGATTCCGTTGTCGCCGGTGCCGACCCACCCGCTCGCATCGGTGCTGATTTTGTAGAGATCCCACTCGGCCTCGACGTCTGCAATGCCGATCAAATATTTCGAGATCTCGCGCCCATCAAGGAGTGCGGCGATAATACTTGCCACGGTTTCCCGACTTTCCTATGTCGCCAGTGCAAGGAATAAGATCTGTCCGGGATTCGGTTGTTCTATTACCGCGCGTGCGGCGCGCGTGTACGTGCCGTCGATACTGGATGCTTTCAGTCCGCCAAACCGGAAATTGATACGAACAGAACTGCTCGCAGCCAGTTCCGGCCTGGGACTTAGGCCAATTCTTGCATACGATGCCCGCGGCCGTACGATTTTCCTCGTCGATCGGCTCGCATCCGCGACGCTCCAGCGGGCTTTGTCGGTGCCGCTTGGGAGCTACTTCGGCCGGTTAGTCCGAATACGGCTTACCTGGAGTGAGCAAGCACGAGAGGGCCCTTGTTTGGCGTACGTATTTGCGAATTGGCGCAGAAACGCCCTCGGCATCAATAAATCGACCGCGCCCCCTCCTGATCCGGAGGGGGCGCGGTCGAGTCAATCAGTTACGTGGCCTTATGCGCGGGAAGCGCGGTTGACCGCCGAAATGATGGCCTTGAGTGAGGCCGTCGTGGTGTTGGCGTCGACGCCGACGCCCCACAGCACCTGCCCGTCGACCTCACACTCCAGATAAGAGGCCGCCTTGGCGTCGGTGCCCGCGCTCATCGCGTGCTCCACGTAGTCGAGGACGCGCACCCGGATGCCGACCCCCGCGATGGCGTCGATGAAGGCCGAGATCGGGCCGTTGCCCGTGCCCGCGATCTCGCGGATCTCCCCGTCCAGTCGTACGTCGGCGCTGATGCGGTCCTTGTCGTCCACCGTGGACTCGTGGCGGTGGGCCATGAGGCTGAGGCGGCCCCAGCGGTTGGCGGGGTTGGGGAGGTATTCGTCGCGGAAGATCTCGTACATCGCGGCCGGGCTGATCTCGCCGCCCTCGCTGTCGGTGCGGGCCTGCACCACCTTGGAGAACTCGATCTGCAGCCGCCGCGGCAGGTCGAGCTGGTGGTCGGCCTTCATGATGTACGCGACGCCGCCCTTGCCCGACTGGCTGTTGACGCGGATGACCGCCTCGTACGTGCGGCCGATGTCCTTGGGGTCGATCGGGAGGTACGGCACCGCCCAGGTGAACTCGTCCACCGGCACGCCCGCCGCGGCCGCGTCGCGCTCGAGGTGCTCGAAGCCCTTCTTGATGGCGTCCTGGTGGGAGCCGGAGAAGGCGGTGTAGACCAGCTCGCCGCCCCACGGGTGGCGCGGGTGCACGGGCAGCTGGTTGCAGTATTCGGTGATGCGACGGATCTCGTCGATGTCACTGAAGTCGATCTCGGGGTCGATGCCCTGGGAGAACAGGTTCATGCCCAGGGTGACCAGGCAGACGTTGCCGGTGCGCTCGCCGTTGCCGAACAGGCAGCCCTCGATGCGGTCGGCGCCCGCCATGTAGCCCAGCTCGGCGGCGGCCACGGCGCTGCCGCGGTCGTTGTGCGGGTGGAGGGACAGGACGATCGAGTCGCGGCGCTTGAGGTGGCGGTGCATCCACTCGATCTGGTCGGCGTAGACGTTGGGGGTGGCCATCTCGACCGTGGCGGGCAGGTTGATGATGACCTTGCGGTCGGGGGTGGGCTGCCACACGTCGTTGACCGCGTCGCACACCTCGACGGCGTATTCGAGCTCGGTGCCGGTGAACGACTCGGGAGAGTACTGGAAGTAGACGTCGACGTCGGTCGCGTCGGCGAGCTTCTTGACCAGCTTGGCGCCCTCGACGGCGATGGCGGTGATGCCGTCCTTGTCCTGGCCGAACACGACGCGGCGCTGGAGGGTGGAGGTCGAGTTGTACAGGTGGACGATGGCCTGCTTGGCGCCCTCGATGGCCTCGAAGGTGCGCTCGATCAGCTCCGGCCTGGCCTGGGTCAGCACCTGGATGACCACGTCGCCGGGGATGCGGTCCTCTTCGATGATCTGCCGGATGAAGTCGAAGTCGGTCTGCGAGGCTGCCGGGAAGCCGACCTCGATCTCCTTGTAGCCCATGCGTACGAGCAGCTCGAACATCTGGAGCTTGCGATGGGAGTCCATCGGGTCGATCAGGGCCTGGTTGCCGTCGCGCAGGTCGACCGCGCACCAGCGGGGCGCCTTGGTGATGACCTGGTCGGGCCACGTGCGGTCGGTCAGGCGTACGGGCTGATAAGGCTGATAGCGATGGATCGGCATGGGGCTGGGCCGCTGAGCGGTCATGTCTGCTGGCTCCTCGTCGGTCGGATGAAAGCGGCCGACGCGCATGACTGGCCCCGCGGCGAGGGAGCCGGCCTAGAGGCCCCCGCCGCGGCAGCTAAGAAGCAGCCCACGCAGCATGCCATGCACGCTACCAGACATCTCGGGATGCGCCGTCCCTGGTCTCAAATCCTGAGAAGGCTGAGACGCATGAGGAGCCGCCGAACGCCTTCAGTCGGTGATCAGGATGCTGAGGCAGGTCACGCACCCCTCCAGGCGCTCAAACTCCGAAATATCCACCCTCGTCACAGTAAGTCCGCGCTTCTCGAGCATCGCGGCCGTCTTGGGCGCCGAGGCGGCCAGCAGGACGCGGTCGCCGCCCAGCAGCACCACGTGCGCCCCGGCCTCCTCCGGCGGCACCAGCAGCCCCGGCAGGTCCACATGGCGAGGGTCACCGATGAGCGTCCCGTCGGGCAGGGCGGTCACCGCCGACTTCAGGTGCAGCACGCCGTCCAGGTCCACGGGCACGATCTGGCGCTCCGGCAGCAGGCCCGCGAGCTGGGCGATGCCGTCGTCGCTGGTGCGCGCCGACCTTCCGACGTACACGGTGCGCCCGACCTGCAGCACGTCACCCCCGTCGAGCGTGCCGGGCGCCGCGACCCTGACCGCCTTGAGCCCCAGCTCGCGCACGGCCGCCGCCACGGACTCCACCTCGGGCCGCCGTTCCGGCGCCCCTGGCCTGGTCAGCACGGCCAGCCGCCCCGACACCACCGCGGCGTCCTCCACGAACGGCGCGTCGGGCAGTTCGTCGGCCTCCGGTACGTACGTGACCCGCCAACCGGCGGCGCCCAGCGCGGCCACGTAGGCGTTGTGCTGATGGAGCGCCCGCCCGGGATCCACCGGCTCGCGCTCGATGTGGGTCACGATGCCCTCGGCGATCCGGGGGCCGGGCTTCCTAACCAGCGCAATACCAGGCATAGGGCGTGTTTTATCACGCGTCGTCTTGCATTCAGCCGGGGGACACCTGCGTTCCCGCCCCGGCCGTGAAGCGGGACGCAGCCGGTGACTAGAGTTCAGACATGCGGGACGACGAGATTCTCACCAGGATCAGTGCTCTGGTCACCGAGGAGCACGAGCTACGCGACAAGCTCGGCAAGGGCGAGGTGACCACGGACGAGGAGCAGGAGCGCATCAAGCAGCTGGAGTTCGCGCTCGACCAGTGCTGGGACCTGCTCAGGCAGCGCCGGGCCAGGCGCAGCGCCGGTGAGGATCCCGACCACGCCGCCGCCCGCCCGGCCAACGAGGTGGAGAACTACCGCCAGTAAATTCGCTCGCCCCGCCGTTCCCCGGTGCGATTTGCTGGACGCATGCGGATCCAGTCCATTGCTCTCGACCGGCCGGGAAACCTGGTCACAGGCCTGCACGACGCGTACCTGGCGGGCTACACCGACGATCCGGGCCCGACGATCTCGCTCGCCCGCTTCCGCCACGAGGTCGCCACGCACACGCCGGGCGAACGGGCCGAGCTGTGGGCGGTCGTCGAGGACGGAAAGGTCGTCGGCGGCTACGGATTGTCGCTGCCCCAGCTCGACAACACCCATATGGGGTGGCTCTTCCCCCTCGTGGTGCGCCCCGAGCGGCGCGGCCGGGGGCTCGGCGCGGCACTGTTCGAGCACGCGCTGGACCGGTTGCGTGCCCAGGGCAGGACCCTGCTCCTCACGGAGACGCCCACCACCGGCGTGGGCGCCCGCTTCGCGCTCGCCCATGGCATGACGGTCTCCCTCGTGGAGGCCCGCCGCACGCTCGATCTCCGCAAGGCCGACTGGGCCGCGCTGGAACGCATGCTCCCCCGCGTCGAGGGCTACCACCTCGAACGCTGGACAGGACCGGCCGCACCCGAGCTGATCCCCGACCTCGCGGCCCTGATGAACGGCATGAACGACGCCCCGCGCGACGCGGACGTCGAGGACGTGGACTTCAACCTCGACCGCATCCGCCACCGCGAGGAGAGCATCCCGCTCCGTGGCCTGAGCTCCTACACGATGATCGCCCGCCGCGACTCCGACGGGGCTCCCGCCGGTTACACGCGCATCTACCTCGAGGCCGACCGCTCCACCGGCTGGGGCAACCAGGCGGACACGACGGTGCTGACCGAGCACCGGGGCCACTGCCTGGGCCTGCTGCTCAAGCTCGCCAACCTGCTCTGGCTGCGCGAGCACGAGCCCCACCTGGAGCGGATCATCACCTGGAACGCCACCTCCAACGCCCACATGCTGGCCATCAACGAGGCCATGGGCTTCGAGCTCTTCGACGAGTGGAACGAGTGGCGGCTGGCACTATAGGGCGCTGTAGGGCTCTACAAAGCGCTGTAGGCCCCTGCGGGGCGGCTATACGCCGAAGGTTGCGCGCATGTTAAGCGGACGTTAGATCTGGGCCTACAGCCCTTGTCCGAACATCCTCCTGCGGAGAGGCTCTGGCCTGCACCTACTCCCCCCAGGAGGTTCCACCATGAGCAAGGCACGCGTGCCCTGGAAAGCAGTGATCGGCGGATCGGTCGGCAATCTGGTCGAGTGGTATGACTGGTTCGTCTACTCCAGCTTCGCCATTTATTTCGCCGCGTCCTTCTTCCCTGAGGGCAATGACACGGCGAAGTTGCTCAACACGGCGGCCATTTTCGCCGTCGGTTTCTTCATGCGCCCGCTCGGCGGCTGGCTGCTCGGCCGGTACGCCGACAGGAAGGGCCGCAAGGCGGCACTCACGCTCACCGTGACGCTCATGTCGGCCAGCGCCCTGCTGATCGCCATCGCGCCGACGTACGAGGCTGTCGGCTACTTCGGCGCCGTGGTGCTGGTGGTGGCCCGCCTCCTGCAGGGTATTTCGGTCGGCGGCGAGTACGCGGCCAGCGCCACGTACCTCACCGAGGCCACCCCGCGCGGCCGCCGCGGCTTCGCCTCGAGCTTCCAGTACGTCTCCATGACCGCCGGCCAGCTCGTCGGCCTCGGCCTGCAGATCATCCTGCAGAACACGATGTCCAAGGAGGCCCTCAGCTCCTACGGCTGGCGCATCCCGTTCGTGATCGGCGCCTTGGCCGCCGCGGTCGTGTTCTACCTGCGCCGCAACCTCCTGGAGACCGAGGCGTACGACGAGGAGGAGCGCGACGTCCAGCCGAACAGCCGCGGCACGATCAAGGCGCTGCTCACCCACAAGAAGGAAGCGCTGCTGGTCATCGCCCTGACGATGGGTGGCACGGTCGCGTACTACACCTACACGACGTACCTCACCAAGTACCTCAGCATCACCGCCGGTCTGCCCAAGGAGACGGCCACGCTGGTGAGCTTCTGCGCGTTGTTCATCTTCATGTGCCTGCAGCCGCTGGCCGGGGCGCTGTCGGACCGGATCGGGCGCAGGCCGCTGCTGATCACGTTCGGCATCGGGTCGACGCTGGGCACGGTGCCGCTGATGACGGCGCTCGGCGGGGTCCAGGGGTTCGGCGGCGGGCTCGTGCTCTCGTTGTGCGGCCTGATCATCATCACCGGCTACACCTCGATCAACGCCGTGGTGAAGGCCGAGCTCTTCCCGACGAACGTGCGTGCCCTCGGCGTCGCGCTCCCCTACGCCATCGCGAACGCCATGTTCGGCGGCACCGCCGAGTACGTGGCGCTGTGGTTCAAGGACAACAAGATCGAGTCCGGCTTCTTCTGGTACGTCGCCGGCTGCGCCGCGGTGTCGCTCATCGTCTACCTCACCATGCGTGAGACCAGGGACGCCGCCCTCACCCGTGCCGAGCAGGCGACGGAGGATTCGGTCCCGGCGCGCGTCTAACCTGGCCGTATGCGAGTTCTCTTAGTTGAGGACGACGATCGGCTCGCGTCCGCGCTCACCACTGCCCTCGCCCGGCACGGCCACCAGGTCATCCGGGCGGGCCTGGCCGTCGACGCCCTCCGCCTGGCGGGGGGCGTCGACTTCGTGCTGCTCGACCTGGGCCTGCCCGACATGGACGGGCTCGACGTGCTGCGCCGCCTGCGCCGGGTGTCGGCGGTGCCGCTAATCGTGGTCACGGCCCGTATGGAGGAGCGCGAGGTGCTGCGCGGGCTGCGCTCGGGCGCTGACGACTACCTGGTCAAGCCGTTCCGCACCATCGAGCTGATGGCCCGCATGGAGGCAGTGGTGCGCCGCGGCACCCGGCCGCGGCCGGCCCGCGACGACGTGGTGAGCGTCGGCGACGTCCGCATCGATCTGGAGTCCAGGCAGGTCACGGTGGCCGGGGAGCCGGTGACGCTGACCAGGCGTGAGTTCGACGTGCTGGCGATGCTGGCGCGCGAGCCCGGCGTGGTGCGCGGCAGGGAGGAGATCCTCGACGAGGTCTGGGGCGACCCGCTGCTGTCGGCGTCCCGGTCGCTGGACGTGCACGTGGCCAACCTGCGCTCGAAGACCGGCCGCCCCGGCCTGGTGGAGACGCTGCGCGGCACCGGCTACCGGCTGGGCTCGACGGCGTGAACTCCCGCCTGGTGGTCACGTTCACCACGCTGATCGTCTTCCTCATCGCGGGGCTGGCCGTGCCGCTCGGCTTCGCCTACGCCTCCCACCGCACGAACCGCCTCCTCCTCGACCGCCGCGCCGACGCCACCCGCTTCGCCGAGCTGGCCGACCAGGCGGCCAGGGAGGACGACCGTGCCGGGCTGATCGCCGAGATCAACCGCTATGCCGAGCTGTACGGCGCCGCGATACGCGTACGCGACCGCGACGGCTCGATCCTCGCCACCGCGGGCCGGTTCGACGCCGACGACCGGGACGCGACCCGGCTCGCGCTGTCCGGCCGCACCACCGAGGACCTGCCCACGATCAGCCCGTTCGGCCCGGCCACGGTGCTGCTCGCCGAGCCCGCGGGACGGGACGCCCAGCTGTCCGGAGTGGTGCTGCTCGAGGCCCCCACCGGCCGGGCCAGGCTGGACGTGTCGCTGGTGTGGGGCGCGCTGGCGCTCGGCGCGCTGGTGGCCCTGGCGTACTCCGCCCTGGCGGCCAGGCAGCTGGCCCGCTGGATCCTGCGGCCCGTCACCGAGCTCGACCGCACCACGCAGGCCATCGCGCACGGCAGGCTCGACGCCCGCGCGCACCCCGGCGCCGGGCCCTCCGAGCTGCGGCGGCTGGAGGAGCGCTTCAACGCGATGGCCGACGCGGTCTCCAGCGCGATGGAGCGGCAGCGGGCGTTCGTGGCGGACGCCTCCCACGAGCTGCGCACCCCGCTCACCGTGCTCGGGCTGCGGCTGGAGAACCTCGAGCCGCATCTGAAGGGCGAGGGCGCGGCCGAGTTCGAAGAGGCGATGGCGGAGCTGGACCGGCTGGCGCTGCTGGTCGAGGACCTGCTGGCGCTGGCCAGGGTGGAGGCGGGCGCGGTGGTCGAGGGCAAGGAGATCCCGCTCGCGCCGCGGCTGGGGACCTGGCGGGAAGTGTACGCGGCCAAGGGCGTGCGGCTCGTGGCCGACATCTCCGAAACGGAGGTCGTTCCTGAGGCCGCGGCCAGGATCGCGGACATCGCGCTCGACAACGCCCAGAAGTTCGTGCCCGAGGGCGGCACGGTCACGGTCACCCTGGACGACGGCGTGCTGCGGGTGGCCGACGACGGGCCGGGGCTGAGCGAGGAGGAGCGCGCCGAGGCGCTGGGACGGTTCTGGCGGTCCGGGGCGCACGCGAACGTGCCGGGCAGCGGCCTGGGCCTGGCCATCGCCGCCGAGCTGGCCAAGACGTGCGGGGCGACGCTGGCGCTGCTGCCCGCCGTGCCGCGCGGCCTGGTCGTGGAGCTGCGCCTGAAGGCTCAGCCGTAGGCGTACCGGTAGTAGCGGGCGGCGCCCGGGTGGAGCGGGACGACGCCGGTGCCGATGGCGTAGCGCATGTCCAGCCGCCCGCCCGGCGCCGACGGAGCCTGCAGGCGGTCGCGGGCACTGAAGAGGGTCTCTGTGATCATGTACGCCAGATCGTCCGGCAGCGTGGTCCGGCACATCAGGTAGCTGGGGGTGCCGACGGTCGGCACCGGCTTCCCGCTGCCGTACACACCGGGGGGCACCAGGGCGTGCTCGTAGAGCGGGCCGAACCGGCGGCGCAGCACCGGCACCAGCGGATCGAGCGGCACGAGCTCGATGTCCTCGAACGAGACCAGGACAGGTGTGGGCACCCCGCCGGACCAGAAGAACGCCTCGATCTCGCCGTCGCGCAGCGCGTTGACCGACTCGTCGAGGCCCAGCCTGCTGATCTCGGCGGGCTCGGCCAGCTCGGCCACGGCCAGCACCCGGGTGGCGGTCACCGCCGTGCCCGAGCCCTCCAGCCCGATGGAGACCGTCCGTCCCGCCAGGTCCTTGAGCCCCGCGATGCCGGAGCCCCGGCGCACCACCAGGTGGACGTAGTTCATGTACACCCTGGCCAGCGCGGACACCGGCTGGTGACGCACCCTGACGGCGTCGTCGGCGCTGTCGGCCAGTGCGAACGCCACGTCGGCCCGCCCGTCGGTCATCATCGTCAGGTTCTGCACACTGGCCGCGGTCTTCATCACCCGCACCGAGAGCCCGTCATGCCGCAGCTCCCCCGCCAGCCCGTCGCCGAGCTGCTCGTAGATCCCGCCGGTCACGCCGGTCGCCAGCCGCAGCTCGGGCCACGTGCCGCCGGAGGCCGAGCATCCGGCGGCCAGCGCGGCGAGCCCGAGGAAGGCGCGGCGGGATATCGACATGAACTCACGTTATCTGGTCCACCAGAATAGACTCTGTGAGCGAACTGGACGCACGCCTACGCATCGCCTCGGACCTGACGATGTTCCTGCCGGTGAGCCGGCGGCAGGAGTGGCAGAAGGTGACGCCGGATGGCACCTCCACGCTGGGCCACCACGTCGAGTCGCTCGGCATCCCGCTGACCGAGGTGGGGCCGATGCTCGTGGACGGCCACGGAGTGCCGCCCTCGTACCAGCTCGTGCCCGGTGACGTGGTGGAGGTGCACCCGATCCCCCGCCCGCAGCCGCTGCCGGACGAGCCGCGTTTCCTGCTCGACGTGCACCTGGGCACGCTGGCGCGGCGGCTGCGGCTGCTCGGCATCGACGCGGCCTACCACAACGACATGGACGACCCGGCGCTGGTGGTGCAGGCCAACGAGGAGCGCCGGGTGCTGCTCACGCAGGACCGTGGCCTGCTGCGCCGCCGCGCGCTGTGGCTGGGCGCGTACGTGCGCGGCTCCCGCCCCGCCGACCAGCTCCGCGACCTGCTCGAGCGCTTCACCCCGCCGCTGCGCCCGTGGACGCGGTGCACGGCGTGCAACGGCGAGCTGGAGCCGGTCGCCAAGCAGGAGGTGGCGCCGCTGCTGGAGGCGGGCACGGAGCGCAACTACGACGCGTACGGGCGGTGCGGCGAGTGCGGCCAGGTCTACTGGCGCGGCGCGCACAGCGACCACCTGGAGGAGATCGTCAGGTCGGCGCGCGCCTGGTCGGCCTGAAGGGCGGGCGTGGCGTCTCGCGTCAGACGGCGAGCAGGCGGCGTACCTCCTCTCCGTGCAGTTCCTCGGCGGCTCCCGTGCGTACGACGTGCCCGCCGTCGAGGATGACGAACGTGTCGGCCAGCCGCAGCGCGATGTCCAGGTACTGCTCCACGAGCAGCACGGCGAGCCCCGAGGCGTGCAGCCGCTCGATGGCCGCCTCGATCTCCAGGATGATCGACGGCTGGATGCCCTCGGTCGGCTCGTCGAGGATGAGCAGCTTGGGCCTGGTCACCAGGGCACGGGCCATGGCGAGCTGCTGCTGCTGGCCGCCCGACAGGTGCCCCGCGCTCCGCTTGAGCAGCGGCTTGAGCGCGGGGAAGACGTCCAGCGCCTCGTCGAGTGCCTGCTTGGGCGTCTTGGCGGCCTCCATGGTGACCAGCAGGTTGCCCAGGACCGAGAGCTGGGGGAAGCAGGCGTGGCCCTGCGGTACGTACCCCATGCCCAGCCGCACCCGCTCGTGCGGCTTCAGCCTGGTCACGTCGCGCCCCTCGAACATGACCGTGCCGGCCGTCGCCGGGAGCACCCCCATGACGGTGTTGAGCAGCGTCGTCTTGCCCACGCCGTTGCGCCCCATGACGCACACGAGCTGCCCTGGCCCGACCTCCAGCGAGACCCCGAACAGTACGCGCGCCCTCCCGTACCCCGACTCAAGGCCGGTTACCGACAGCATCGCTCGCCTTCCTCCTCCCCAGGTAGACCTCCTGCACGCGGGGGTCGGCGCTGACCTTGTCCACCGGCCCCTCCACGAGCACCTTGCCCTCGTGCAGCACGGTCACCGTCGAGGCGTGCCGCCGGAGAAACTCCATGTCGTGCTCCACCACGATCACCGTGTGGTCCTCGGCGATCTGGGTGAGCAGCTCGCCGGTGCGCTGACGTTCGTCGCCGGACATGCCCGCCACCGGCTCGTCCAGCAGCAGCAGCCGGGGCCGCTGCGCCAGCAGCATGCCGATCTCCAGCCACTGGCGCTGGCCGTGCGAGAGAACGCCCGCTGAACGCTCGGCGAGCTCTTCGAGCCCGGTCCTGGCCAGGGCCTCCTCCACGGCCCCAGACACGCCCTTGCGGCGCCGGGCCAGCGACCACAGGGGCTTGCGAAAGCTGGCCGCGAGGTCGAGGTTCTCGACCACCGTGAGCTCCTCGAACACGACCGACGTCTGGAACGTGCGGCCGACGCCCAGCCGGACGATCCGGTGCTCCTTCTTGCCGACCAGGTCGTGCTCGCCGAACCGCACGCTGCCCGCCGACGGCTTCGTGAGCCCGGTGATCACGTCGATCAGCGTGGTCTTGCCCGCGCCGTTGGGTCCGATCAGGAATCGCAGCTCGCCCTCCGGCACGGTCAGGTCCACGCCGTCGAGCGCCTTGAACCCGTCGAACACCACATGGACGTCACGTAGCTCGAGCACGTCGCAACCTTCCCGCTATGCCGGCGATGCCCTTGGGGGCGAGCGTCATGACCAGGATGAACAGCGCGCCCTGCAGGTAGAGCCAGCCGTCGGCGAACTGCTCGCTGAACGCCGTCTTGGCGTACCCCATGACGACCGCGCCGAGCACCGCCCCGGCCAGCGCGTGCCGCCCGCCGACGGCCACCGCGACGACCAGCTCCAGCGAGGGCACGACGCCGAGCAGCGCGGGCGAGATGATGCCGACCACCGGCACGAACAGCGCGCCGGCCAGCCCCGCCATACCGGCCGAGGCGGCGAACGTGACGGTCTTGACCAGCGCCGGGTCGTAGCCGAGGAAGCGCACCCGGTCCTCGCCGTCCCTGACCGCGACCAGCAGCCGGCCGTAGCGGCTGTTCACGAGCTGCCGGGTGGCGAGGTACAGGATCCCGAGTACGCACGCCACCACCACGTAGAGCGTCCGCTGCGTGGAGTCCTCGGCCAGGTCCTGGCCGAACAGCTCGAAGAAGTTGGTCATGCCGTTGGTGCCGCCGGTCAGGCCCTGCTGGCCGACGAGCAGGATCACCATGGCCGCGGCCAGCGCCTGGGTGAGGATGGCGAAGTACGCGCCCCGTACGCGCTGCCTGAACACCAGCGTGCCCAGGATCAGGGCGATCGCCACGGGCCCCAGCACGGCCATGGCGAGGGCGAAGACCGGGTTGGCGAACGGCGCCCACAGCGCGGGCAGCCGCTCCACCCCGCTCCACACCATGAAGTCGGGCAGCCCGCCGCCGGCCTCGGTCAGCTTGAGGTACATCGCCATGGAGTAGCCGCCGAGCCCGAAGAAGACGCCCTGGCCGAGCGTGAGCATGCCGCCCTGGCCCCAGGCCAGCCCGATCCCGAGCGCGACGATCGCATAGCACAGGTACTTCGCCAGCAGCCCCAGCCGGAACGGCTCCAGCAGCAGCGGGGCCGCCACCAGGGCGATCACGGCCACGGTCGCGAAAGGCAGATTTCTCTTGATCATGTGAGCACCCTCGACCGCAGCACGAACAGGCCCTGCGGCCGTATCTGCAGGAACGCGATGAGCACGGCGAAGACGATCACCTTCGCCAGGGAGGCGTCGGACCAGAACTCGGCGTAGGAGTTCAGCAGCCCCAGCCCGATCGCCGCCAGCACGGCCCCGCGCAGCTGCCCGAGCCCGCCCGCCACGACGACGAGGAAGGCGTCCACGATGTAGTACGTCCCGAGCGCCGGCCCGACGGGCCCGATGAGCGTCAGCGCCACCCCGGCCACACCCGCCAGCCCTGACCCGATGAAGAACGTCAGCATGTCCACCCGGCCGGTGTCGATGCCGCTGGTCGCGGCGAGCTGCCGGTTCTGGACCACGGCCTGCGTCCTGCGCCCCAGCCCGGTGCGGGTGAGGTACAGCCATACCGCCACCACGCCGGCCACCGCGAGCCCCATGATGAACAGCCGGTTGTAGGGCAGGATGCCCACCCCTCCCGACAGCCAGGAAGGGGCGGGCACCTGCACGTTCGGCGCCCCGAACAGGTCCCGGGCGAGCTGCTGCAGCACCAGGCTCACGCCCCAGGTGAGCAGCAGCGTGTCCAGCGGCCGGCCGTAGAAGTGCCTGATGGCGGCCCGCTCGAGGATCAGCCCCATGACGCCGGCCACCAGGAACGCCGCCGGCAGCGCCAGCAGGAGGTCCTGCAGCAGGAACGCGGTGTACGCCCCGGCCATGATGAACTCGCCGTGCGCCATGTTGATCACCCCCATCTGGCCGAACGTGAACGTCAGCCCGAGCGCGATGAGCAGCAGCACCGCCCCGATCGACAGCCCGATGGGGAGCTGGTTGGCGAAGGCCGACATCACTTCGCCGCCGCCAGGCCGGCCGCCCAGGAGTAACCCTTGAGGTACGGGTCCGGCTTGATCGGCTTGCCGGAGTCCCACACCTGCTTGATCAGGCCGTCGGGCTGGATGACGCCGATGCGGGCGGTCTTGTACATGTGCTGGTTCTCGCCGTCGATCGTGACCTGGCCCTCGGGGCGTTCGAGCGAGATGCCGGGCGCGGCCTTCCTGACCGCCTCGACCTCGGTCGTGCCCGCCTTCTTGACCGCCTCCGCCCACAGGTAGACCGCGTTGTACCCGGCCTCCATGGGGTCGGAGGTGACCTTGTTCTGCCCGTACTTGGCCTTGTACGCCTTGACGAAGGCCTCGTTCGCCGGGGTGTCGGTGGTCTGGTAGTAGTTCCAGGCGACCGGCTGGCCCACGATGTTGTCCACGCCGATGCCGGTGACCTCCTCCTCGGCGATGCTCACAGAAAGCACCGGCATGGTCTGTGCCGAGGCGCCCGCGCTCTTGAGCTGCTTGAAGAAGGCCACGTTGCTGTCACCGTTGAGCGTGTTGAAGACCGCGTCCGGCTTGGCCTGCATGACCTTGTTGACGAGGGTGGAGTATTCGGTGTGGCCGAGCGGGGTGTACTCCTCACCGAGGATCTCCATCCCGTTCGCCGCCGCGTACGCCTTGATGATCTTGTTGGCGGTGCGCGGGAAGACGTAGTCGCTGCCCACCAGGAACAACTTCTTCTTGCCCTGCTCCTTCAGGTAGTCAAGGCCCGGGATGATCTGCTGGTTGGTGGTGGCGCCCGTGTAGAAGATGTACGGCGAGCTCTCCAGCCCCTCGTACTGCACCGGATACCACAGCAGCGCCTTGTAACGCTCGAAGACCGGCAGCATGGCCTTCCTGCTGGCCGAGGTCCAGCCGCCGAAGACGGTGGCGACCTTGTCCTGCCTGATCAGCTTCGTCGCCTTCTCCGCGAACGTGGGCCAGTCGGAGGCGCCGTCCTCGACCACGGGGACGAGCTTCTTGCCCAGCACGCCGCCCGCCTTGTTGATCTCGTCGATCGCGAGCAGTTCGGCGTCGCGGACGGTGACCTCGCTGATCGCCATCGTGCCGCTGAGCGAGTGGAGGAGCCCCACCTTGATCTCTTTCGACTCGGCGGCGGGCTTCGCGTCGGATCCGCAGGCAGAGAGGGCGGACACCAGTGCCCCCACTGCCAGCGCCGAGACAATCGGACGGGAGATTCGCACAGCCGTTCCTTCCTGGCGACCGATACTGCGAGAAAGGTGACTCGGCGAGATTTCCCGAGTAGATCCCGGTTGTTAAGACGCGTTTGCCGAATATTCACAAACGCACTTAATCCGAAATATGGCGATTGAGAAGCAGCGCGAAACCAACACGACATCCCTCGGCAACAGCCACGAAACCGCCGGTTCCTATGGTCCGGCCATGCGGCTTACCTCACACGAGCAGGAACGGCTGCTCATTCACGTCGCCGCCGGGGTGGCGCGCGAGCGGCAGGCCAGGGGCCTGCGCCTGAACCACCCCGAGGCTACCGCCATCATCGCGTCGTTCCTCATGGAGGGTGCCAGGGACGGGCGCACCGTGGCCGAGCTGATGGAGGCCGGACGGTCGGTGCTCGGCCGGGCCGACGTCATGGAAGGCGTTCCCGAGATGCTGGAGAGCGTGCAGATCGAGGCGACGTTCCCCGACGGCACGAAGCTGGTCACCGTACACAGGCCGATCCCGTGATCCCGGGCGAGTACGTGCACCCGGAGGGCGCTCTCGCGCTCAATCCCGGGCGCGAGCGGGTGACCGTGCGGGTGGTCAACACGGCCGACCGGCCGGTGCAGGTGGGCTCCCACTACCACTTCGCGGCCGCCAACCCTGGGCTGGAGTTCGACAGGCAGGCGGCCTGGGGCATGCGGCTCGACGTGCCGGCCGGGACGGCGATCAGGTTCGAGCCGGGCGTCGAGCGCGACGTGACGCTGGTACCGCTGGCCGGCAACCGGGTGGTCCCGGGGCTGCGGCCGGAGTGGGCGGGGCCGCTCGATGGCTGACGGAGCTCGGATCTCGCGCGCCCGCTACGCGGCACTGTACGGGCCCACGGTCGGCGACCGGATCCGGCTGGCCGACACCGACCTGTTCATCGAGGTCACCGAGGACCTGTCGATCGGGCCCTCCGGACCCGGCGACGAGGCCGTCTTCGGCGGCGGCAAGGTGATCCGCGAGTCCATGGGGCAGGCGCGGGCCACCCGGGCGGAGGGCGCGGCCGACCTGGTCATCACCGGCGTGGTGATCCTCGACCACTGGGGCGTGGTCAAGGCCGACGTCGGCATCCGCGACGGCCGCATCCATGCCATCGGCAAGGCCGGCAACCCCGACACGATGGACGGCGTCGACCTGGTCATCGGGCCGTCCACGGAGGTGCTCGCGGGCAACGGCAAGATCCTCACCGCCGGGGCCGTCGACTCGCACGTCCATCTGATCTGCCCGCAGCTCCTCGACGAGGCGATCGCGTCCGGTGTCACCACGATCGTCGGCGGCGGCACGGGACCCGTCGAGGGCACGAAGGCGACGACCGTCACCGGGACCTGGTACCTGGGCCGGATGCTGGAGTCGCTGGACGCGTACCCGCTGAATTTCGCGCTGCTCGGCAAGGGCAACACCGTCTCGTCCGAGGGCCTGATGGAGCAGCTCAGGGCGGGCGCGTCGGGCTTCAAGCTGCACGAGGACTGGGGCTCGACGCCGGCCGCCATCGACGCGTGCCTGAGCGTGGCGGACGCCGCCGGGGTGCAGGTGACGCTCCACACGGACACGCTGAACGAGGCCGGGTTCGTGGAGTCGACGCTGAACGCCATCGGGGACCGGACGATCCACGCGTACCACACCGAGGGGGCCGGCGGCGGGCACGCGCCGGACATCATCCGCGTCGCCGCCTACGCCAACGTCCTGCCCTCCTCCACCAACCCCACGCGGCCGCACACCGTCAACACGCTCGACGAGCACCTCGACATGCTCATGGTGTGCCACCACCTCAACCCGTCGATCCCGGAGGACCTGGCGTTCGCCGAGTCCCGCATCAGGCCCACCACGATGGCCGCCGAGGACGTGCTGCACGATCTGGGGGCGATCTCGATGATCGGCTCGGACTCGCAGGCGATGGGGCGGATCGGGGAGACGATCATCCGTACGTGGCAGACGGCGCACGTCATGAAGGGCCGTCGCGGCTCTCTGGGCGGGCCTGCGGATAATCTGCGCGCCCGCCGATATGTCGCGAAATATACGATATGTCCGGCTATCGCCCACGGGTTGGACGGCGAGATCGGCTCCGTCGAGCGCGGCAAGCTCGCCGACCTCGTCCTGTGGGACCCGGCGTTCTTCGGGGTCAAGCCGGATCTGGTGCTCAAGGGCGGCGTGGTGGCCTGGGCGCAGATGGGCGACGCCAACGCCTCCATCCCGACGCCCCAGCCGGTGCTGCCCCGCCCCATGTTCGGCGCCTCACCGGTGACCGCCGCCGCCACCTCCCTGCATTTCGTCGCCCCGCTCGCGCTCGACTCCGGCCTCGCCGACCGCCTGTCCGTACGCCGCCGCCTGGCGCCGGTGGCGGACGTACGGCGGCGCGGCAAGTCGTCGATGCCGCTCAACGACGCGATGCCCAGGATCGAGGTGGCTCCCGACACGTTCGAGGTACGCATCGACGGCGACCTCGTCGAACCGGCGCCCGCCGCCAGCCTTCCGATGGCCCAGCGCTACTTCCTCTTCTGATGGCGATGAACCCGGCCCTGCTCCTCCTCGCCGACTCCCGCCTGCCGGCCGGCGGCCACGCCCACTCGGGCGGGGCCGAACAGGCCATCACGTCGGGAGCGGTGCACGACGTGCCCTCGCTGGCCCGCTTCCTGCGGGGACGACTCCACACGGCGGGCACGGTCGCCGCCGCCCTGACGGCCGCCGCCTGCGCCCAGTCCGCCACCTCGCCGGCCGCCCTGCCCCCGCCGGCCGCGCCCTCGGCCGCCGCACCATCGCCCACCGCACAACCGGCCACCGCGCCGCCGACCGCCACGATGCCGACCGCCACGATGCCGCAGCGCACCGGCGGTGCAGGCACGTTCGCGGGCGAGTCGGCGTTCGGAAACCCGTTCCCGGAAGCGGGCGGCGGCGCGGAGTCGCCGTGGGTGCTGCTCGACGCCGAGGTCGATGCCAGGACCGCCGCACCCGCCCAGCGGGACGCGTCCAGGACGCAGGGCAGGCTCCTGCTGAGGGTCGCCCGCCGGGTGTGGCCGTCGCCGGTGCTGGACGAGCTTGCGCGGGACGTACCGAACCCCCATCATCCGATCGCCCTCGGAGTGGCGGCGCACGCGGCGGGCGCCACGCCGGAGGAGGCGGCCATGGCGGCGGCGTACCACGCGATCAGCGGGCCGGCCACGGCGGCCGTACGGCTCCTCGGGCTCGATCCGGTGGCCGTGCACGGGCTGCTGGCCGACCTCGCCCCAGACCTCACCGCCGTGGCCGCGGAGGCTCACTTCGCCGCCGCGAACGCGCACCCCCGCTGGGGGGAGCTGCCCGCGTACTCGTCCCCAGCCCTTGACCTCCTGGCCGAGCAGCATGCGCGGGCCGAGGTCAGGTTGTTCGTCTCATAATGAAGGGATCACGACATATGGGCGCCAATCATGATGACCACCACCACGCCCCCGACGGCCGTGGCCGGGCGCTGCGGCTCGGCGTGGGCGGTCCGGTAGGCAGCGGCAAGACGGCCCTGGTGGCCGCGCTGTGCAGGACGCTGGGCCCGTCGCTGTCCCTGGGCGTGGTGACGAACGACATCTACACCACCGAGGACGCGGACTTCCTGCGCCGGGCGGGCGTGCTCGACCAGGAGCGCATCCTCGCCGTCCAGACCGGCTGCTGCCCCCACACCGCCATCCGCGACGACATCGCCGCGAACCTGGACGCCGTGGAGACCCTGGAGCACCGGTTCGGCCCGCTGGACCTGGTGATCGTGGAGAGCGGCGGTGACAACCTGACGGCCACGTTCAGCCGGGGGCTGGCCGACAGGCAGATCTTCGTGCTGGACGTGTCGGGCGGTGACAAGGTGCCGCGCAAGGGCGGCCCGGGCGTCACGACGGCGGACCTGCTGGTCGTCAACAAGACCGACCTCGCCCCGATGGTGGGCGCCGACCTGGGCGTTATGGACCGCGACGCGGCGGCCGTACGCGGTGACAGGCCGGTGCTGTTCACCTCGATCAGGCAGGACCCCACCGCCGCCACGGTCGCCGGCTGGGTCTCCGAACAGGTGAGCGCCTGGGCCCACACCCACGCGGCCCCCGTCTCCTGATGTCCGGCCGTCGCGCGATGCGGGCCGGTGCCGCGGTGGCCACGGCCCTGTCCCCAGATGGCCGGACCCTCATCCACCGCCTGGCCTCGGCGCCCCCGCTGACGCTGCGCCAGACGGGCCCGTACACCGTGCACCTCGTCTCCACGGCGGCGGGCCCGCTCGGTGGCGACCGCCTCCATCTGGACCTCGACGTCGCCCCGCGCACCACCCTGGAGCTGGGCTCGGTCGCCGCCACTCTGGTCCTGCCGGGGGACGGCGAGTCCGAGCTGCTGGTCACCGCCCGGGTGGGGGCGGGCGCCAGGCTCCGCTTCGCCCCGGAGCCCACGGTGCTCGCCGCCGGTTGCCGGCACCGCCTCCTCGTACGTCTCGAGCTGGCGGCGGACGCCGAAGTGCGGTGGCGCGAAGAGATCGTCTTCGGCCGGCACGGCGAGGCGCCGGGACGCTGCCATGCCCGCTTCGACGCGACGCGCGAGGGCCGCCCGCTGCTCAGGCAGGAGTTCACCGTCGGCGACCCGGCCCTGGACACGTCCCCGGCCGTCTACGGTGCGGCCCGCTGCGTCGGCACCACGTTCCTCACGACGACCGCCAAGGAGCCGGTCGTGGCCGAGGGCGTCGCCGTGCTGCCCCTGGCCGGCCCGGGCACGCTGGTGTCCGCCCTGGCCGGCGACGCGGTCCTGCTCCGCTCCCGCCTCGAATGGGGCGAACGCGCCGCCACCTGTCCTGACCCCTGCGACGGTGGTGACGAGTCCGTTGCGTATGCCTGGTGACAGGCGCGCCCCCGGCTTACAGTGATCGTGTGGCCGATGACCTCCAGTCCACCCCAGCCAGACCGGCGGCCCGTCGCGGCTACGCGCTGGGCGTGGTGGTCGCCGGAGCGCTCCTGGTGTTCTGCGCCGTGCTCCCGTGGGCCGGGCTGGAGGTGAAGAGCGACCTCATCGGCGGCGCGCTGGCGAACGACGTGCGCGGCATCGACGACCGGTTCGGCGTCTACACGCTGCTGGCCGGGCTGGTCGCCCTGGGCTTCGGCGTCGCGGGCCTGCTCACCCGGCCCAGGATCGCCGCCCTGGCCGCCCTCCCCGGAGCCGCGGCGGTGGCGGTGCTGGTGCTCTTCATGACCGACGGGGGCGGTCTGCGCGACCGGATCTCCGTGGACCTGGGCGAGATGTTGTCGATCGGTCCCGCGGTCAAGTTCGGCTGGTTCGCGGCGCTGGGCTGCGCGGTGGCGGTCGTCGTGCTCTCCGTCCTCGCATTGGTGCGCCGCGCCTGACCGTCAGTCGTAGAAGCCCAGCCGCCGGAGCTGCTTCGGGTCGCGCTGCCAGTCCTTGGCCACGCTGATCCGCAGGTCCAGGTAGACGCGGGTGCCCAGCAGGGCCTCGATCTGCTTGCGGGCCTTGGTGCCCACCTCGCGCAGCCGCTCTCCCTTGTGCCCGATGACGATCGCCTTCTGCGAGGGCCGCTCCACGAACATGTGCGCGTAGATGTCCAGCAGGTCGTCGCGCCCCTCGCGGGGCAGCATCTCGTCCACGACCACGGCGATCGAGTGGGGCAGCTCGTCGCGTACACCCTCCAGCGCCGCCTCCCTGATCAGCTCGCCCACCAGCACCTGCTCCGGCTCGTCGGTGAGCTGCCCGCCCTCGTAGAGCGGCGGCGACTCCGGCAGGTGCTCGATCAGCACATCGGCCACCACGTCGAGCTGCTCACCCGACTGCGCCGACACCGGCACGATCGCCGCGAACTCCGCCACCTGCGACACCGCCAGCAGCTGCTCCGCGATCTGCTCCTTGCTCGCCAGGTCGCACTTGGTCACCACGGCCACGACCGGCGTCTTCTTCACCGCCGAGAGCTTGTCGGCGATGAACCGGTCACCCTTGCCGATCGGCTCGTTGGCGGGCACGCAGAAGCCGATCACGTCCACCTCCGTCAGCGTGGACAGCACCAGGCTGTCGAGCCGCTCCCCCAGCAGCGTGCGCGGCCGGTGCAGACCCGGCGTGTCGACGATGACGAGCTGGGCGTCGGGACGGTGCACGATGCCCCTGATGGCACGCCTGGTCGTCTGCGGCTTGGACGAGGTGATCGCCACTTTGCTGCCGACCAGAGCGTTCATGAGCGTGGACTTGCCGACGTTCGGCCTCCCCACGAAGCAGGCGAATCCGGCGCGATGGCTGTCTGGCGAAGTCACGTACTGCATTGTGTCCCATCAATGAGCGTGCTCACGCCACCAGGCGAACGCCTCGGGGACCACCCCGGGCGTCCACGGGGTCGTGGCCAGCTCGGAAAGCTCCTGCTCGGTCACCCAACGGTAGCCGTTGATCTCGACGCCGTCGGGCTCGGGGACGCCCGCGACCAGGGCGCAACCGTAGCCGGCGATGACGTAGCCGACCTGGTGGCCGTTCGGGTAGACGGTGCGGAACTCGGGGCCGCCGTAGACCCCGATCAGGCCCCGCACCTCGATCTCGATGTCGAGCTCCTCGCGCAGCTCCCTGACGGCGGCGTCCTCGGGCCGCTCGTCCGGGTCGATGCCCCCGCCGGGCGCCGCCCAGAGCCCCACGTCGCCGTGCCGGGCCACCAGCAGCCTGCCCGTGTCGTCGAACACGAACGCCGCCACCGACGGCAGCATGAGCAGCTCGGAGCCGACCTTCTCCCGCAGCCTCGCCAGGAACGGCGACATCGGCATGCTCAGCCCCGCAGCGTGCCGTCGGGGCCGGCCACGAGCAGCGACTTGACGCCCAGCTCCGCGGCCACGGCCTCGTCGGCGGCGCTCGGCGCGCCCTCGCTCACCAGCGCGACGGCCTCCAGGGACCGAGCGCCGCTGGAGACCGCCATGGCCACCGCCACCTGCACCGCCGAGAGCGTCAGCGCGTCCAGCGCCACGTTCGTCGCCGAGTATGTGCGGCCGGTCTCATCCCGTACGGCGGCGCCCTCGGCGGACTCGTTGCGCGCCCTGGCGGCCCGGGCCAAAGTGATGATCTTGTTGTCTTCAGGATCGAGTGTCACGGAACCAGGTTAGGCGCTGGCCATGGAGATGACCGCGTCGACCACCTCGCGCGTGCGGGCGGGGTCCATGTCGTCCATGCTCGTATGCACCACGGACACCAGAGTGTCGCCCACGCGCGACAGCACGACGTCCATCGCGTACGGGTAGCCGTTCAGCCGCCCGAGCAGCCGCGCGCTCACGGTCTCGTCCGCCTCGATCTCCAGCGGCAGCATCTGCGAGCGCAGGTCCGTGCCGGAGGAGGTGCGTAGCTCCTGGCACGACTCCATGGCCCTGGCCAGCTCGTCGAGGTGCTCCTCCGCCTCCCCGTCCGCGTAGCGCGCCAGCCCCACCCCGGCCTGCTCCCCCAGCCCGTCGCCCCGGTAGCTGGCCGCCGCCTGGGCCGTCAGCGCCTGCCCGGGCGCCCGCCCTCCCGCGGGCTCCAGCACGGCCCGGCAGTTCTCGTCGCCCTGCGTGAACGGCATCCGCCACGCCTGCTCCGCCCTGACCGCGAATCCCTCCGGCAGCTGCGGCCCCTTGTGGAGCACCTCGCGCAACTGCGCCGCGGCCTGCGGGTCGAGGACGTTCGCCGCCTCCCCGCCTCCGCAACCCGCAAGGGCGCAGGCCAGCAGCCCGCAGGCGATGATCTCGCGTTTCATGATCCCCCCTGGATCGCAGCTTCCCCTGTCGAGGAATGCGGGAATCCACCGGAGTTTCCACCAATACGCAAAAAGGTGCCCCCATCCGGTTTTCCAGATGGGAGCACCCTTCGCGTCGACCTGCGTCAGAGCCGGCTGGCCGGCCTGGACGCCGTCGTTCCCCCCAGGGCATCCTCCCGCCGCGAACCCCACCCGGCGTTCGGATGCCTCCCCCTTGTGACACCCACCGCACTGGATGTCGTGTTAAGAGAGTGCCCTGGCGGGCTTGCAGAAGACTTGTAGAACACTTGCGGTCTTCGCCCGGGTTCGTCCAGCGGGTCAGTCGTGGTCGGCAGGGGCCGGGTCGGTCTCCTCCTCCAGAGCCTTGGCGTGGCGCACCACGACGGTGCTGATCCGGTTGCGGCGGCCCGCCAGGCTCTCGGCGGTGAGCATGAGCCCGGCCACCTCGGCCTGCGACCCCGCGATCGGCACCCGCCCGAGCGCGTGGGCGAGCAGCCCGCCCACGGTCTCCACGTCGTCCACCTCGATCTCCGTGTTGAACAGCTCGCCCAGCTCGTCGACGGGCATCCGGGCCGTCACCCGCATGCCGCCGTCGGGCATGGGCTCGACGCGGGGCGCCTCCTGGTCGTACTCGTCGGTGATCTCGCCGACGATCTCCTCCAGGACGTCCTCGATCGTGACGAGCCCGGCGGTGCCGCCGTACTCGTCGATGACGATGGCGATGTGGATCTGCCGCGCCTGCATCTCCCGCATGAGCTGGTCGATGGGCTTGCTCTCCGGCACGTACGCGGCCGGCCGCATGATCGTCTCGACCGTCTCCTTGCCCCCGCCCTCACCGGCCTCGTGGATCTTGCGGGCGATGTCCTTGAGGTACGCCATGCCGATGACGTCGTCCTCGTTCTCGCCCACGACGGGGACGCGGGAGAACCCGCTGCGCAACGCCAGCGACAGGGCCTGGCTGATCGTCTTGCCGCGTTCGATGTAGACCATGTCGGTGCGGGGCACCATGACCTCGCGCACCAGCGTGTCGCCCAGCTCGAAGACGGAATGGATCATCTCGCGCTCGTCCGGCTCGATCACCCGGCGTTCCTCGGCCAGGTCGACCAGGTCGCGCAGCTCGGCCTCCGAGGTGAACGGCCCCTCGCGGAACCCCTTGCCGGGGGTCAGGGCGTTGCCGAGCAGGATGAGCAGCTTGGGCAGGGGGCCGAAGATGCGGGTCAGGCCGTACACGATGGGCGCGCTGGCGAGCGCGACCGGCTCGGCGTGCTGGCGCCCCAGTGTGCGCGGCATCACGCCCACCACGACGTAGCTGGTCACGATCATCACGACGGCGGCCCAGACGTACGCCCAGCCCTGGTCGTGCAGGAGATCGATGAACAGCAGCGTGGCGATGACCGTGGCCACCAGCTCGCAGCTCAGCCTGAGCAGCAGGAGCAGGTTGAGGTAGCGCGGCGGGTCGTCGACGATGGCCTGCAGCCGCACGGCGCCCCGCCGGCCCTCGCGCACGTATTCCTCGGCACGCACCCTCGAGATGCGCGTCAGTGCCGTTTCCGCACTGGCGATCAGGCCACCGATGATCACAAGGGCGATGGCCGACAACAACCAGGCGTTCACCGCTAGTTGCGCACCTCCTGCCACGACTCGAGGAGCCGGGCCTGCAGGCCGAACATCTCCTTGTGCTCCTCGGGCTCGGCGTGGTCGTAGCCGAGCAGGTGGAGGATGCCGTGAGTGCACAGCAGCTCCAGCTCGTCGGCCGTGCTGTGACCCGCCTCCTCGGCCTGCCTGGCGGCCACCTGCGGGCAGAGCACGACGTCGCCGAGGAGCGCCGGGTCCGCGGGGCTGTCGGAGTCGCCACGCGCGCCCCCGCCCGGACGCAGCTCGTCCATCGGGAACGCCAGCACGTCGGTCGGGCCCGGCTCGCCCATCCACTTCTCGTGCAGCTCGGACATGGCGTCCTCGTCGACCACCACGATGGACAGCTCGGCGAGCGGGTTGATGCCCATCTCGCCGAGCACGTGGGCGGCCAGGGCGACGAGACTCTCCTCGTCGACCCCGACGCCCGACTCGTTGTTGATCTCGATGCTCATGGTCGCCGCTTCCCCCGATGCTGGATGCTCTTCGGCTCCTGGGCGGCCTGCGAGGCGTCGTAGCGCCCGTAAGCGTCCACGATCTCGCTCACCAGCTTGTGGCGGACCACGTCGGAGCTGGTCAGGCGGGCGAAGTGGATGTCGGGGATGCCGTCGAGGATCTCCTGGACGACCCGCAGCCCGCTCACCGTGCCGTTGGGCAGGTCGACCTGCGTCACGTCACCGGTCACCACGATCTTGGAGTTGAAGCCGAGCCGGGTGAGGAACATCTTCATCTGCTCGGCCGAGGAGTTTTGCGCCTCGTCGAGGATGATGAACGCGTCGTTGAGCGTGCGTCCGCGCATGTACGCCAGCGGCGCGACCTCGATCGTGCCCGCGGCCATCAGCTTGGGGATGGAGTCGGGGTCGAGCATGTCGTGCAGCGCGTCGTAGAGGGGCCGCAGGTAGGGGTCGATCTTCTCGTACAGCGTGCCGGGCAGGAAGCCCAGCCGCTCGCCGGCCTCGACGGCCGGTCGGGTCAGGATGATCCGGTTGACCCGCTTCTCCTGCAGCGCCCGCACGGCCTTGGCCATCGCGAGGTAGGTCTTGCCGGTGCCCGCGGGGCCGATGCCGAACACGATCGTGTGCTTGTCGATCGCGTCGACGTACCGCTTCTGGTTGACCGTCTTCGGCCTGATGGTGCGCCCGCGCGAGGAGAGGATGTCGAGGGACAGCACCTCGGCGGGACGGTCGGAGGTCATGCGGAGCATGGCGATGCTGCGCTCGACCGCGTCAGGGGTGAGCTCGCCGCCGCTGCGCAGCACCTCGACCAGCTCCTCGAAGAGCCGCACCACCGCGCCGCTCTCGTCGGGGCTGCCGGTGACGGTGATCTCGTTGCCGCGAACGTGGATGTCGGCCCTGAAGGCGCCCTCGATGACGCGTAGCAGCTCGTCGCGGGAGCCCAGGAGGCTGACCATCGAGTATTCGTCCGGAATCAGCACCTTGGCTTGAGTGCGCGAGGGAGGTGCCGTGCGTCGGGATTCGTGTAGTTCGGACATGGGCAGGCCAGTGGCCTGATGCCTCCCGGTCTCTTTCGGTGTTCTTCTGAGCCCATCGTATCCGGGACCGGGCCGAACGCTCTCCCCAATATCAGCCGGGCGGCCAGGTCAGGTCACGCCCGCCCAGAACATGGGCGTGCACATGGAAGACGGTCTGCCCCGCGCCGAGCCCGGTGTTGAACACCACGCGGTAGCCGCTGTCGGCCACGTGCTCCAGCACGGCCACCGAATGGGCGGCCTTGAGCACCTCGTCGGCCAGCCCGTCATCGGCCTCGGCGAGCACCGCCGCAGTGGCGTGGTGCTGCTTCGGGATGACCAGCACGTGGGTGGGCGCCTGCGGGTTGACGTCCCGGAACGCCAGGGTCCTGCCGGTTTCATAAACGATCTCGGCGGGAATCTCCTTGGCGACGATTTTGCAGAAGAGACAATCGCTCACCCGATCACCCTACCGAGAGCCCCGGCGTACGAAACCCGTTGCCAATCGGTAATCCTCTGTGTCGTGCGAAGGAAGATCCACAAGGTTAGGGTGTGTGTGCGACACTTCAACGAAAAAGGACGATTCAGGGTCGGGCGAGCGCCACCTGGCGAGGACACGACTGGGTAATGCACCCTAAGGAACCGGGGAAACCTCAAGAACCGGAAGAGCGTAAACCCTCTGGGAAGGCTGAGCGTCCCATTGATGTGACCACCGAAACCCTTCTGGCCGACAGGTCGATGGGGGCGGCGCCGGTCGGGTGGGATGCCGACATGGCCGTGACCGCGCTCTACAGCGCGCACTTCCGGTCGTTGGTGCGTCTCGCCGTGTTGCTGGTGCGAGACACGGCAACAGCTGAGGAGGTCGTGCAGGACGCGTTCGTCGCCATCCATGGTGCCTGGCGTAGGCTGCGTGACCCCGACAAAGCACTGGCCTACCTCCGTCAATCCGTCGTCAACCGGTCCCGTTCCGTGCTGCGTCACCGCGCGGTCGTGGAGAAGTACGCTCCCAAGGGTCTGCCGGACGCCCCGAGCGCCGAGAACGGCGCGATCGGCGAGCTGGAACGCTCCGCCGTCATCGAGGCGTTACGCGCCCTGCCCACCCGTCAGAGAGAAGCACTGGTTCTGCGGTACTACGGTGATCTGTCCGAAGCTGAGATCGCCCACGCGATGGGCATCAGCAAGGGCGCGGTCAAGAGCCACACCGCACGTGGCATGGCCGCACTGCGATCCGTTCTGGAGAAAATGTCATGACCCAGCCCCCCGACGAGCACGGCGACATCCTGCGCCGTGCGCTCCGCGCGGAGGCGGACGCGGTCGTGCCCTCGCCGGACGGACTGGAGATCATCCGCGCCCGCATCGAGCGGCGCGGCGTCCGTAATCTGTTCTGGTGGCGAGCGGGCGCGGCCGCCGCCAGCGCCGTCCTGGTGGCGGGCACGATCGTGATGGCCGTTCCGCAGCTGCGCACGCAGATCATCAACTCGCAACCTGTCGAGAACCAGACCTCCAGACTCCCGTCCAACTCCTCCACCACCCGTTCCCAGGAGCCGCCGCCCAGCGAGCCGCCCCAGGACCAGCACCCCGTCGTGGTCCCCGAGGTCTCCAAGAGCCCGTCGCCCCGGCCCACGAAGAGGGCCGAGTCGACCAGCAGGCCGTCGCCGACCCCGACTCCGACCCCGACCCCGACCGCCTGCCCGACGCCGCAGAGCGAGCAGGCCGACCCGCCATCCGATTGCCCCACAGCCTCGCCGACGCCGCCACCGCCGTCGCCGTCGGTGGAGGAGACCCTGCAGCCCACGTCATGCCCGGTCGACGAGTGCCCGCCCGATGACGTCACCGACACCCCCACCGACGTGACCAGCCCGTTGGTGGACGCCTCCCACACGACGCCCTGAACGGGCTCTACCAGCGTCCGGTACGCGCGAGCAGCACCGAGGCCGCCGCCACCCCCGCCGTGGACGTACGCAGCACCGTGGGGCCCAGCAGCACCGGCACCGCCTTCGCCGCCCGGAACCCGGCCAGCTCCTGCTCCGAGACGCCTCCCTCGGGCCCCACGACCACCACGATGTCGCCCGACGCGGGCAGCGCCACGCCGGACAGCGGCTCGGCCGCCTCCTCGTGCAGCACCAGGCCCAGCGCCGCGCCCGCCAGCAGCTTCTCGACCTGCGCGGCGGTGGCGGGCTCGGTCACTTCAGGCAGGTGGAACCTGCGGGCCTGCTTGCCCGCCTCGCGAGCGGTGGAGCGCCAGCGGTGCAGCCCCTTGGCGACCTTGTCGCCCTTCCACTGGGTGATGCTGCGCGAGGCCGCCCAGGGGACGATGACGTCGACGCCCGCCTCGGTCATCATCTCGACCGCGAGCTCGCCCCTGTCGCCCTTGGGCAGCCCCTGGACGACGACCAGCCGCGGCTCGGGCGGCTCGACCTCGTAGCGGCGCAGCACGTCGAGCCTGAGTGAGTCTTTCAGCGCCTCGCGCACGACGCACTCGGCGACCGAGCCGGCGCCGTCGGTCAGATCGACCCGCTCGCCGGCCCGCAGGCGTCGCACGGAGGCCGCGTGCCGCCCCTCCGGGCCGGCGAGCGTCAGCTCGGGCCCGTCCAGCTCCTGGGACAGGAACACCGGGACGGTCACGTCACCTGCCGTTGAAGGCGTCGCGCAGCCGGGAGAAGAAGCCCTGCTGGCCGGGGGCGAACTTGCCCGGCGGCCGCTCCTCGCCCCGCTGCTTGGCCAGCTCGCGCAGGAGCTCCTCCTGCGCCGGGTCGAGCCGGGTCGGGGTCTCGACGTTGACGTGGATCAGCAGGTCGCCGCGGCCGGACTCGTTGAGCCGCTGCACGCCCCGCCCGAACATGGTGATGACCTGGCCCGCCTGCGTGCCGGGGCGGACGTCGATCTCCTCCGCGCCGTCGAGCGTCTCCACGGTCAGGATGGTGCCGAGCGCGGCGGCCGTCATCGGGATCTGCACGGTGCAGTGGAGGTCGTCACCACGCCGCTCGAAGATCTCGTGAGCCCGCTCGACGATCTCCAGGAACAGGTCTCCGGGCGGGCCGCCGCCGGGGCCGATCTCGCCCTCGCCGGCGAGCTGGATGTGGGTGCCGTCCTCGACGCCCGCGGGGATGCGGACCTTGATCGTACGGCGGGTGCGCACCCGGCCGTCGCCGGAGCACTCCTGGCACGGATGGCGGATGATGGTGCCGAACCCGCCACACTGCGGGCACGGCCGCGAGGTCATGACCTGGCCCAGGAACGAGCGGGTGACCTGGGAGATCTCGCCGCGCCCGCTGCACATGTCGCAGGTGTCGGGATGCGTGCCGGCCGCCGCGCCCGCCCCGTGGCAGACCTCGCAGAGCACGGCCGTGTCCACGACGAGCTCGCGCGTGGTGCCGAACGCCGTCTCGCGCAGGTCCAGCTCGACCCGGATGGTGGCGTTGCGCCCCCTGCGGGCGCGCGAGCGCGGCCCCCTGGCGCCGCCCGCGGTGCCGAAGAAGGCATCCATGATGTCGCTGAACGGGAAGCCCGCTCCGAAGCCGCCGGCGGCCGCCCCTGCTCCCGCGCCGCCGAAGGGGTCGCCACCCAGGTCGTACATCTGGCGCTTGTTAGGGTCGGACAGCACCTCGTAGGCCTGCGTGATCTCCTTGAACCGCTCCTGGGTCTCAGGATCGGGGTTCACGTCGGGATGCAGCTCGCGGGCCAGGCGGCGGTACGCCTTCTTGATCTCGTCCTGACTGGCGTCACGGCGCACCCCGAGGGTGGCGTAGTAGTCGCTGTTTGCCACTTATCGACCTCTTATGATGCAGCCAGGATCTGGCTGACGTAGCGTGCCACCGCGCGCACGGCGCCCATCGTAACCGGGTAGTCCATCCTCGTCGGTCCCAGCACGCCGAGCCGGGCCAGTTGCTTGTCGCCAGAACCGTATCCGGTCGCGACAATGGACGTCCCTCGCAGGTAGGGGTTTTCGGAGCCGATGCGCACGGTGAGCGCGGACGGTGTGTCTGTGGAGGTCTCGCCCAGCAGCCGCATGAGAACGACCTGCTCCTCCAGGGCCTCGAGCACGTCACGCAGGCCGGTCGTGAAGTCGGCGCCCGCCAGGTTGGCCGCGCCGGCGAACACGATCTTCTCGTCGTGCCGCTCGACCAGCGTCTCAAGCAGCACCGACAGGATCGTGGCCACCGCGGGCCGGTCTTCGACGGGCAGCCGCTCGGGAAGGTCGGCGACCAGCTCGGGCACGGTGCTCAGGCCGCAGCCGTCGAGGCAGGCGTTGAGCACCGCGCGCAGATGGGCGATGCGGGTTTCCTCCACCACTTCGGGCAGCTCGATCACGCGCTGCTCGACGCGGCCGGTGTTGGTGATCAGCACGAGCATGACCCGACGGTCGCTCAGCGGCACCAGCTCGACGTGCCGGACCGTCGAACGCGTCAGCGTCGGGTATTGCACGACCGCCACCTGCCTGGTCAGCTGCGCGAGCAGCCGGACCGTGCGGGTGACCACGTCGTCGAGATCGACCGCGCCCGCGAGGAACGTCTCAATGGCCCTGCGCTCGGCCGCCGACAGGGGCTTGACCTGCGAGAGCCGGTCGACGAACAGCCGGTAGCCCTTGTCCGTCGGCACGCGGCCCGCGCTGGTGTGCGGCTGGGTGATGTAACCCTCCTCCTCCAGCGCGGCCATGTCGTTCCTGACCGTCGCCGGGGAGACCTTCAAGTTGTGGCGCTCGGCGAGCGCCTTGGAGCCCACCGGTTCGTTGGTGGACACGTAGTCTTCGACAATGGCGCGTAGCACCGCCAGCTTCCGATCGTCGAGCACGTGCTCACCTCCTGCCTCTGACATCTGAGGAGCACAACCATCTAGCACTCTGTGTTCCTGAGTGCCAAGTGTACGGCTCTCGCCCACAAGGTGCGATAACACCAGGTCGCAAGCTGGCTCCTAGCTTCTTACAAGGGGCAAGTACCACACTTGCCGACATGAGCGACAATTCCCCGCCTCCGCCGTACGGCCCGCAACCCGGCTCCCAGCCGGGCCACGGCCCTCAGCCCGGGCCCCAGCCGGGCTACGGCCCCCAGCCCGGGTCCCAGCCGGGTTATGGGCAGCCTCCGCCGCAGTACGGGCCTCCGCCTCAGCACGGGGCGCCACCGCAGTACGGCCCGCCTGCCCAATTCGGCCCACCTCCTCAGTACGGACAATACGGCCAACAACCCCAATTTCCCCCTCGAATCGACTCGAAAGCCATCAAGCCGCCCCTGTGGTGGATCGGGCTCTCCTGGGCGATCTTCGTCGTGTGCGCGATCGCCGGCGTCGTCCTGTTCGCCACGGGCATCGTGAGCAGCGTGAACGACCTCGCCCCGACCAGGACGTTCGCGTCCGGCGAAAGCGTGACGCTGCCGATCGACCCGGCGAACAAGCCCGCGATCTACCTCTCCAGCGACACGACCGTCCACTACGAGTGCCAGATCTCCGGCCAGGCCAAGCTCGCCAAGACCAAGGGCACGCAGAAGGTCACGTCCGGAGCCGTCACCTGGGAGCAGCTCCTCGTGATCAACGCCCCGTCCAAGGGCGACTACCAGCTGATCTGCGCCACCCAGGAGCAGGCAGACGTGCGTTTCGGCGTGGGCCGTGAGCTGGCCTCGGCCACGGGCGGCATCGCCGGCGGGGTGGCCGCGCTCCTCCTGGTCCCGGGCGCTGGGCTGCTCGTGGCCGTCATCGGCACCGTCGTCGTCCTGGTACGCCGTAGTGGCGCGCGTAAGCGCCTTGCGGTCAGCGGGTGATTTGCTACGGTCCCCGTGTGTACGAGGGCGATGTGCTGGCGGGGAATTGGCGGCGACCGGGGAAGGGCAAGATCCCCAAAGTGCCCGCCGAGCTGGACCTCGTCGTGGAGGACGCCGACAGCGGCTTCTGCGGCGCGGTGGTGGCCTGCGACAAGGAGGCCGTGACGCTCGAAGACCGGTTCGGCAGGCGCCGGCTGTTCCCGCTCGCGCCCGCCGCGTTCCTGCTGGAGGGCAAGCCCGTGACGCTGGTACGCCCGACGGCGGCCCCCGCGGGCCCCAGGCGCAGCGCGTCGGGTTCCATCGCCGTGGAGGGGCTGCGGGCGAGGGTCGCCAAGGAGAGCCGGATCTATGTGGAGGGCGTGCACGACGCCGCCCTGGTCGAGAAGATCTGGGGTCATGACCTGCGGGTCGAGGGGGTCGTGGTCGAATACCTGGAGGGCGTGGACCACCTGCCGGACATCGTGGCGGAGTTCGGCCCGGAGCCGGGGCGCCGGCTGGGGGTGCTGGTGGACCATCTCGTCCCCGGGTCCAAGGAGAGCAGGATCGCGGCCGAGATCACCTCGCCGGACGTGCTCGTCGTGGGGCATCCGTTCATCGACATCTGGCAGGCGGTCAAGCCGTCCGTGCTGCGCATTCCCGCCTGGCCCGCCGTGCCGCGCGGGGTGCCGTGGAAAGAGGGCGTGATCGCCGCCCTGGGCTGGCGCATGGAGCCCGCGGAGGCATGGCGGCGGATCCTCGGCGCCGTCTCCACGTACGCAGACCTGGAGCCGGAACTGCTCGGCCGGGTCGAGGAACTGATCGACTTCGTTACGGAGGCATCATGAGCCAGGACCCACCGCAGCCGGCGCCGGACGACGACGCCACCCGCTTCGTCCCACCGTCGGACATCCCGCCCAGCCAGGGCTCCGGTCCCCAGCAACCGGGCTACGGACAGCAGCCCGCCTCAGAGCCGGGGTACGGCCAGCAGCCCGGGTACGGCCAGCAACCCGGCTCCCAGCCCGCCTACGGCCAGCCAGCTTATGGACAACCGGGGCAGCCCGGTTACGGACAGCAGCCCCCGAGCTACGGGCAGCTTGGTTACGGCCAGCAGCCCCCGAGTTACGACCAGCCCGGCTATGGCCAACCTGGTTACGGGCAGCCTGGTTACGGGCAGCAGCCTCCGAGCTACGGGCAGCCCGGCTACGGGCAGCCCGGCTACGGCCAGCCTGGTTACGGCCAGGCCGGCTATGGGCAGCAGCCGCCGAGCTACGGCCCTCCCCCGCCCGGTTACGGCCCCGCGCCGGGGCAGCCCGGCTACGGGTACGCCGCGCCCCCTGGAGAGCCGTACGTCCCCGGCAGGTTCGGCCCCCGCCCGGGCACCGACGACACCACCATGGCGATGCTCTCGCACCTGCTCGGCCTGCTGGTCTCCTGGATCGGGCCGCTGATCATCTACCTGATGAAGAAGGACGAGTCCCCCTACGTCAGGGATCAGGCGGCGGAGGCGCTGAACTTCCAGATCACGATGTTCATCGGCTACGTGATCGCCTTCATCCTGTCGTTCATCTTCATCGGCGTGCTCCTGCTGCCGGTCATCTGGATCCTGTCCCTGATCTTCCACATCCAGGGCGCAATGGCCACCAACCGGGGCGAGAGGTACCGCTACCCGTTCTCCATCCGCATGATCACCTAGACCAGCAGATCCCTGATGAGGGCGTCGGCCAGCAGCCGTCCCTGGAGCGTGAGCACCATCAGGCCCGACCTGAACGGCCCGGGCTCCAGCAGCCCGCGCGCCAGGGCGCTCGCCACGGCCGGGCGCGCGGCGGGCGCCACCGCGGCCAGCGGATAGCCGGACGACAGCCGCAGCTCCAGCATCAGCCGCTCGGCCGCCCGGTCGTCGTCCTCGAGCACCTCGCGCGCATGGGCGGGCGAGGCGCCGGCGGACAGGCGCTGGGCGTAGGCGGCCGGGTGCTTGACGTTCCACCAGCGGGTGCCGCCGACGTGGCTGTGGGCGCCGGGCCCGGCGGCCCACCAGTCGCCGCCCGTCCAGTAGAGCAGGTTGTGACGGCAGCGCGCCTGGTCGGAGGTGGCCCAGTTGGACACCTCGTACCACCTGAACCCGGCCTGCGACAGCAGCTCGTCGGCGATCTGGTAGCGGTCGGCGGCCACGTCGTCGTCGGGCATGGGCAACTCGCCGCGCCTGATCCTGGCCGCCAGCCTGGTGCCCTCCTCGACGATCAGCGAGTACGCCGACACGTGGTCGGGCCCGGCCTCGATCGCGGCGGCCAGCGAGGCCCGCCAGTCGTCGTCGGACTCGCCCGGCGTGCTGTAGATGAGGTCGAGGTTGACGTGCTCGAACCCGGCCCGCCTGGCCTCCTGCACGGCCGCCGCCGCCCTGCCGGGGGTGTGCCGGCGGTCGAGCACCTTGAGCACGTGCTCGCTTACGCTCTGCATGCCGAAGCTGACCCGGTTGAAGCCGCCCTGGCGGAGCTTGTCGAGGTAGGCCGGGTCCACGGACTCGGGGTTGGCCTCGGTGGTCACCTCGGCCCCCGGCCGCAGCCCGAACTCCGAGTCGATCGCGGCCAGGATCCTGGCCAGGTCTTCCGGGGGCAACAGCGTGGGCGTGCCGCCGCCGAAGAACACCGTCTCCACCGGCAGGTCGGCCGCGCCCAGGACGCGGCGCGCGAGGCGGATCTCCTCGACGACCGTGTCCGCGTAGTCCCGCTGGGAGGCGCCGGGGCCCAGCTCGGCAGCCGTGTAGGTGTTGAAGTCGCAGTAGCCGCAGCGAGTCACGCAGAACGGCACGTGCACGTAGAAGCCGAACGGACGCTCGCCGAGGCCCCTCAGGGCGCTGTCGGGCAGCTCGCCCGAGGTGGGCGCGGGGTCGCCGTCAGGCAGGGTGGATGGCACGCTTCCAGTTTGCCGGGTACTCAGGGGTGCTATCGAACTGCAACCCCCGGGGTATCCACTGATGCCAAACCGGCTGAAAGGGGTCCCCATGGCGGGCATCGGCATCGTGGGCGCAGGGATCTCCGGTCTGACCCTCGCGCTGCGCCTGCAGCAGCTCGGCATCGACGCCACGCTCTACAGCGAGGCCGACGCCGACGCCATGCGCTCGGGGCGCCTGCCCAACACGGTGGGCAGGATGGGGCACACCCAGGCGCGCGAGCGGGAGCTGAGCAGCGAGCACTATCGCGATCCCGGGTGCCTGATGACTTCCGCCAAGCTCTCGATCAAAGGGGATCCGCCGCTGGAGTTCCTCGGCAGAGTCCCCGAGCCGATCCACGCGGTCGACTTCCGGTTGCTGCTCCCCGCGTACCTGGACGATTTCACCGCCCGGGGCGGCGAGCTCGTCGTCACCGGCGCCGCTCCCGACGCGGTGCAGGTGGACCGCTGGTCGCGGGAGCACGAGCTGATGGTGGTGGCGTCCGGGCGGCGCTCGGTGACGGAGCTGTTCCCGCCCGACCCGAGGCGCTCGCCGTACGACCGGCCGCAACGCATCCTCACGGCCGGGTTGTACGGTGGCCTCGACCTCGGCCCCATGTTCAGCTACAACGTCTCGCCGGGATGCGGGGAGATCCTCCGCCTGCCGATGATGACCAGGCACGGCGTGGTCTCCGGCGTCCTGGTCGAGGCGGTCCCCGGCGGGCCGCTGGAGCCGATCTCGCACCTGCCCGCGGCCGAGGTCGCCGGAGAGCTGGCGCGGCTGCTGCCCGAGCACGCGCCGCGGCTGGCCGAGCGGACGGACACGGGCTTCGAGCTGCTGGGCAAGGAGGATCTGTTGCAGGGCGCGGTCACGCCGGTCGTACGGGAGGCGGTGGCGGAGCTGCCCAGCGGCCGGATCGCGCTGGCCGTCGGCGACGCCTGGATCACCAACGACCCGCTGACCGGCCAAGGCGCCAACCTGGGCTCGGCCTGCGCCTGGATCGCGGCCGACGCCATCGCGGCGGGCGGCCCGTACGACGCCGCCTTCGGCCACACCACGGCGGAGCGGATGTGGGAGGCGGCGGCACCGGTCACGCAGTGGACCAACACGTTCCTGCGCCCGCCGGCCGAGCACGTCGTGACCCTGCTGCTGGCCGCCGCGACCAGGCAGGAGGTGGCGGACCTGGTCCTTGGGCTGTTCTCGAACCCGGCGTACGCGTGGGCGGTGATCTCCAGCCCGGAGGAGGTGGCACGGATCGTCGACGACGGCCCCGCATGAGCACACCCCCGGAGACCCACGCGGCACAGGCCCCGGGCTCAGAAGGACCCGCCACCTACCCCCGCGCCGTCACCGACCCCCGTGGCAACGAGGCTCATGAGGGCACTTCGCCGAGCACCCGCTCAGCCATCCGATCCCACTCGGCGTCATGTCCAGGAACCGCCAGAATGCGGCGGAGCGCGTCCACGTCCCCGTGGCGGGCACGGAACCAGTCGCCCACCGTGATTCCGGCCTCAGGCCGCGAGACGATCTCCACCGAGTCCCCTGCGCACAGCTCACCGAGCTCGACCACCCGCAGGTACGCCCCGGGCCGCCCCGCCTCCGTGAACCGCTTGACCCACCCGGGCTCGTCCATCCAGTTGCGGAACACCACACACGGTGTACGGGGCCCGCTCACCTCCAGCACGGCGCTGCCCACCCGCCACCGCTCGCCGATCAGGGCGCCGGTGACGTCGAGGCCGGACGTGGTCAGGTTCTCCCCGAAGCGCCCGTCACGCAGCTCCCGCCCGAGCTCGCGTTCCCACCAGTCGTAGTCCTCCCTCGCATACGAGTAGACGGCGTGATCGGGCGAGCCGTGGTGCTCCTTGTCGGCCCGCTCGTCGCCGGCGAGCCCGTTGGCCAGCACCCCCACCCGGTGCGTGACCCGCTGCTTGTCGATCGCGGTACGCCCCAGCTTTCCCGCCCACTCAGCCTCGACCGTTTTGCCCACATTTACGGAGAGAACGCGCATATCCGGACGGTAACCCGCCCCCACTCCGAATAGCCAATCAATTCCCCTCGTCTCGGCCCTCCACCCCAGGGTGGAGATCCTCGCTCTCAACAGCCCGGCCACGGTCGAGCTCGAGCTCGGCCGGGCCTGGCGTGAACTGCGCGTCACCAACCGGCCCTCCGCCGAGGAGGGCTCCCGGGAGGCGGCTACGGCCTCGTGGGGATGCGCGACGAGCCGAACTCCTGGGCGGAACGCTGTCGGCAGGCGAACGCGACGGCGGCTTCCTGGTGCATCTGAAGCTGCCGTCATGACCAAGGTGATCGTGGTCGACGACCAGGCCGTCGTGCGTGAGGGCCTGGTGCTGCTGCTCGGCCTGCTCGTCTTCGCCGCGCTGAAAGCCGGTGCGCGTGGCTTCCTCACCAAGGACGCCGACTCCGACGACATCGCCAGAGCCGTCGCCACGGTGATGCGCGGCGACGCCCAACTCGACCCCACCGTCCAACGCCGCCTCCTGGACACCATGTCGACATCTCCCCCCCAACACGCCGCGATCCCCGTACCTCCTGCCGAAACCACCGCCCCAGCGCCCGCAGCCGCCAGCGCGACGGCTCCGGGTGCGCGCCGCGGCGAGCTTCCCGACAGACCGACCTCGCGTGAGGGCGAGGTGCTGACCCTCATCGCCGACGGCCTCTCGAACGCCGAGATCGCCGCCCGCCTTCACATCACGGAGGCCACCGTCAAGACCCACATCAACAACCTCTTCGCCAAGGCCCATCTGCGGGACCCGGCGCAGGCGGTCACCTACGCGTTCCGCCACGGCATGGCGCGCCCGCACTGAGCCACCTCCCCGCGATGGGCAGCCGCCACCCGGGCAATCTCGCGGCAGGCAGCCTTCACCCAGGCAACCTCACGGCGGGCAGCCGCGGCCCGAGCCGCCACCGCGTGTAAACCGCCACCGGGGCGCCAGCACAGGGAAACCTCCACCCGGTCCACCACCGGATGGAACCTCCACACACCCCGATCGCCGCGCCTCGAGAACCGCCGCCCCGGGACCACGGACGGGGCCCGTGAAGCATGAGCGGGGGGCCGCGAAGATCGCCGGAGTCCGCTGCCGTCGCCGCTCGGACGGCGCGGGTGAGCGTCACAGGCGTACGGGCGCAGCCGCGGATCAACCCGAGCTGAGCTGGGACTCGCCATCGAATCCGGCCAGCTGTAACAGCGTCTCCAGCGCCGCCTGCCTGGTCTCCTCGACCGAGTCGCCCCGCTCGCCGAAACACTCCGCCGCCACGTCGAGCAGCGCCGTCACCACGACCGCATCGGGGTAGGGCACATCGACGAGCACCGTGCCGTCGTCCCCCTCCTCGCCCGGAGCGAGGTGGAGCCGCAGCAGCCGTCGCGTCTCCTCAGCCACAGCGACCCCCAAAACGGCGGCACGCTCAAATCGCTCAGAAGCAGTCACGTCACCCTCCAGTCGCACTGGTGTTCGGAACAGAAAGGTAGGCGATGGCACCGACAGAAAATTCTCGTGATCACCCGCGCACGCGACTGCTCGTGCCAGTGGCTACTCTCGAACGGTGTACGACTGGATCATCAGTGTTCGCGACCTCAGGGTCGAGCTCGGTGGCAACCCCGTGCTGCGGGACATGGAACTGACCGTTTCCACGGGCGAGATCGTGGCCGTGGTCGGCCAGAACGGGTCCGGCAAGTCCACCCTGCTGCGCTGCCTGGCCGGGCTCCAGCCCGCCACCTCGGGCGAGGTGCGGGTGTTCGGGGAGCCGCCTGCCGACGATGCCGCGTTCTGGCGCCAGGTCGCGCTGCTGGGCGACGAGCCCGCCTGGTATCCGGGGCTCACCGCCCGCGAGCACCTGGAGCTGATGGGAGCCGTGCACACTCAGGCCCGTATGACGGTCGAGGCGGCGCTGGAGGTGTTCGCGCTGGTGGAGCGTGCCGACTCGGCGCCGCTGAACCTGTCCACCGGCCAGCGCCAACGCCTCGCCTTGGCCGCCACACTGCTGAGGCCCAGCACGTTGCTGCTGCTGGACGAGCCGGAACGCGGGCTGGACACCGATTTCCGGGCCCGGCTGGCCGACCTGCTCGGCGGGTACGCGGATGAGGGCGGCACGGTGGTCATGGCCACCCACGACCAGGACCTGGCCGCCCGCGCCCGCCAAGTCTCGCCCTCAGGAGTGGCCGCGTGAGCCCCAACGCCCGCCAAGTCTCGCCCCAAGAGGTGGCCGCGTGAGCGGGGCGGAGGGAAACGTGCGAGCCTTCCTCCGTTCGCGCCGCCGAACCCCCGCCGGCCTCCTCGATCGGTACACCTCCGTCTTCGGCCTGGTGATGCTCATCGCCGTGCTCGGCCGGCCGTTGTCCACCATGATCACCGGCCTGGCCGGACCCGTCGATCCCGTGCGCATGGGCGCGGGTGCGGCGCTGGTCGCGCTGGCAGTGGCCGGTTTCCTGGCCGCGGCCCGGGCGGCGGGGCCTGTGCTGCTGCCTGCCGCCGACGCGTCCTGGCTCCTGCTCTCGCCGTTGAACCGGCGGCGCCTGCTCGCACGCACCGGCCGGGTGCTCATCATGGTCGCGGTGGTGGCGGGCCTGGCGCTCGGACTGGGGCTGCTGGCGGTGCTGGGCGCGCCCGATCAGCTCGTCTGGCGGCTGCTCGGCGCGCTGGCCCTGGGACTGTCGGCGACCGTGGGCGGGATGGCGCTGGCGGTGCTCGGGCAGGCGTCCCAGTCGTGGCAGGTCTGGTTGACGGCCGCGATGGTCGCGCTGCTGGTGCTGGCGGTGGTGGCGGTGACCGGTCAGGCCCGTACGGTGCTGGCCGTCGCCGCGAGCGCGCCCCTCTCGACGGTCGCCGCGGCCGCCTCCGGGGCCGCCGTGGTGTCCGGACTGCTGGTACGGCTCGCGTGGAGGTCGCTCGACCGGATCCCCACCCGTACGCTCCTGGCCTCGTCCACCCGCGCCGGTCACGTGGCGAACGCCGCCGTGGGGCTCGACCCCGGCGCGCTCACCTGGATCGCCGAGGACAACCACTGGCGGGCCAGGACGCTCAGCTCTCGGCGGTGGCCGTCCTTGCCCGCGCCGCTCGCGCTGGCCTGGCAGGACTGGCGGCGGCTGGCTCGCCGGCCCGGTCTGCTGGCGATCATGTTCGGGGCGGCCGCGTTGCCTGCCGTACTGGCCCGGGCGGGCGCGGGTCCGGTGGCGTTGGAGTCGGCCGTCCTGGCGGGGGCGCTGGCCGTGGCGGCGGCGAGCGTGTCAGGGGCGCGCCGGGACAGCGACAACCCGGCCCTGGCCAGGATCATCGGCGTGGGGCACCGCCAGGCGCTCGCGGCCCGTGCGCTGCTGCCCATGCTGTTGAGCGGCGCGTGGGCGGGGCTGGCGCTGGCCGGCGTGAGCGCGTTCTCCGGGGCCTGGTGGCTGTTCGGGCCGATGGCCGGCGTGAGCGCGTTCCCCGGAGCCTGGTGGCTGTTCGGACCGCTGGCCGCCCCCGCGATGGCCGCCGGTGCGCTGCGGATGGCCAGGCGCGGCCCGGTCGACCACTCCATGCCGGTCATCGACACCCCGGGCGGCGCGATCCCGACCGGCCCGCTGCTCTGGGCCGCCACCGGGGCGGATCTGGCCGTGCTCGGCTGCCTGCCTGCCATCGCGGCCGTGGCGCTGTCCCCGCCCGGCGCGCTGGGCGGGTTCCTGACGGCGCAGGGCGTGTTCGGGGTGCTGACGCTCGTGGGGTACGTGTGGCGCAGGCGAGCGGGTCAGGCCACGTAGACGTCGCTCGGCACGCCCCCGTACGGGATCGTCCGGTCCTTGTGCATGCCCGCACGCTCGGCCACCCGGTGCGACGGCTCGTTGATGTCGCGGATCACCGCCACGACCGTCCCGAGGCCCTTCCCGATCCGCAGCGCCGCCTCCACGAGCTCACCCGCGTACCCGTGCCCCCAGGCGGACGGCCGGAACCGGTAGTAGAGGTTCAGCACGTGCTCCCCGTTCAGGAGGGCGTGGCGCAGCCCCCCGAACCCGAGCACCTCCGGCTCCCCCGTCGCCCGCACCGCCCAGTAGCCGAGCCCGCGCTCGTCCCAGTCGGCCAGCCACAGATCCAGCATGGCCCGGCTCGACTCCAGGTCAGGGGTCGGGCCGGCAGGGTTGTAGACGTTCGTCCGCGGGTCGGAGTGGATCTCGTGGACAGCGGCTAGATCGTCGGGTGTGACCCGAGAAAGCACCAATCGTGCCGTCTGCACCACTTCCATGGTTTCAGACTAGGCGGTCATTTCTTCTTGTCGGCGCTGGAGTCGGTGGCCAGCGCCGCGACGAAGGCCTCCTGAGGGACCTCCACGCGCCCGACCATCTTCATCCGCTTCTTGCCTTCCTTCTGCTTCTCCAGCAGCTTGCGCTTACGGGAGATGTCACCGCCGTAGCACTTGGCCAGGACGTCCTTGCGGATGGCGCGGATGTTCTCGCGGGCGATGACCCGGGCCCCGATGGCGGCCTGGATCGGCACCTCGAACTGCTGCCTGGGGATCAGCTCGCGCAGCTTCTTCGCCATGTCGACGCCGTACGTGTAGGCCTTGTCCTTGTGGACGATGGCGCTGAACGCGTCGACCGCCTCACCCTGCAGCAGGATGTCGACCTTGACCAGGTCGGCCTCCTGCTCGCCGGCGGGCTCGTAGTCGAGCGAGGCGTAGCCGCGGGTGCGCGACTTGAGCTGGTCGAAGAAGTCGAAGATGATCTCGCCGAGCGGCAGCGTGTAGCGGATCTCGACCCGGTCCTCCGACAGGTAGTCCATGCCGAGCAACTGCCCGCGCCGCCCCTGGCAGATCTCCATGATCGCCCCGATGAACTCGGCCGGCGCCAGGATCGTCGACTTGGTGACCGGCTCGTACACCGTGGCGATCTTCCCGCCCGAGGGGAACTCCGACGGGTTGGTGACGGTCAGCTCCTTGCCGTCCTCCATGACCACGCGGTAGACCACGTTGGGCGCGGTGGAGATCAGCGACAGGCCGAACTCGCGCTCCAGCCGCTCCCGCACGATCTCCATGTGCAGCAGCCCCAGGAACCCGACCCGGAACCCGAACCCGAGCGCCGCCGACGTCTCCGGCTCGTAGACCAGCGCCGCGTCGTTGAGCTGCAGCTTGTCGAGTGCCTCGCGCAGCTCGGGGTATTCGTCGCCGTCGATCGGGTAGAGCCCGGAGAACACCATCGGCTTCGGGTGCTCGTAGCCGGCCAGCATCTCGCCGGCGGGTTTGACCGCCGAGGTGACGGTGTCACCCACGCGCGACTGGCGCACGTCCTTGACGCCCGTGATGAGGTAGCCCACCTCGCCGACGCCGAGGCCGAGGTCGGCGGGCTTCGGCTCGGGCGAGATGACGCCGATCTCCAGCGTCTCGTGGGTGGCGCTGGTGGACATCATGAGGATGCGCTCGCGCTTGCCCAGGTGACCGTCGATGACCCGCACGTACGTGACGACGCCGCGGTATGTGTCGTACACCGAGTCGAAGATCAGCGCGCGGGCGGCCGAGTCGGCGTCGCCCACCGGGGCGGGCACCGTCTTGACCACGTGGTCGAGCAGCTCGCGCACGCCCTCACCGGTCTTGCCCGACACCTTGAGCACGTCGGACGGGTCACAGCCGATCAGCCCCGCCAGCTCCTCGGCGAACTTCTCCGGCTGCGCGGCCGGCAGGTCGATCTTGTTGAGCACGGGGATGATGTGCAGGTCGGCGTTCATGGCCAGGTAGAGGTTGGCCAGCGTCTGCGCCTCGATGCCCTGGGCCGCGTCGACCAGCAGGATGGCGCCCTCGCACGCCTGCAGCGACCTGGACACCTCGTAGGTGAAGTCGACGTGGCCGGGCGTGTCGATCATGTTGAGCACGTGGCCGTCCCACGGCAGCCGCACGGCCTGCGACTTGATCGTGATGCCGCGCTCGCGCTCGATGTCCATCCTGTCGAGGTATTGCGCGCGCATGGAACGGTCGTCGACCACGCCGGTGATCTGGAGCATCCGGTCGGCAAGGGTCGACTTGCCATGGTCGATATGCGCGATGATGCAGAAGTTGCGGATCAACGCGGGGTCGGTCTGGCCAGGCTGAGTGCGCACCGAAGTCCGTTTCGACAGGGTTGAGGTCAAGCAGTCTTTCATGGTGACATGCCCGGGTGACTGCCCGAACCGTCATCCGCCGCGGCCTGCGCTTGCTCGCGCTTGCCTTGGCCGTCGTCGTCGCGCTGGTCGGCCTCCTCGCCGCCGCGCTCCGCCTCCAGTTTACCGGTGCCCCGGCGGCCTGGGCGAAGAGCACGGGCAACGACGCCCTGTGGCTGGGCCACATGTGGGTGGACGGCCGCCGTACGGAGCGTGACGTCGAGCAACTGGCGGTACGTCTGCGCACCACAGGCATCAAGGACGTGTACGTACACTCGGGCCCTTTCGACTGGGACGGCACACTAAATCCCGCCAAATACCCCAACGCCGGAAATTTCGTGAAGTGGATGCATGAGCAGCTCCCCACGGTCCGCGTCTCCGCCTGGCTCGGCCAGGCCGTCAAGAACGGCCTCGACCTGGACGACCCCAAGTCCCGCGAGAACGTCCTGGCCGGAGTCGCCGCCATCATGAAGCAGGGCTACGACGGCATCCACTACAACTTCGAGCCGATCGGCGACGGCGACACCGAGTTCCTCGAGCTCCTCGACCAGACCCGGCAGCACACGAAGCTGCTGTCCACCTCCACCCCGCAGCTCGAGCCGTACCCCGGGATGCGCCTGACCGCCAGGGCCGTCCTGGCCCACGACAAGTACTGGTCCGAGAGCTACTTCAAGCAGGTCGTCGACCGCGTGGACCAGGTCGCCGTCATGACCTACGACTCGTTCACGCCCCTGCAGTCCCTCTACGGCGGTTACGTTGCCCGCCAGGCCGAACTGGCCCTGGACCTGGTACCCGAGGGCAAGTTGCTGCTCATGGGCGCGCCCGCCTACCACGATCACGGCGTCGTCTGGGCCGACGGCGCCGAGAGCGTCGCCATGTCCGCGGAGGGCGCTAAGCTCGCGTTATCGGCGCACGGCCGCCGGGAGCGCTTCGGCCTGGCCCTCTACGTGGACTTCGCCGCCACGGAGGAGGATTGGCAGGAGTACATGACGCGCTGGCGTTGATTTGAGCAGCCACCTGAGTTATTGGTAGCCTGTTCAACTGCGTGTGGCGCGCCCTCTCTCGAGCCCGCGCGCCCATCCATCACTTCAGACTTTCACCGAGGCTTCTTCGTGGCGAACATCAAGTCCCAGATCAAGCGCAACAAGCAGAACGAGAAGGCTCGTCTGCGCAACAAGGCGGTCAAGTCCTCCCTGAAGACGGCTGTCCGCAAGTTCCGCGAGGCCGCCGAGCAGGGCGACGTCGCGCAGGCCGTCGCGCTGCAGAAGGCTGCCGCCCGCCAGCTCGACAAGGCCGTCAGCAAGGGCGTCATTCACAAGAACCAGGCCGCCAACCGCAAGTCCGCGATCGCCAAGCAGGCCGCGGCGCTGGCCGCCGCCAAGTAACGCTGGCATAGCGACGCCGCACTCCCTTCGGGGGTGCGGCGTTTTTGTTGCGCCCCCTTTTGTCACAGTTTCGATATCACACGCCCGTATCGGGTGCGTCACCGTTGCAAAGATCACCTTGCCCCTGCTCCGGCATCTGCCTGAAGGTGCACTAAACGGGCTAAGGGGGATGCATGCGGGGGCCGCTGGTCGTCAAGCGCGCGTTCAGTGAGCCGTTGCTCCTCCTGGCCGCGTTCGGCTCGATCCTGCTGGCCACCACCACGCTGGTGGCGCTGACCATGTACGCCTCCTCCATCGCCGACGCCGGTGTCCGCAGGACGATGGAGACGGCCTCGTACCGCCAGATCGCCGCCACCGTCAGCACCCCCGTGACGGCGGAGACGTTCCCGAAGTTCGACCGGTCCGTACGCGCCGAGCTCGGCAAGGCGTACACCGAGCCGCCCGCCGTCACCACCAGCTTCCGCTCCGACTCCTACGTCATGCCCGGCCAGGACGGCCAGGAGCGGCCCGAGCTGCTCAGGTTCGGCAGCTACGACGGCCTCGACCGGCACGCCAGGCTCGTCTCCGGCGCCTGGCCGCGCGACGCCGCAGACCGGGTGGAGGCCGCGATCTCGCTGTCGGCGGCCTCGGCGACCGGGTTAAAAGCGGGTCAGGAGTTCACCACGAAGGGCCGCCTGGACCCGCGCCCGGTCAAGGTGCGCATCGTGGGCGTGTTCCAGCTCAACGACCCGTTCGGCGAGCGATGGGCGGGCGAGCAGCTGCTCAGCCGAGGGGTGGAGCGCGGCGAGTTCACCACGTACGGGCCGCTGATGGTGCCGCGCCAGACATTCGTCGCCCGCTTCGCCACGAACGTCAACGCCACCTGGACCGCCGTACCCGACCTGCGCACCCTGACGCCCGACCAGCTCCGCCCCATGGCCGGCGCGATCGACCAGGTGGGCGCGCGCCTGAAGGCCGACGGCTGCGGCAGTTGCGTGGCCGCCAGCCGGCTGCCCGAGATGCTCACCCAGCTCGACACCGCCTCCCTGGTGGCACGCTCCACGATGCTCATCCCGGTGCTGCAGCTCCTGCTGCTGGCCGCGTACGCGCTGATGCTCACCGCGCGGCTGCTCGCCGACCACCGGCGCATGGAGGTGGCGCTGCTGCGCTCGCGCGGCGCGGGCACGGTGCGGCTGGCGGCGCTGGCGGGCGGCGAAGCGCTGCTGGTGGCGCTGCCGTGCGCGGTCGCCGCGCCGTTCCTTGGCCCGCCGCTGCTCGCGCTGGTCAACCAGTTGCCGTGGATCAAGGCCTCGGGCGTGCGGCTGGCGCCCTCCCCCGATCTGGGCACGTTCCTCGTGTCGTTCGGCGTGGCCCTGGCCGCGGCCGTGCTGCTGGTGCTGCCGGCGCTGGCGGGGGCGCGGCGCACGTACGTGGAGGAGCAGTCGGCGCGCGGGCGCGGCGGCGGGCGCGGGCTGATCGAGCGGGCGGGCGCGGACGTGGCGCTGCTGGTGGTGGCGGGGCTGGCGATCTGGCAGCTCCAGCACTACGGCGCGCCGGTCACCGCGACGGCCACCGGAGCGCTCGGCATCGACCCGCTGATCATCTCCGGGCCCGCGCTGGCCCTGCTCGCGGGCGGCATGCTGGGGCTGCGGCTGGTGCCGCGCATCTCGAAGCTGGCCGAGCGGCTGACCTCCAGGCGGCCCACGCTCGCCCCCGCGCTCGGGGCGTGGCAGGTGAGCAGGCGGCCGCTCAAGTACGCCGGCCCCGCCCTGCTGCTGACCATGGCCATCGCGATCGGCATCGTGTCCATGGCCACCGCCGCCACCTGGCGGGCCTCCCAGCTCGACCAGGCCCGCCACCAGGCCGGGGCCGATCTGCGGCTGTCGGGGCCGCCGGACGGACCTGAGCTGGGGGCGCTCGGACGCGGGACGGCGCTCACGGCGCTGCCTGGCGTGACGGCGTACTCGCCGGGCTTTCGCGGGCAGACCGAGGTGAGCGGGGAGAGCGCGCTGCTGCTCGGCGTGGACGCGACCAAGCTCGGCACGCTGTTCCACCTGCGGCCTGACCTGTCTTCACAGCCGGTCGGCGAGATGTCACGCGCGCTGGTGGGAGAGCAGGCGGGCAAGCTGGACATTCCTGGCCGGCCGTCCACGCTCACGCTCCGGGCCGAGGCGGACGCGGACGTCGCGGTGCGGCTGGTGCTCTCCGACGCGCTGGGCGTATGGCGCGACATGTCGCTCGGCGTGCTGCGGAAGGGCGAGAACCGGATCGGCCTCGACCTCCGGGCGCTGGCCGGGCGCACCGGGAAGATCACATACCCGCTGTCGCTGCGTGGCCTCGTCGCGAGCTCGCCGCAGGGCACCGCGAACCTGACCCTGACCGGCCTCGACGCCGACGGACGCGAGCTGGCGGCCCCGCCACTGTCCATGAAGGTGGCGCGGTCCGCGGCCGGCGCCTTCTCGCCGCCGCCGCGGCCGGGCCCGCTGCCCGTGGTGCTCACCGCCGATCTGGCCGCCTCGCTCAAGCTGGCCGCCGGGCAGGTCGGACCGGCCAGCATCGACCGCAAGGTGCTCCAGATCAAGGTGGTGGCCGTCGTGGACAGCATGCCGACGACCGCCGCGGGGCAGAAGGCCGTGCTCGCGGACTGGGGGACGCTGCAGGCGTACGAATTCGCCGCGGCGCAGCTGCCCAGGCCCGCCACCGAATGGTGGCTCGCGGCCGACGACACCGCGCCCGCGGTGAAGGCGCTCAAGTCCCGGCCCGGGTGGGACGTGAGCGCGCTCGACCAGCGGCAGCTGGCGGCCGAGCTGCAGGACGACCCCCTGGCCAGCGGGCTGCAGGGGGCGCTGATGCTCGGGTTCATGGCGGCGCTGGTGTTCGCGGCCCTCGGGTTCCTGGTGAACGCGACCGTCGCGGCGCGGGAGCGCATGGGCGAGTTCGTGATCCTGCGGGCGCTCGGGGTGAGCTCGAGGCAGGTGTTCGGACTGCTGGCGATCGAGCAGGCGTTCGTCATCGGGTTGTCGCTGGCCGCGGGCACCGGGCTCGCCGTGGCCGTCGGCGTCCTGGTGGTGCCGCACATCGTGCTGACCGGGCAGGCTTCGGCGGTCACGCCTGGCGTGGTGCTCGACATCCCGTGGGGCGCCACCGTCGCGATGCTGGCGCTGGTGGCGGCCGTGCTCTTCGCCATCGTGGCCGGGCTGGCCCGCCGTTTGCGCGGGCACCACGGGCAACTCGTGGAGGAACGGTGAGGATCGCCCTGCTCGCTCGCGTGCACCTGGGCACGCTGGCCGTGCTCTTCGTGCTGGCGCTGAGCGCCTGCCTGCTGGTCGCGGGCGTGCCCAGAGCGACGCAGGCGTCGTTCGACGAGGCGCTGCGCCGCTCGCTGGCCACCGCGCCCGCGTGGCAGGCCGACCTGACGGTGAGCGTGGAATCCCGCTCGCCGGAGGAGGACCTGCGCGAACGCGGACAGTTCGACCTGCGCGACCGCCGCTGGCGCGAGATCCTGCCGGCGACGCTGCGCCCGCTGGTGACCGCCGCCGGCCACATGAGCGCCAAGACCACCCGCACGCCCGTCACCGGGACCAGCGGCCAGACGTACATCAACCTGGGCTGGCTCTCGGACGCGGCCCAGCGCGTGGACTGGGTCCAGGGGCGGGCCCCCGGCAGGCCCTCGACCATGCGGTACGAGGGCGCGACGATCCCGGTGTTCGAGGTGGGCATCGTGGCGGACGCCCTGCGCGAGATGGATCTCCGGGTGGGCCAGACGAAGATGCTCGGCGAGAACGACTACGTCGCCGTGAAGATCGTCGGCTCCTTCAAGGCCAGGAATCCGGAAGATCGCTACTGGGGCCACAACCTCGACGTCCTGCAGGTGACCAAGATCCAGCCACCGGGCGCGCTGGACTTCGAGAAGCACATCACGAGCCTCATCTCCGACGAGGGGCTGACCGCGCTCAGCGGCGAGGGTCGCAACCTGTCCTACCACTGGATCCTGCCGATCGACGCCCGGGGCGCGAGCGCGCTGGCCGCGCCCGACATCGACGCGGCGGTCGCCGAGTTCGGGCGGGTGGCCGCGCTGCAGTCCACGGGCAGCCCGTACCACCTGGACACCGGGCTGCGCAAGCTGCTCGGCGACTTCCTCGCCGCGCTGTCCACCGCGCAGACCGTGATGTACCTGGTGCTCGGCGGGCTGCTGGCGGTGGCGCTCGGCGTGATCGCGCTGGTCGTGCTGCTGCTGACCGACCGTCTCGACCACACCTTGACCCTGGCGCGGGCGCGCGGCGGATCGTTGCGCCAGGTGGCCGGGGCCGCGGCCGCCGTGACCGGGGTCGCGGTGGTGCCCGCCGGCCTGGCCGGGTATGGGCTGTCCTTCCTTGTGCCCGGCCCCGTGCTGCCGGTCGTGCACCTGGGACCGGCCGTCGTGGTCCTGGTCGCCGTGGGGTTCACCGCCGCCCGGGTGGCCCGCACGCACCGGACCCCGCTGCACGAGCGCCGCGACGACGTGGCCGCCGGCCGGACCTCGGCTCGCCGCGTCACGCTGGAGGTGCTGGTCGTGGCGCTCGCGCTGGTGGGGGCGTACCTGCTGCGGGCCCGCGGGCTGGCGGGCGGCGATCCGTTCCTGCTCCTGGTGCCGGTCGGGCTGACGCTGGCGGCCGCGTTGATCACCTTGCGCTGCTATCCGTACCCCTTGCGGCTGTTCGTACGGCTGGCCGCGCGCGGGCGGGCGGCCGTGCCGTTCCTGGGACTCACCAGGGCGGCCAGGGCGCGCTCCGCCAGCGTGCTGCCGGTGCTGATCCTGCTGCCCGCGCTGGGCGTGTCGGTGTTCGCGGCGGTGATCTCCGACGGGATCGCGAGCACGCAGCGGCTGGCGTCCTGGCAGCAGGTGGGCGCGCCGGTCAAGCTGACGTCGGACATCGAGATCCCGGCCGCCACGATCTCGCAGGTGCGCGGGCTCGCCGGGGTGGAGCAGGTGGTGGTCGCGCAGACCGGGCGAGTACAGGTCGGGTACGGCGCGGAACGGGCGGAGACCATCGCGGTGGACGTGGCGCAGTGGCGCCGGATCCTGGATGGTGCTCCCGTGAGCCTGCCCGCTCTGTCCGATGGCGCCCTGGTCTCTCCGGAACTGCGGGGGCGGGGGACGTTCGAGATCGGGTGGCAGTCGCGGGTCAAACTCACCACCCGAGGCGTGATCTCCTCGGTTCCCGGGTTCTACACCAAGGGGAAGTTCATGGTCGTGCCCCTGAGCGTGCTGACCCGGCCGGCCGTGAACACGTTGCTGATCAAGGGCGACGTGTCTCTCGATGCGCTGGCGCGGCTTGTCCCGTCGGCGACCGTGGAGTCGCAGGAGCGGGCGTTGAGCGCCATCAGGGACGATCCGCTCACCAGTGCCGTGCGCTGGGCGCTGGTCGTGGTGACGGTGGCGCTCGGCTCGTACGCGCTGGTCGCGGTCGTGCTGTCCCTGGTCATCGGCGCCGCTGAGCGGGCCAGGACGGTGTCGTTCCTGCGCACCCTCGGGTTGTCGGACCGTCAGGCGCAGCGGCTGACCGTGCTGGAGATCCTGCCCATGATCCTCCTCACCGCATCTGTGGGGCTCGGCCTGGGCCTCTTACTGCCGTTCGCGCTCGGGCCCGGCGTGGACCTGTCGTCGTACGCGGGTGACCTGCCCGTCGGCGACTACTCGCTCGACCTGTTCACACCTGTCGCGCTGGCGTCCGGGCTCGCCGCCGTCGCCGTGCTCGGCGCGTACGCGCACACCGCCATCAGCCGCCGCCGCAACCTCGGCGCCGTCCTGCGAGTGGGGGACCTGACATGAACCCGACCCTGTCCGAGCTGGAAGCCAGAGCCACCCGGGAGAAGGCCGCGTTCGGCGGCGACGCGCACATCGTGTGCGACAACCTGGTGCGCATCTACAAGACCGAGGGGGTCGAGGTCGTCGCCCTGCAGGGGCTCGACCTGGTGATCGACAAGGGCGAGCTGGTGGCCATCGTCGGCGCCTCGGGGTCGGGCAAGTCGACGCTGCTCAACGTGCTGTCCGGGCTGGACGTGCCGACCGCCGGGGTGGCGAGGGTGGCGGGGATGGACCTGCTGTCGATGAACGCTCGCGACCGGCTGCGGTACCGACGGTCCGTGGTGGGCTTCGTCTGGCAGCAGACCGCGCGGAACCTGCTGCCCTACCTCTCCGCTCGTGAGAACGTCGAGCTGCCGATGAAGCTGGCCGGGCGGCGCGGGGGGCGGGCTCTCGAGCTGCTGGAGCTGCTCGGGGTCGGATACTGCGCCAACCGCAAGATTCCCGAAATGTCGGGCGGGGAGCAGCAGCGGGTGGCCATCGCCGTCGCGCTCGCCAACTCCCCGCAGCTCATCCTGGCCGACGAGCCCACCGGTGAGCTGGACAGCGAGACGTCGGAGCAGGTCTTCGACGCGCTGCGGAAGGCCAACAGGGAGTTGGGGGTGACCGTGGTCGTCGTTACGCACGACCCGCTGGTGGCGGAGCAGGTGGACCGTACGGTGGGCATTCGCGACGGGCGGACCAGCAGCGAGACGCTGCGGCGCGAGGGCGCCGAGGGGGAGATCGTCGCCGAGGAGTACGCGGTGCTGGACCGGGTGGGGCGGCTGCAACTGCCGCGCGACTTCATGAACGCACTCAAGATGGAGCGGCGGGTACGCCTCGAGCTCGAGTCCGACCACATCGGCGTGTGGCCCGCCCGGGAGGAGCCCTCTGATGACTGATTCGCCGCTGGTCGTGGTGGAAGGGCTGCGCAAGGTCTACCGGAGCGGGCCCAAGGAGGTCGTGGCGCTGCGGGAGGTGTCCTTCTCGGTGTTCCCGGGGGAGCTCGTCGCCGTCCGCGGGCGGTCCGGGTCCGGGAAGACGACCCTGCTCAACCAGATCGGCGGCCTGGACAAACCGGACGCCGGGCGGGTGGTGGTCGCCGGGCACGAGGTCACCGCCATGTCCGAGGACGCCCTGCTGGCCTTGCGCCGGGACGTGGTGGGGTTCGTGTTCCAGTCGTTCGGGCTGATCCCGGTGCTGTCGGCGGCGGAGAACGTCGGCGTGCCGATGCGGCTGGTGCGGATGCCGGTGGCGGAGCGGGAGGATCGCATACGCCTGTTGCTGGCTCTGGTGGGGCTGGAGCAGCATGCCAACCAGCGGCCGTACGAGTTGTCCGGAGGGCAGCGGCAGCGGGTGGCCATCGCGCGGTCGCTGGCGAACCGGCCCCGGCTGCTGGTGGCCGACGAGCCCACGGGGCAGCTGGACTCGCAGACCGGGCGGCAGATCATGGAGCTGCTGCGGGCGCTCGTACGGAGTGAGGGGGTCACCGCCCTGGTGGCCACCCACGATCCCAGCCTGATCACGCTGGCCGACCGGGTGCTGGAGATCAGCGACGGCGTCGTACAGGAGGCGGCGCTCACCTGACGCCACGGCTGCGCGGTCTCGCGGTTTCGGCTTCGCCCCGGCCTTCTTCGCCAGGTCGCCGCGCCGGCGGGAGGATCACGGCGAGATTCGCGGCGGCCACCAGCACGCCACCGGTCAGGGCCAGCGCCGTCACCCCGGTGACGTCGGCCAGCGGCGCCGCCACCGCCAGCCCGAACGGCCGCGACGCGAACGAGATGAGCTGGTCGAACGAGCGCACCCGCCCCAGCGCCCGCTCCGGGATCTCATTGGCCACCACCGTCTCCCACAGCGGGCTGAGCAGCCCCAGCCCGAACATCGCCACGAAGTACGCGCCCGCCATCACCGCGGCGGGCGCCGTCACGGCCAGGGCCACCATGGGCAGCAGGTAGCACGCGGCACCGGCCTGGACCACCATCAGCGGCCTGCGAATGGGCAGCCGAGGAGCGGCCAGCACGCCCAGGACCAAGCCGACCGTGCCGCTCTGCACGATCACCGTCCAGCTCACCTCGCCGCCCAGCTCCCGCACGGCCGTCACCGGGCCGAGCGTCAGGAACAACCCGGCCACGAAATGCCACACGCCGTGCCCGAGGCAGGAGGCCAGGAACCATCGACGTGCCCTGACCTCCCGCCACCCCTCGACCACGTCCCTGCCGAACGAGGAGTCTCTTTTGGCATGAGGCGCCGCGGGCGTGCGGATCCCGCCGAGAGTGAGCGCCGAGCAGGCGAACAGCGCCGCCGTGAGCGCGGCCGCCCAGCCGGGACCGGCGGCCAGCGTGACCGTCCCGGCCAGCGCCGGAGCGACGACCGCGGACAGACTGGTGGCCACGCCGATACGCGCGTTCATCCGCAGCCTGTCCTCGCCGGGCACCACCGCGACCACCAGCCTCGGCACGGCCGGGCTGCCGAACGCGATCGCGGCCCCCGCCACGGCTGACAGCACCGCCAGGTCGAGGAGCCGGTACACGCCGAGCAGCAGCTCAGCGGCGATGGCGGCCTGCGACAGGCACCGGGTCAGGTCGGCGAGCAGCGCGACCCGTTCAGGCCGGATCCGGTCGGCCAGCACCCCGCCCACGGGCAGGAGCAGCAGGAGCGGCACCATCTCGCTCGCCAGCACGATGCCCAGCGCCCCGCCGTCCCCGGTCGCCCGCAGGACCGCGAGCGTCAGGGTGGTGGGGATGAGCGCGGTGGCGAGCGCGGACAGGCATCGCCCGATCAAAAGTCGCTTGATCACGGGACAGCAGAGTATTTCGCCAGCGAATGTTTCGTCAACAAAATACTCGCGGCCGTATGATCCGTTGCATGGAGGACTCGGTCGATCGCCACCTGGCCCGCTGGCGCGGCAAGGCCCCGTTCGACGAGCGGGTGGAGGCGATCGTGACGCGGCTGCAGGTCCTCGTCAAACACCTGGCCCACACCAAGGAGGCGGCGCTGAAGGAGGTGGGGATGCAGGACTTCGAGTTCGAGACGCTGCACCGGCTCGTCGCACGCGACGGCTCTGCCACCCCGTCCGAGCTGGCCGCCGACCTCCTGCTCTCCCCTGCCGGGATGACGGGCCGGCTGGACACCCTGGAGCGATCGGGCCTGGTACGGCGGGTGCGCAGCACGGAGGACCGCCGGCGGGTGGACGTCGAGCTCACCTCCAAGGGCCACGACCTCTGGATGGATGCGATGACGATCAGGGCGGAGGTGGAGGCCGACATGGCTAACGCCCTCTCGCCCGCCGACCAGGCCGTCCTGGACGGCCTGCTCAAACGGCTCCTGGTGAAGACGGAAACCGGCCGCTGACCTCGACGGCTCATGTCGGGATGAATACGATCTGCGCCGGTGATCCGATTGAGCGAGGCATGCCGCCGGTGGTAAGCCAGTCCAGGAATTTCCGATGATCGGAGGCAATACGTGGCCCAACCCCCCTTCCGCATCGAGGTGCCCGGCGAGGTGCTGGACGACCTGCGGGCTCGCTTGCGTGGGACCAGGTTCACGGACCGCAGCGGCGCGCAGCCCTGGCAGGCCGGAGCCGACCCCGCGTACCTGCGGGAACTCGTGGCGTACTGGGCGGAAGGGTTCGACTACCGCGCCCGGGAGGCCGAGCTCAACGCGCTGCCGCACTACCGGGAGCAGGGCCTGCACTTCGTACGGATCCCGGGGGCCGGCCCCGCGCCCATGCCGATCCTCCTCTGCCATGGATGGCCGAGCAGCTTCCTCGAGATGCTCCCCCTGGCGGCGCGCCTGGCCGATCCCGCCCGCCACGGCGGCGACCCGGCCGACGCGTTCGACGTCGTGATCCCGTCCATGCCGGGCTTCCTCTACTCCGACCTGCCGGCTGAGCCGCTCACGCGGGCCGCGATGGCGCATACGCTGCACACGCTGATGACCGACACCCTGGGGTACGAGCGGTATGCCGCCTTCGGCGGCGACATCGGCGGAGCGGCCATCCAGTGGCTCGCCGCGCTCTACCCCGCGGAGGTGGCCGGGATCCACTTGATCCATCCACCGTTCCCCGCCTCGCTGGAGGAGCCGCCGATGTCGGCGGAGGAGCAGGCGTTCGTGGCCGCGGAGGAGGCGTACGACGAGCTCGACGGCGGCTACAGCGCCATCATGGGGACGCGGCCCGACACCATCGCCGCCGCCCTGATCGACTCACCTGCCGGACTGGCTGCGTGGATAGTCGACAAATATCGGGATTGGAGCGACTGCCACGGCGACGTGGAGTCCCGCTTCGACCGCGACACGCTGCTCACGATCCTGACGCTGTACTGGGCGACCGGCTCGATCGGCACCTCGTTCAGGCAGTACTACGACTGGGAGCACAACACCCCTCGCCCACCGATCACGGTGCCGACGGCCATCACCCTCAGCCACGAGCCGTCGATGTCCGGCATCCCGCGCTCGATCGCCGAACGATCCTGCACCGACCTCCGCCACTGGAACGAAGCCGGACGCGGCGGACATTTCCTTGCGCTGGAGGAACCGGAGCTGATGCAGGAGGAGCTGACGACGTTCTTCCGCTCCCTCCGCCACACCGCCTGACCTCTCCCAGGGAGCAACCTCGCCCCACCGCCCCCATCCCCGGAGCCCGGGCGAAGCCGAAGTGCGCGCCTTCGGCCTCACCACCACCGGCACCCGGGCGCCCCACGCCGAAACCGCCACTTCCACCAACGCCGTGGCGCGGCACCCCGACGCTCATGCAAACCACACCGCACCGCGTCGAGGGATGGGCTGCCCGCTACCGCCCTGTGCGGCAGGCGACGATGACCTGCACCGTGTGCTCCAACGCGTAAGCCGGGTCCGCTCCCCCACCCTTGACCTGCTCGTCCGCACTGGCCACGGCCTGGATGGCCTTGGCCAGCCCCTCGGGCCCCCATCCGTTCAGCTGCCGCTTGACCCGATCCACCTTCCACGGCGGCATGCCGACATGGCTGGCCAACTGCCCGCCACGGAGGTTGCGGGGCGCGCTGCCGACCTTGGCGAGCGACCGCAGACCACCGGCGAGCGCACTCACCAGCAAGACAGGAGCGACCCCAGTGCCAAGCGCCCACCGCAACTGCTCCAGAGCGTCAGCCAGGCGCCCCTCGACAGCGGAGTCAGCCACGTTGAAGCCGGTCACCTCGGCCCGGCCCTTGTGGTAGCGAGCCACGGCGGCCGCGCCGATCGTCTTGTCCTCCGTGTCGAACACCAGCTGACTGCACGCCGCCGCCAGCTCCCGCAGGTCATTGCCCACGGCGTCGAGCAGCGCCTGAGCCGCATCGCCGGCAATGCCCCGCCCGGCCCGCTTGAACTCGCCCTTGATGAAGTCCAGCCGCTCCCCTGCCTTGGTGACCTTGTTGATCGTGACCACCTTGGCCCCGGCCTTCTTCACCCCGTCGACCAGCGCCTTCCCCTTCACCCCACCCGGGTGCGCCAGAACGAGCACGGTGTCGCCTGAGGGCTGCTTGGCGTAGGCGACGACCTCGGCGATGACGTCCTTCGCCAGATCCTGCGCCGAACGGATCACCACCACCGACCGATCGCCGAAGAGCGACGGCGAAGTCAGCTGCGTCAGCTCCCCGACCCCGACCTTCCCGCCGACGAGGTCATGCACGTCGGCCTCCGGATCAACGGACCGGGCCGCCGCGACGACACCGCTCACCGCCCGCTCGGCCAGCAGCTCCTCATCGCCGAGGACCAGGGTCACAGGTGCTGGATCGGTTCCCGCCATGTCAGGCAGCATGCCATGCGCCACCGACAACCTGGTACTCGAAGGTGCCCGTGGAGCACCATCGACGACCCGGCTCATGGAACGGCCCCCGTCGAGGCATCCTGGTAGCCCCAGGGACGGCGACGATGCAAACGTCGCGCCTCCTCGTGCGAGAGACGTTGCCGCTGACCGCCTGCTCGGCGGCGCCCTGGCCGGGACGGGCTCCGGCCCGGCGGGGGGATCGGGACCAGGCCCGCGATCCTGGCGTTCCTCCGGGTGGTCACCTCGCCCTTGCACGCGATGCGTGAGCCGGCATGACGGCCCGGTTTCTGGACGGGGCCAGCATGGCCCACACGATGGCGGCCGCGGCGGCGCAGCCGAGCGCCACGCACCACGACGTGACGTGCCAGGCCTCGGTGAACTGCAGGGCATGCCGCAACCGCTCTGGTCCGGCGAGTTCACCCGCGGCGATCCGCCGGGCGGCCGCGGCGTCGCCGGTCCGGGCCAGGAGCAAGGTGGTCAGAGCGGTGCCGAACAGGGTGGTGACCAACGTCGCGCCTCCGGCGCGAAGGGTGTTGAGCAGGCCCGTGGCCATGCCGATCCGCTCCTGCGCCACCTCGTTCATGGCCTGGGCGTCAACGGTGCCGATCACCAGTCCCATGCCGACGCCGATCGTGGCCAACGGTCCCAGCAGCCCGAGCAGGCCGATACCGGGATGCAGCACTGTGAGCCAGGCGTTTCCGACCGCGATCAGCAGCAGGCTGAGGGTGATCAACACCCGGGGCCGCAGCCCCCGGTTCACCAGATGGGCCCCGACCTGGGGCATGAGCAGGACCGGCGCGGTCAGCATGAGCATGGTGAGCCCGGCGCTCTCGGCGGACACGCCATTCACTCCCTGCAGGTAGGTGGGCAGGAACGTGGTCACTCCCGCAGGCCCGGCCGCGACGAACACGCAGGCCAGGCACCAGGCCATGAAGCGGCGTTCACGCAGCAGACCCAGGTCCAGCACGGGATTGCGGCTACGGCGCTCCACCAGCGCGAACATCACCAGCAGGAGCAGCCCTCCGGCGAGCGGGCCGAGCACGGCCGCGCTCGCCCATCCCGCCTCAGCGGCCTGGTTGGCGCCGAACATCACCAGCACGAGCCCACCGACGAGCGCGGCCGACCCGGCGACGTCCACCCGGGGCCTGGCGACCGCACGTGATCCGGCCATGAACGCGGAGCAGGCCCAGATGAGCAGGCCGGCGGCGGCAAAGGCGGCGAAGGTGGCGCGCCAGCCGAACGCGCCCACCAGCCATCCGGAAAGGGTCGGCCCGACCGCCATGCCCACCCCGGCCGTGCTGCCCATGGCCCCGAACGCCCGGGTCCGGGCGCGCCCGGTGAACGTGGCGCCCAGGATGGCGCCGCCGCCGGCCATCACCCCGGCGGCGCCGAGGCCCGACATCGTCCGCGCCACGTCCAGCAGCAGGATGTCAGTGGCCACGGCGCTGGTCAGGGCCCCTGCGCTGTAGGCGACGGCGCCGAGCGCGAAGACCCGGCGGCGGCCGAACAGGTCGCCCAGCGAGCCCGCCACCAGCATCACCGACGCGGCGGCCAGGAAGTACCCGACGACCACCCACTGAAGGGCGGCGCCGGAGGCGTCCAGGTCGGCACCGATGCGCGGCAGCGCGACAGTCGTGCCTGACATCAACATCGGCAGGACGAGGAAGCCGAGCAGCACCCCGGCCAGCGTCACGCCGGGATGCCCGCGGCGGGAGCGTGCTCCGGTCACCGCCCTCACCTGCCGTCGATCCTGGCGGACACCTCGCCGAACACCGGGCCGGCCTGGTCGAGGAAGTCGCCGGGGAAGCCGAGCGTGAAATCGGTGGACTCGTCCAGCCGCCGCACCGCGTCAGCGGGGAGGGCGAGGTCGAGGGCGCCGAGGGTGTCGCGGAGCTGCTCAGCGGTCCTGGCGCCGACGATCGGGTGCACGTACGGCGAGCGCGCCCGGGTCCAGGCGATCGCCACCTGGGCGGGGGTTGCGCCCAGGTCGTCGGCGACCTTCTGCACGGCCCGCGCGGCGATCTGCTCACGTGGGCCCATGGACTCGGGCGAGACGCGGGTCTTCGCCGTCGGGCCTCCGGGCCGGGTGAACGCACCCGACAGGACACCATGCGCGAGCGGCCCCCACGCGGCGACGGTCATGCCGAACGTCTCGGCCATGGGCAGCAACTCGCGCTCGATGTCGCGGTTGAGCACGCTGTAGGGCACCTGCAGGGCCGCGAACGGCGTCCAGCCGCGCAAGTCGGCGAGGGTGTTGGCGTGGGCGACGACCCAGGCGGGCGCGTCGGAGATGCCGATATAGAGGATTTTTCCGGCGCATATGGCGTCGTCCAGCGCCCGCATCGTCTCCTCGAGCGGGGTGTGCCGGTCCCACAAGTGCACCCAGTACAGGTCGAGATAGTCGGTACGCAGCCGCCGCAGGCTCTCCTCCAGCGACAGGACGAGGTTCTTGCGGTGGCTGCCGGCGGCGTTGGGGTCGCTGCCGTCACGTGAGACGGTGTACTTGGTGGCGACGACGAACCGGTCGCGGCGGCCCTGGAGAAACTCGCCGAGCATGCTCTCGCTCTGCCCGCCGCCGTAGAAGTTGGCCGTGTCGACGACGTTGCCGCCGGCATCGGCGTACACGTCCAGGATGCGCCGGGCGTCGTCACCCGAGGCCCCCAGCCCCTGCTCGCCGAAGGTCATCGCCCCCAGGAACACCTCGGAGACCCGCAGTCCGGTGCGGCCCAGCAACCGGTAACGCATGAGATCTTCTCCTTTCCACGGCCCCACACGTCAGGCGGGGACGGCGGCCTGGCGCAGCGGCTTGAGCGCGCCGGACCAGGCGATGACCTCGTCGAGCAACTGCACCAGGGTGGGCTCCTGGTGCGAGCCCGGCGCGATCACGCCGGGCTCGGTCGGGTCGCTGATCTCGAAGTCGGTGAAGGCCGACAGCGCCACCTGGGTACGGACGTTGGCGACCTGCACCTCGGTCATGGTCAGCCGCAGATGCTCCACGGCCCGGGTACCGCCGTGCATACCGTGGCTCACGAATCCGGCGGCCTTGTTGTTCCACTCCGCGAACAGGAAGTCGATCGCGTTCTTCAGCGCGGCGGGGAAGGAGTGGTTGTACTCAGGGGTGACGAAGACGAACCCGTCGAACGAGGCGATGGTCTCCGCCCACCTGGCGGTGTGCTCGTTGCGGTAGTCGCCGAACAGCGCGGGCACGGGCTCGTCGAGCACAGGCAGCCCGTATTCGGCGAGGTCGACGACCTCGAAGGCCGCCTGGCCGGCCGCGACGGCCGGGTGCCGGGCGGCGACCTCAGCGACCCAGCGGGCCACGACCGCGGTCCTGCGGCTGGGACGGGTGCTGCCAATGACGATGGCGATCCTGGTCATGGGTGTTTGCCTCTTCCATGTCGTTTCGGGTCATTCAAGAGCGGCATGAGGTAAAGTACAACGTGCATGGCAACAAGTAAAACGTTCACTGCAAAAAAGGTGAAGGGGTTGGGGATGAGCAGGGGAAACGCCACGACGTCACGTCCGCGCGGAGGGTTGGCCGACAAGCGCCGGGCGATCCTGGCCGGCGCTCTGACGGTGTTCGCACGTGACGGCTACACCCGTGCCAGCATCGACTCGATCGCGGCCACAGCCGGCGTGTCCACGCGTACCATCTACAACCACTTCGCCGACAAGACCGAGCTCTTCCAGACCGTCATCCAGGAGAGCGCCGGCCGGGCCGCCGCGTTCCAGGTCGCGATCATCGACCGCCACCTGCACAAGATCACCGACCTGGAGTCGGACCTCGTCGAGTTCGGCCGCGCCTTGACCCGGCCGGTGACCTCCGAGCACGCCGAGCACTTCGCCCTGGTCAGGCAGATCAACGCCGAGGCGGGACATATCCCGCAGGCCGTCATCGACGTCTGGCAGGAGACTGGGCCGCTCCGGGTCCGCCGCGAGCTCGCCGGCCATCTACGGCAGTGGGCGGACCGGGGCCTGCTGCACGTCGATGATCCCGATCGAGCAGCCGTGCACCTGCTGCTGCTGATCTCCGCGAGCAACCCCTCCTTGCCGGGAGCCGTCCCCGACGATCGGGAGATCGACGAGATGGTCAGGTCGGGGGTCCGCGCTTTCCTGCACGGATATCTCCCGCGCTGACGGAACCGGACGCGATCACTCGCAGGCACCCGGCCAACAAACCCGCACGATCACCGCAGAGACCCCGCCAACAGAACGCCCACAACCACCGCAGCCACCCAAAGCTCCAGATAATCCCCAAAACACCGCAGACACCGAGCCAACAGAACGCGCACAACCACCGCAGGCCTCTGGTCGACAGAACACGGCCGACTCGACCCGGTAGATCACGAGCCCTCGCCCAGGTGGACAAACCCGGGTGGACGACCGGGAAGACGACCCGGGCGGGCTCCTGTGCGCTCGTGGCGTCGGAGTCCCGCACGAGAGGCACGGGCGTCGGGCGTCGGGTCGCCGTGCCTCGAGGCGGATTAAGGACCGCGTGGGACCACTGCCATCCGCCCTTGCCTCTCCACAATGGCGAGGTCGCCGGACTGGTCGGTCCGGTAGACGGTTGCCCCCAGCCGGCGCAGGACGGTGAGCGTGGACAAAGCGGGATGGCCGTAGTCGTTGTCGGCCCCCACGCTGATCAGAGCCACCCGCGCGCCGACGGCCGAGAGAAATGCCGGGGATTGCCTGTTCGATCCGTGGTGCGGAGTCTTGAGGATGTCAGCCCGCAGCACCACCTGCCGCGACAGCTCTTCCTGCGCCTCCGTTTCCAGATCACCACTGAGCAGGACAGACCCGGATCGCCAGCGCACGTGGACGACCACGCTGGAGTTGTTGATCGCGCTGCCCTCGCCGTACCCGTTCGTCTCGCTCTGAGCGGGGTCGGGGGCGAGCACTGTCAGCTCGGACGGGCCGAATCGCCAGCGGGTCCCCGGCGAGGCCGTCCATTCCGGTATGTGGTGCTGCGCCAGCATGGCCGAAACGTGAGCGCTGGAACGAGCGCCTGTCCGTTGCGGGCTGACGACCACGGCTCCGACGCGCCGGTTCCTGAGCACGCCGGGGAGGCCGTCCACGTGGTCGGCATGCGGGTGGGTGAGGATCAGCAGGGGTACGTCGTCAATGCCGACCCTGCGCAGGCACCGGTCCATGGCGACCGGGTCGGGCCCGGTGTCGACCACGACACCTCGCCCCGGTCCCGCCGCCACGACAAGACCGTCCCCCTGGCCGACATCGCACATCACCATCAGCCAGCCCCCGGGCGGCCACGCCCCGGCGAGGGGCCGGATCACCAGCACCGTCACCAAGGCAGCACCGGCCACCGTCAGCGCCACCGGCCTCCAGGCACGCCGCCGCAGGATCGGGATCGCGACCGCCACCGCGACCAGGAGCAACCCCAATCCCGGAAGGCCGCCAGGCCACGGCACGGTGGCGAAGGGCAGGTTGACCGCCCAGCTGGCCACCGTGACGATCCACCCGACGGCGTAACCCGCCGGAATCACCAGAAGCCTGGCCCCCTCCGGCCATACGGGCGCCACCAGAGCGGCGCCGAACCCGAGCAAAGTCGCAGGCGCCACCGCCGGAGCCACGAGCAGGTTGGCGACCACCGCGACGGGGGTCAGTTGTCCCGACATCAGCACGAGAACGGGTGTCACCGCTACCTGAGCGGCCACCGGCACTGCAACAGCCTCGGCCATCCAACGCGGCAACCGGCATGACACCTTGGCACCGCCGCCATCCGATGACACACCACTCTCGTGACACCGATGACCTTCGCGTTCCCGGGCCAGACCACAGTCCCGCGGCGAACCGCCCTCGTCTCTCGGCGATGACAGGCGGTCGCGCCAGCGTGGGGCGAGGATGAGGATTCCGGCGGTGGCCGCGACAGAAAGGGCGAAGCCGTACGAACGGGCCAGCTCCGGGGCGAACAGCACCAGGAGGAGGACCGTTGCCGACAGGGCCGCCAGACCGTCCTTCGAGCGGCCGGTGCCCAGAGCGATGGCTGCCGCCAGGCCCATGAGGAGGGCACGGAGGACGCTCGGGGATGGGCGAGCGACCACAGCGAACGCGAGCATCGCGATGGCGGCGAAGACAGCTCTTAGAGGGAGGGAGAGGCCGAGGAGACGGGAGAGGGCGAGGGCAGCGCCTGCAACGATTGCCAGGTTTGCACCGCTTACGGCGTTCAAGTGGCTCAGGCCGGCCTCCTTGAGGTCGGCCGCGACCTGAGGGTCCATGCGCGAGACGTCGCCGACGACCAAGCCCGGCAGGAGGCCTCGTTGGTCGGCGGGGAGGGCGTCGGCGGCGGCTCGCAGGCCCGCTCTGAGGGCACCCGCCGCCGTCTGGATGCCGGACGGGGGTGTCAGGACTCGGGGTGAGCCTTGCACCAGGAGGATGGCTGCAACGAGGTCGCCCGGACTCGGCCCGGCCAGGCGACCGGTGACTTCGAGGCGCTGGCTGGGGAGAAAGGTGCTCCAGTCGTGTCCGTTGGCGAAGACAGTGATGGGGACGTTGACGGTCTGCCGGGTACCGGCTGTGTGGATGAGCTCCAGGGTGGCTGGGGTCACGTAGCTCTCTTGGTTGAAGTGGCCGCTTTTGTTTTGTCTCTTTTTGGGGTCGTCTGTTAGGGCGATCTGGGCCTTTACGGAGGTGTTCTTCTTGGCCAAGTCGGCTGCGGGGCCGGTGGTCAAGGCGTGGACTCGGAAGGCGACCGACGCCGCGGCTGCGGCGGCGCAGATGAGCGTGGCGATGATGATGTTGCGCCATGGAGCTAGGTGAGCTGGTCGTCGTGCCACCCATCGAGGTGGTGTGCTTGTGTGCTGCTCCGCCTGGTCGGCCTGGTCGGCCTGGTCGAGGTGGTCGAAGTGTTCGGTCTGGTCGATCTCGTCGATCTGGTCGAGGTGGTCGAGGTGATCGAGAGGTGCGGGCCAAGGTCGTCGCCACGTCCGATGGTCTGGGGTGTTTGCCTTCCGTGCGGGTCGGTCGGTGTCACTCCTCCTTCGCCACGCCACGGACTGGGCGCGCCACCGTACGGGCCGGGCGCGCCAGGAGACGGCCATGGCGGTCAGGGCTGCGGAGATGGCGACGATCAGGCCTGTGCGGGCGGAGCACCCGAGCAGGGTTAGGGCACTCGCCCAAGCGGCCAGCGCGGGGAGGATGAGGGGCCAGGCCTGCTCACGCCTACCGCTGTCCTGGACGGCATGGGTTCCGGCGTCCAGGACGGTGCCGGTTCCGCCGCCCCGACCGACGCCACTTCCACCGCCCAGACCGATGCCACTCCCGCTGCGCTGAGCAGTGCCGCTTCCACCGCCTTGACCGATGCCACTTCCGCCACCCCGACCGATGCCGCTTCCGCTGCGCTGGGCGGTGCCGGTTGCTCCGGGATTCGTGTCGTTCCCGTCGTCAGCCCGGTCGCCGTCGAATGGAGTGTTGTCGTTGTGCAGGCTCGTACGCGCTGGACGGGTGGTGGCCATGTCAGACGCGGACCCTTGCCTTGAGCTCGTCGAACTTTCGTGGGCCTATTCCGCTCACTTCGCGTAGCTGCTCGACCGTGGCGAAGCCGCCGTGGGCGTTGCGGAACTCGGCGATGCGGGCTGCCAGGACCTCCCCTACTCCTGGAAGTTGTTCGAGCTGGTCCGTCGTGGCGGAGTTGAGGTCGAGAACGGCGGAGACGGCCGGGTCCGTGATGGGCGAGCCGGGGGCCGCCTGGCCGGCGGCGCCGCCTACGACTATCTGCTCGCCGTCGATCAGGCGTCTGGCGAGGTTGAGCGAGCCGGTGGAGGCGCCGCGTGACACGCCCCCTGCTGCCGTCACGGCATCCGTGACTCGGGAGCCTGAAGGGAGTTGGTAGACGCCGGGTTTGTGGATCTTGCCAGTGACATGGACAGTCACTTTGGCCGCGGATGTCGGTGATGGCGTGGTGTGTGCGGCGATCGGGGTGGGGGGCGGCAAGGGCTCTGGTGAGGGCTGGGCGCGCCAGAGGAAGAAGGCGGCGATGGCTGCGGCCAGCGCGCCCACGGCCAGCAGGACCCGGAGGCCGGGCTTGCCTGGGTCGAGGGCTGGGGCCTGGGCGGCGATGGCTGCGCGGAATGCCGGAAAGGAGGGTGGCATGGGGGCGGGCCTGCCGCTCTTTCGGTGAGATGGGATTGAAGCGTTTGGGTGCCGTTCGCGGCTTTCGTGGGATGTGGGTGAGGTGGCGTCGTCCCACCCACGTCTCGCAGGCGATGTGGCCACGGCGACATCTGAGCCGGCGATGACGTCCCAGCGGCTTCCCTCCTGAGGCCGCCCGGCCTGGCGGCCACCCTCCTGGGGGGTGTACGGGGGCCGTCCAGCCTGGCGGCCTCTTCCCCGAGGCTCAGGTGGAACGTCGTGGCCTTTCGGCCGGGCCTCGGCCGGCTCGCTCGCGCCACCGGCGCGCCGACCGAGAGAGTGGCGGGAGCGGCGGGAAGGCGCGTTGATCGACCGTAGCCGGGACTCGGCTATGGTCCGCTCTGCCATGGGGTCGGGGGTTCGCACGGCAGTGAACGTAAGTCCTCAGCGGCCATCGTCGAGGTCCCGAATCGCGTTCTGGGGATGGGGCAGGCGACGAGCGAGAGCGCTGTGGACAACCGACCTGGGATCCCAGCGGGGGGTGCGCGGGCCGTCCGCCCGCAAAGGTCCCGGTAGCACTCGCGGAAAATCCCCTTCTTCTCCGCGCCATGGCATGTCGTCTGGGAGCAGATCATGGTTCTGATCAGCGCCGGAGTCCGGTCTTTGCCCGCGGCGGTCCGGGACCGGGGTAAGTCAGGGCCGCAGAACGGCCTCCATGTCGTCGAGTGCGGCCAGGGTGTCGGCGAGCTTGTCACGGTCGGCTTCGGAGAGGGCGAGCGCGCGTGCCCGAGCGAGGACGTCGCCGGCGGCGGCGGGGTCCTCGGCGCGGAGCGCGAGCTCGGCGCGGTAGGCCAGCGCCTGGAGCAGCTCGGCCGCCGTCGCGGTGTCCTTGTCGCGTTCCAGGGCCGCGTCCAGGATCTGGGCCGCGCGTACGTGCTTGCCATGGGAGTCGCCCATCACGACCGCCCTGTTCAAAGTCGTGGTGAGCTTGCCGGAGGCCGCCTCTTTCTGGGCGGGCGCGGGTTTGGCGGCCATGATCCTGATCCAGTTTCCGCCAGGGTCGATGACGGTGAATCCGGAATGGTTCTCGGCGTTCTTGCGCTTTCGGGGCCGGGTCATCCGGGGGATCCCGGCGACCAGCAGTTTGCCGTGGGCCTCGCGCATGCCCGCAGCGAACGCCTCGAAGAGCTCCCCGGTGTCGGGCACGATGACCACGCAGGTCCCGTAGGAGTCCTCGGGCTTGAAGCCCTCTGGCATGCCGAAGAAGTCCAGCTGGAGGTCTTCGCGTTTGAGCGAGACGTACGGGTTCGGGCGGACCTGGTAGTAGATCCGGGTGAAGCCCAACATGGTGTAGAACTCGACGATCTCATCGATGTTCCGGCAGGGAAGCAACGGTATGGCGATCTCGTTGGCCATGGGGTCTCCGTTCCGATGAGGTGGGCTGCTGTGGTCGGCGGGGCCATCGCGGCCGCCCGGCCCCAGAGGCGGTAAGGCGTGGGGCCGCTATTCGACTTGCTGCGCGGGTGCAGGGTCCTCGCCGGCCATGGTGAACGCGCCCTCTTCCAGGCGGCGGATCAGCCGGTGGGTCCATCGGGCGCCGGTGTCGGCGGTGGTCAACCACAGGGACAGGACCTCGCCTATCGGCCCCCATGTGTCCAGATCGGTATCCGCAGGCAGGTGCGAGGTGATGCTCGTGCGCCACTCGTGCATCGCGTGGGCTCGCTCGCGCAGCATCTGCAGGGCACGCTGGCGGGGAAGGTCCTCGATCAGGCCGACGGCAGCGCCCAGCACGTCAAGGCTCGGCTCGCGGTCGGCGAGGGCCTGGCTCAGGAGGGTGAAGTACTCCTGTTCGCCTTTGTCGGTCAGCTCATACTCGATCCGCGGCGGGCCCCCGGCTTCCGAGGGGACCGTCTCGTGCGTCACCAGCAGGCCCTGGCGGGCCATGCTCTTGAGAGCGTGGTACACCGATCCCGACGTGGCCGTGGACCACTCGTGCGCACCCCACGACTCAAGATCCGCACGGACCTGGTAGCCGTGTGCGCGTCCGCGCCTACGCAGCGCTCCCAGCACCAGCAGCCGTACCGACTTCATCAAACCTCCTGGCTTCGTCTAGCCAAGTTTGGCTAGCCTTGGGGCATGGTATCGCCGATCCCCTCTCTAGCCAAATTTGGCTAGCTCAGGCGTGACCAACTACGTGCTGGCCAAGCTGCTGATTGAGAAGGTCACCGGCTCCTACGAAAAGGGAGATGAAGCGGCGGATCCTGCAGCCGCTCAAGCTGCGGCACACCGAGCTGCCGGGTGCCCGGACGGACATCCGTGGGCCGCACGCCCACGGCTACCACCGGTATGAGGACGCCCCCGGCCAGTGGAAGGTGGTCGACGTCAGCCGCCAGAACCCCACCTGGATCTCCGCCGCCGGGGACATGATCTCGACCACCGAGGATCTCCAGACGTTCTTCTCCGCACTGAACAGCGGCAAGCTCATCTCGGCCCGGCTGCTGGCCGAGATGCGCAAGCCGCACCCCAAGAGCGACGCCCTCTACGGCCGCTACGGCCTCGGGGGTGTGGGTACAGGACATGGGCCCGAACTGCGGCGGCACCGTCCTCAACCACAACGGCAGCAACAATGGCTATGCGGCGCTGATGTACAGCACGCCCGACGGCAAGAAGACCATGACTGCCTCGATCACGGGCGGGGACGCCGCAGTCGATCAAGCGAAGGTGTTCCCTGAGGCACTGAACCAGCTCCTCAATCAGGTGTTCTGCGGCGGAAAGGCCGCGAGCTGACGGGGCCGAGCAGACTCAGTAGAGACGGGGCCGAGCAGGCACAACCGGTCGACGAACCCGTCGGGGACGTCGAAGCCGGCCAAGGGATCGCCTGCTCGGGCGTGGGATGCGTCGTCGTTGCAGGCCAAGAGCGTCGGCGCGCTCCTCACGCCAGCGATCAGGAACCACCTCATCAAAATCGCGTTTTCGCAGGCAGCAATCGTCCCGAAACATCGAGGCAGTCCCGACCGCGCCGGCGGCCGATATCGATGCCGCGGTGACGCTGCTGCCGGCCGCGCACCGCCCGCGGCACCATCGTGCCTGGGCCGAGAACCACTTTCACTACGCGGCCACGGTGGTCATGCCCGGCCGGCTGCTTCCCGCCGTATGTCAGCGGCGGCGTCAGGACGGCGACAGCCCGGTATCAGCGCGGTCGGCGATGGTGGACGCCATGAACGGTTCAGCGATGCGGCCTCGGGGCCGCGAACTGGGCCGCGCAGAACTCACCCCCGAGCCTTGTGCGGCGCTCATGGAATGCCATGAGCGCCACGCCGGGCCGGGCCTCGCAAGATCGAAACAACGCAGCACAAGGAGCACATGATGCACAAGTTCGACACCCCCGCCCCGATCTCCGCCGTCCTGGACATCCCCGCGGGACGCGTGCAGTTCATCGCCGCCGACCGGGCCGACACCGCGGTCGAGATCCGGCCCGCGAACGCCGCAAAGAGCCGCGACGTGAAGGCAGCCGAGCAGACCACGGTCGAATACGCCGACGGCGTCCTGCGGATCGAGACCCCGGTGAAGAACCAGTACCTCGGCCCGTCCGGATCCATCGAGGTGACGGTCGAACTGCCCGCCGGCTCCCACATCGAGGCCAAGGCGGCCAGCGCCGAACTCCGGACCGTCGGCCGCCTCGGCGACGTCGCCTTCGAAGGCGCGTACAGCCAGATCAAGCTCGACGAGACCGCAAGCCTCCGCCTCACCGCGACCGACGGCGACGTCGAGGTCGGCCGGCTGGGCGGCCCGGCGGAGATCAGCACCGCACGGGGCGACATCCGGATCGCCGAGGCCACCGGCGACAAGGTCGTGCTCCGCACCCAGTCCGGCGACATCTCGATCGCCGCCGCGGGCGGAGTCTCGGCGACCCTGGACGCCGGCACCAGCCACGGCCGCATCACCAACGCCCTCAAGAACGACGGCACCGCCGGACTCGACATCCACGCCACCACCTCCAACGGCGACATCACCGCCCGCAGCCTGTGACCCACGGCCTCGGGGTCACGGAAATTTGGCACGGAATCCGGCGTTAACGCGACTCACGCAGGTCAGCGAGCACCCTGCGTTTCCTCTCTTCCGATCGCGCTTACGCCGGATTCCGTTCGGATTCACATGCCGGTGTTGGTCGCGCAGGCTGCGCACCCTGTCTCCTTGCCGGCTCCAAGGGTGACGGCCCGTTCGAGATGCCGAGCTTACGGCCGAAGGTTGGTGTACTCCAGGTCGCGCGCGATCGCGGGAGCTCCGTCGCACTGCCACTCCCCCAACACCCGCACCACGTCACCGAGCCCGTCCTCGGCCCGCCCCACCGGACCCGTTCGATCACGAGGCTGAACGTCAAGGAGCTAAAAGTCGCACGACATGACGGTGAGGCCGAGCGTGCCGGGGCCCACGTGGGCGCCGATCACCGCCCCGAGTTCCACCACCCGCAGCTCCACCAGACCGGCCAGCCGCTTCGGCAGGCGCTCTGCCAGTGCCTCGGCCCGTTCCCTTGCTCCCAAGTGCTGCACGGCCACCTCCACAGGCCCCTCCCCCGCCGCACGGACGGCCAGGTCCTCCAGGCGGGCGATGGCGCGTGACGACGTGCGGACCTTTTCCAGGAGTGAGATGTGGCCGTCCACGATGTGCAGCAATGGCTTGATCATGAGGGCCGAGCCCACGAGGGAGGCGGCGGTGCCGATGCGGCCGCCGCGCCGCAGGTAGTCGAGGGTGTCGACGTAGAAGAACGTCTGGGTGGTTTCCATGCAGCGGCGGGCGGCCGATGTCACCGCCTCCAGGGAGGCGCCGCTCGCGGCAGCGCGGGCGGCGGCCAGGACGGGGTAGCCGAGGCCCATGGCGATCGAGCGGCTGTCGATGACTTCCACCGGAACGGGTGCCTGGGCGGCGGCCGTCAGGGCGGACTCGACGGTGCCCGAGAGCTCTCGGGAGAGGTGGATCGAGACGATCCCGGTCGCGCCTGAGGCAGCCAGGGAGGAGTAGCAGGAGGCGAAGCTTTCCGGCGAGGGGCGGGAGGTGCTGGCGGAGGCGAGGTCGCCGATGAAGGAGCCCGCATCGCGGCGGTAGCCGCCGCCCGAACGCACTCCACGCACTCCGTCGTTGCCGGATCCCCCGTTGTCGGTCCTCTCGGTGCCGGATCTCCCCGTGCTGGTCCTCTCATGGTGGGGCGCGCCGCTGTGGGGAGAGCTCTCGTGGGCGGGCCCACCGCCCGTGGGCTGGACCCGGTCCCAAGGCTCAGCCCGGCCCAAAGGCTCGGCCTCGCCCGAGGGACGCTCGTCCGACGGTGCACCGCCGATCCCGAAGCCGTCTGTCCCGGAGCCGCCCGTCCCAGAGCCGTCTGTCCCGGAGCCGTCTGTCCCAGAACCGCCCGTCCCAGAACCGCCCGTCCCGGAGCCGCCGATCCCAGAGCTGCCGATCCCGAAGCGGGGTTCCTCAGAGAAAGCGCCGTCGATCCGGAACGAGGGCTCGTCGTACGACACACCCCCGGCGATCACCTGTACCGGCACCACGATGACACCCGGCACAGGCGGCAGATAAGCCGTCGAATCAGTGACAACAGCGACCAAGGGCGGCATAACCCGAGACTAGCTACTGAACGGGCGTCCCACCCCGCCACACCCGGCGCGGCTTCAGGCCGAAGGACCAGGCGAAGGCGCCCTCGTGGTCGGCGTCCCACTGCACGATGTCCGCCAGCCGGCCCGGCGCGAGGACGCCGCGGTCGGGAGCGCCCAGGACGGTGGCGCCGCCGAGGGTGGCCGCGCGCAGGGCGTCGTTGACGCTCATCCCGAACGCCGACACCGCCATGGCGATGACCAGGGACATCGAGGTGATGCCGCAGTAGCCGGGGTTGTGGTCGCTGCCGAGGGCGATCTGCACGCCGTGCTTGATCATCTGGCGGACCGGCGGGAGGTGGCCGCGCTGGAGGGCGGTGGCCGGGCAGACGACGGCGGGCACGCCGTAGCGGGACATGATCGCGATGTCCTCGTCCGACATGTGGTGCAGCCCGTCGGCGGAAGCGCAGCCGAGCTCGGCGGCCAGTTGGACGGCGCCGCGGCGGCTGAAGATGCCGGCGTGGATGCGCGGCAGCAGGCCGACGTTGCGCCCCGAGGCGAGCACCCAGCGGGACTCCTCGGTGGTGAAGTGGCCCTCGTCGCAGTAGACGTCGACGCTGTCGGCGCCCGCCGCGGCGGCGTCGGCGCACCAGGCGCCCACCGCCTCGACGTATTCGCGCTGCCGCCCGAAGTACTCGGGCGGCACGACGTGCGCAGCCAGGAAGGTGACGTGCACCCGCGGCATCATCGGCTCCTTCTCCAGCTCGCGCAGGAGCCGGACGTCGGCCAGTTCGCCGTCGCGGGTGAGGTGGTAGCCGGTCTTGGCCTCGACCGTGGTGGTGCCGCTGAGCAGCCAGCCGCGCAGCCGCTCGCGCACGCCGTTGCAGAGGGTCCACGGGTCGGTGCCGCGCGTCACGGTGACGGTCGAGCCCACGCCGCCGCCCGCCGCGGTGATCGAGGCCGAGGTGGAGCCGCCGGTGCGGATGGCCAGCTCGGCGTAGCGGTTGCCGGCGTAGACGGGATGGGTGTGGGCGTCGATGAGACCGGGCGTGACGAGCGCGCCGCCCAGGTTTTCGACGTGGTCGACGTCGACGATGTCGTCGACGACTCCAGGCACGCTCTGCGGCAGGTCGGGCGCCCGCCCGACCCACGCGATGCGGTCGTTGTGGACGAGGATGGCCGCGTTGCTGAGGACCTCGTTGCCGGTCCAGAGGCGGCCGATGTTGGTCAGCAATCGAACGGTCACCGCATCACCGCCCTGCGTGATTCCCCACCCGCGCACCGGCATGAGTGCAGCGCACAGCGCACGGCCTGTGCCGCGCCCACTGAGTCCGCTCCGGGTCCGGACGACATGGGGGGTCTCCTGCTCTCATCCGCATTGGTTGTGCGGTGACCGTATCGCCGGAGCCATGATCCAGCGATTTCAGTTCAGTTACGTTATTTCACAGCCGGGCTCGCTGTACAGGGTTATTCGGAAGAAAGACCACTGATCCCAACCGTCACCCAGCTCTACGTCGCCCCCACGGCCCCCGTTGACGACTTCGACACCTACAGTCATCGTCCGAAACCTAGAACCCGAAAAACCAGAAAACCCGCCGATGGGTTTGGCCAATGGTAGCAACCCCAGGGTCCAAGGACCACTGACGCTTTTGGGCAGGCATGCGTACTTTGCGGCGACAGTCACCCTCACCAAAGGCGACTTCGCGCCGGGCGTCCCCACCATACCTCGCTGATGAGGCCGCCCGGCCATGAACAGCCCAGGGGCTAGGAGACGCGCTCCACGGGCTTGCCCACCCGCTCCAGCTCCTGCCACAGGCTGGGCAGCACGCGGGCGTGCAGGATCGTGCCGTCCGCCACGTGGTCCACGGAGAGCACCTCACCCTCCTTGTGCGCCCGGGAGATCAGATCCCCCCTGTCGTACGGCACCAGCAGGTGAACCTCGTGATCCAGCCGAGGCAGCTCCCGCTCGATGACCGCCATCAGCTCGGGAATGCCGCGACCGGTCCGCGCCGACACCACGACGCTGTCGCGCTCGCGCCGCATGATCCGGTCGATCACGTCCTGATCGGCCGCGTCGGCCTTGTTGATCACGACGATCTCGCGTACGTCCGAAGCGCCGTCGATGTCGGCCAGCACCTCGCGTACGGCGGCCAGCTGCCCCTCGGGGTCGGGGTGCGAGCCGTCCACCACGTGCAGGATCAGGTCGGCCTCGGCCACCTCCTCCAGCGTCGAGCGGAACGCCTCGACGAGCTGGTGCGGCAGGTGCCGCACGAAGCCCACGGTGTCGGCGATCGTGAAGAGCCGGCCTTCCGGCGTGCGCGCCCGGCGCACGGTCGGGTCGAGGGTGGCGAACAGCGCGTCCTCCACCAGCACGCCCGCCCCCGTGACCCGGTTGAGCAGCGAGGACTTGCCCGCGTTGGTGTAGCCCGCGATGGCCACGGCCGGAACCTCGCGCCGCTGGCGCTGGTAGCGCATGGTGTCACGCGAGGTGGACATGCCGCTGATCTGGCGGCGCAGCTTGGCCATGCGCTCGCGGATGCGGCGGCGGTCCAGCTCGATCTTGGTCTCACCGGGGCCGCGGCCGCCGATGCCGACGCCGCCCGCGGCGCGACCGCCGACCTGCCTGGACAGGTTGCCACCCCAGCCGCGCAGGCGGGGCAGCAGATATTGCAGCTGTGCCAGCTCGACCTGGGCCTTGCCCTCGCGGCTCTTGGCATGCTGGGCGAAGATGTCGAGGATCAGCGCGGTGCGGTCGATGACCTTGACCTTGACCGTCTCTTCGAGCTGGCGGAGCTGGCCGGGGGCCAGCTCGCCGTCGCAGATGACGGTGTCGGCGCCGGTCGACTCGACCACGTCGCGGAGCTCGAGGGCCTTGCCGGAGCCGATGTAGGTGGCCGGGTCCGGCCTCTGGCGGCGCTGGATGAGCCCGTCGAGCACTTGCGAGCCGGCCGTCTCGGCCAGGAGCTTGAGCTCGAGCAGGGAGTTTTCCGCGTCCTCCACGGTGCCGGAGGTCCAGACGCCGACGAGGACGACCCGTTCCAGCCGCAGCTGCCGGTACTCGACCTCGGAGACATCCTGGAGTTCGGTCGAGAGGCCCGCCACGCGGCGCAGCGCCTGGCGCTCCTCGAGGTCCATGTCGCCGTTCTCGAACTCGTCGAAGTCGAGTGCGGAGTTATCGTGCATACGTGTCATCTCTATTAGGGAACGTCTGGACACCTCGGTGTCTTCCCACGATGGTGGCACGAGATCCGTGCCGCAATCATCCGGTTATCCAGCTGACATGGTGACGTCGCCGGAGCCCGAGGTCAGCGAGACCTTGTGCGGCGAGGAGCCGTCGTCCTTGACCGAGACCTTCGCGTCTCCTGATCCCATCTCGGTGTTCACGTCATAGGTCCCGTCGGGCACGGTGAGCACGATGTCCCCGGAGCCGGACTTCAGCTCTGCGCTGTCGGGCGCGGAGGCGTACTTGAGCTCGATCCGCCCCGACCCCGCCTCGGCGACCACCTGCTTGCCCGCCAGCCCCGTGGCGTCCAGGTCGCCGGAGCCGAGGTGCGCGTCGAGCCGCCCGGTCAGGCTCCTGAGCGTGATGTTGCCCGAGCCCGCGTCCAGGTCGACGGCCAGCCCCTTGGGGATCTCGATCTTGTAATCGACGCTGCAGCTGCCCCAGTCCGACGGGCAGTCGTACGTGAGGTGCAGCGCCTCCCCTTCGACCTTGTGCTCGGTCTTCGGCTTGTCGTCGCTGCGCCAGTTCAGGGTCTCCGTGACGCGGACGGCGTTCCCGTCGGTCTCGGTGACCACCGTGTCCCCCGATCCGCTCTTCACCTGCAGCTTGGTCACCTTGTCCGTCACCTGGTAGGTCGTGGTGTCCTGGTTGTCGGGTCCCGCGATGCTCGCGAGCCCGCATCCGGTCAGCAGCAGTGCGGAGGCCAGCAGCCCGCCCGCGATCGCGATGGTCTTCATGCCGTAAATCCTGTCCGGGTACGCCCCGGCAGACATCGGGGATGCCCCCCACGACTCCCCGAGGGAACCCCAACCTTTGACCGGGGAGCACCGGCGGAGTACCTTCACTTCCACAATCCAGAACTCATTTTCCACGAAGCGGAAAGAGGTCCCATGGAGATCACCGGCCCGATGCTCGACCGGTTCGACGAGATCCTCACGCCGGAGGCGCTCCATTTCGTGGCGGCTCTCCAGCGGGAGTTCGGCGCCAGGCGGCTGGAGCTGCTGGAGGCGCGCCAGGCGAGGCAGGCGGAGCTGTCGGCGGGCGGCATGCTCGACTTCCTGCCGGAGACCAAGGAGATCAGGGAGGCCGACTGGCAGGTCGCGCCCCCGGCGCCCGGCCTGGAGGATCGCCGGGTGGAGATCACCGGTCCGGTCGACAAGAAGATGACCATCAACGCGCTCAACTCCGGCGCCAAGGTCTGGCTCGCCGACTTCGAGGACGCCAACTCGCCGCTCTGGGAAAACTGCGTGACCGGCCACCTCAACCTGCGCGACGCGCTCGACCGCGCGATCGACTTCGAGACCGGCGGCAAGACGTACGCGCTCAGGCCCGACGACGAGCTGGCCACGATCGTGGTGCGCCCGCGCGGCTGGCACCTGGACGAGAAGCACGCGCAGGTGGACGGACGGCCGGTCGCGGGATCGCTGTTCGACTTCGGGCTCTACTTCTTCCACTGCGCCAAGCGGCAGATCGACAAGGGCAAGGGCCCGTACTTCTACCTGCCCAAGATCGAGTCCCACCTGGAGGCGCGGCTCTGGAACGACGTGTTCACCAGGGCACAGGAGCTCCTCGGCATCCCGCACGGCACGATCAGGGCGACCGTGCTCATCGAGACCTACCCGGCGGCGTTCGAGATGGAGGAGATCCTGTACGAGCTCCGCGACCACTCGGCGGGCCTCAACGCGGGCCGCTGGGACTACCTGTTCAGCGTGATCAAGAAGTTCCGCACCAGGGGCCGCGAGTTCCTGCTGCCCGAGCGGAACGCGGTCACGATGACCGCCCCGTTCATGCGCGCGTACACCGAGCTGCTGGTGCGCACGTGTCACAAGCGCGGCGCGCACGCCATCGGCGGCATGGCGGCGTTCATCCCCTCGCGGCGCGACCCCGAGGTGAACGCGGTGGCGCTGGAGAAGGTGCGGGCGGACAAGACGCGCGAGTCGGGCGACGGGTTCGACGGGTCATGGGTGGCCCACCCCGACCTGGTGCCGGTGTGCCGTGAGGTGTTCGACGGCGTGCTGGGGTCGCGCCCCAACCAGCTCGACCGGCTGCGCGAGGACGTCAACGTGACCGCCGCCGCGCTGCTGGCCGTCTCCGAGACGCCGGGCGAGATCACCGAGGCCGGGCTGCGCAACAACGTGGACGTGGCGCTGCGCTATCTGGCCGCGTGGATGGGCGGTCTGGGCGCGGTGGCGATCCACAACCTCATGGAGGACGCCGCCACGGCCGAGATCTCGCGCTCGCAGATCTGGCAGTGGATCCACAACGACATCACGCTCGCCGACACGGGCGCGCAGGTGACGAAGGAGCTGGTCGAGCAGATCATCTCGGAGGAGCTGGCCAAGCTCGCCGAGGAGCCCGGCTACGACGAGAAGCTGTACGGCCAGGCGACGGCCCTGTTCAAGGAAGTGGCGCTGGACGACGACTTTGCCGAATTCCTGACACTTCCGGCCTATGCTCAAATGCCGTAGAACAGAGGTTAGGGGGGATCGGTGCTGGAAACGCTGACGGCCGCCCTGCGCTCGCTGCTGCCCCACGACTCGGTGATCACCGATCCGGTACGCCTGCGCACGTACGAGTGCGACGGCCTCACCTACCACCGGGCGACGCCCGGCGTGGTCGTGCTGCCCGACACCGCCGAGCAGGTCGCCCGGGTCGTACGGCTCTGCAATGACTTCGGCGTGCCCTTCGTGGCCAGGGGCTCGGGCACCGGTCTGTCGGGGGGCGCGCTCCCCCGCGAGGACGGCGTGCTCATCGTCACCTCCAAGATGCGCAGGATTCTGGAGATCGACCTGGCGAACCGCAGGGCGGTCGTCGAGCCCGGCGTCACGAACCTGGCCATCACCGAGGCCGTGCGCGAGCGCGGCTACTACTACGCGCCCGACCCCTCCAGCCAGCAGGTCTGCTCGATCGGCGGCAACGTCGCGGAGAACTCCGGCGGCGCCCACTGCCTCAAGTACGGCTTCACGGTCAACCACGTCGAGGCCTGCGAGATCGTCACGCCCGACGGCGACCTGGTCACGCTCGACCGCATGGACCCCGGCTACGACCTGCTGGGCGCGTTCGTCGGCTCGGAGGGCACGCTGGGCATCGCCACCAAGATCACGGTACGCCTGAGCCGCGCGCCCGAGGCCGTCACCACGGTGCTGGCCGCGTTCGAGAGCATCGAGCAGGGCGGGCAGGCGGTCTCCGCGATCATCGGAGCCGGCATCGTGCCCGCCGCCATCGAGATGATGGACGCGCTCGCCATCGAGGCGGCAGAGGCAGCCGTGGCCTGCCGCTACCCGGAGGGCGCGGGCGCCGTGCTGATCGTGGAGCTGGACGGGCCGCGCGCCGAGGTGGAGCGGCAGTTCGCGCAGCTCACGGAGATCTGCTCGGGCGCGTTCGAGCTGCGGGTGGCCGCCGACCCGGCCGAGCGGGCGGCGATCTGGAAGGGCCGCAAGTCGGCGTTCGCCGCCGTCGGGCGCATCAGCCCGGCCTACATCGTGCAGGACGGGGTCGTGCCGCGCACGTCGCTGCCCGGCGTGCTGGCCGCCATCGACCGGCTCTCCCAGGAGCACGGCATCAGAGTGGCCAACGTCTTCCACGCCGGAGACGGCAACCTGCACCCGCTCGTGCTGTTCGACGACGCGGAGCCGGGGGCCGGCGAGCGGGCCGAGGTGGTCTCCGGCGCGATCCTCGACCTGTGCATCGAGAACGGCGGCTCGATCACGGGCGAGCACGGGGTCGGGGTGGACAAGTCGCGTTACATGCCGAAGATGTTCAGCGCGGACGACCTGGACACCATGCAGCTCGTCCGGTGCGCGTTCGACCCCCAGGGCCTGTCGAACCCGGGCAAGGTGTTCCCCACCCCGCGCCTGTGCGGCGAGGTTCCGGGAGTGCGCAAGGGCGTGCATCCGCTGGTGGAGTCGGGGAAGGCGGAGCAGTTTTGATGCCGATCGACAGTGGGGTGGCCGTCAGGCAGGCGGACGCGGACGACGCCGTCAACGGCGTGCTGCCCCGCTGGGTCGCGCTGCCCGAGACCGTCGAGGAGGTCTCGGCCGTGCTGCGCGCCTGCGCCGAGCAGGACCTCGCGGTCGTGCCCGCGGGCGGCGGCACGAAGCTGCACTGGGGGCCGCCGCCCGTGCGGTGCGACGTCCTGCTCGACATGTGTTGCATGAACGCCGTACTCGAGCACGCCGCGGGCGACCTCGTGGTGCGCACGCAGGCCGGGCTGACCATGGACGCCCTGACCGCCGCGCTCGCGGACAAGGGCCAGGAGCTCGCGCTCGACCCGCCGTTCACAGAGCACACGACGGTCGGCGGCACGCTCGCCACCGCGACGGCGGGCCCGCGCGCCTTCCGCTACGGCACCGCCCGCGACCTGCTCATCGGCATCACGGTCGTGCTGCCCGACGGGACGATCGCGAAGTCCGGCGGCAAAGTGGTCAAGAACGTCGCGGGCTACGACCTCGGCAAGCTCTTCACCGGCTCGCAGGGCACGCTCGGCGTGATCGCGGAGGCCACGTTCCGGCTGCACCCGCTGCCCGCGGACCGCCGCTGGCTCGTCGCGAGCGGCGGACAGTCTTCTGGGCCCTCCAATGACGTGCTGCTGCGCCTGGCCGCCTCCCAGGCGGAGCCGTCCGCCGTGGAGATCGACTGCCCTGACGGCAAGAACACGACGGTCGCGGTGCTGGTGGAGGGCTCGGCGGCCGAGGCGCGGGCGCTGGCGCTGCGCGAGGTGCTCGGAGACGGCACGGTCACGGCCGAGGCGCCGGAGTGGTGGGGGCTGATACTCAGGGACGACCTGCTTCTCGAGGCGCGCTTCCCGCCCGCGCACACGGTGGAGGCGCTGGCCGCCGCCGCGGACGCCCGGTTCTCCTTCCGCGGGTCCGCCGCCTCGGGGCGGGCGTACCTGGAGAGCTGGGGCGACATCCCGGAGGAGGAGCTGGCGGCCGTCGTCGCCCGGCTGCGGGCGCGGATCGAGGCGCTGGGCGGGCGCGTGAGCGTGCTGGCCGCGCCGTACGAGGGCGTCGACAGGTGGGGGCAGGTGAGCGCACTGCCGTTGATGCGGCGGGTCAAGGAACGCTTCGATCCCGGGCGCAGGATGTCTCCCGGCCGGTTCCTGGGAGGGATTTGATGTGGAGCGGCGAGCCGGGCCGGAGAGAGCGAGGGCGTCCAGCCCTATGCCAACGGAGGACCGAGGGAGCGCGACCATGGGCGCAGACCCCGAGCTGATCAACGACTGCGTGCACTGCGGGTTCTGCCTGCCGACGTGCCCGACGTACGTGTTGTGGGGCGAGGAGATGGACTCGCCGCGCGGGCGGATCCACCTGATGAAGCAGCACGTCGAGGGCACCCCGATCACGCCGGAGATGGCCGGGCACTTCGACGCCTGCCTGGGGTGCATGGCGTGCGTCACGGCCTGCCCTTCCGGGGTCCAGTACGACCGCCTGATCGAACAGACCAGGGCCGAGGTGGAGCGGCGGCACGTCCGCGATCCGCAGGAGCGGGCCGTACGCGGCATCGTGTTCAGCCTGTTCCCCTACCCGCGCAGGCTCCGGCTGCTGCGCCCGGCGATGTGGCTGGCCGAGCGCATGGCGCCCGTCCTCACCAGGGCGAACCCCAGCCTCGGCGCCATGGCCGCGCTCGCGCCGCGCGTGGAGCGCCGGCAGCGCATGCCGCGCGTCGTGAGAGCGAGGGGCGAGCGCAGGGCCGTGGTGGGCATGCTCACCGGCTGCGTGCAGGGCGAGTTCTTCCCGCAGGTGAACGCGGCCACCGCGCGGGTGCTCTCGCTGGAGGGCTGCGACGTGGTCATCCCCCGCGGCCAGGGCTGCTGCGGCGCGCTCAGCGTGCATTCGGGCCGCGACGACCAGGCCAGACGGCTGGCGCGCAGGACGGTGCGGACGTTCGAGAAGGCCGGGGTGGACACCGTCGTGGTGAACGCGGCCGGCTGCGGCTCGTCGATGAAGGAGTACGCCGAACTGCTCGGGCGCGAGCCCGGGTTCAGGGTGGTCGATCTGTCGGAGTACCTCGCCGAGCTGGGGCCCGTGGCCAAACGGCACCCGCTGCCGCTCACCGTCGCCTACCACGACGCCTGCCACCTGGCCCACGCCCAAGGGGTGCGCGCCCAGCCGCGCGAGCTGCTGAGCGGCATCCCCGGCCTGGAGATCCGCGAGATCCCCGAGTCGGCCATCTGCTGCGGCTCCGCGGGCACGTACAACATCTTCCAGCCGGAGGCCGCCCGCGACCTCGGCGACAGGAAGGCCGCGGCGGTGGCCACGACCGGCGCCGAGCTGCTGGTCTCGGCCAACCCCGGCTGCACCATGCAGATCGCCTCGGCCATGCGGCGCGCCGGCGCGCGGATCAGGGTGGCCCACACGGCCGAGGTGCTCGACGCCTCGCTGCGCGGGGTCGCCCTATGAGTGTGCAGTCAGTGGAGCGGGCGCTCGACGTGCTGGAGGCGCTGGCCGAGCACGGGGGCGAGGCGGGGCTGTCGGAGATCGCCGCCAGGACCGGGCTGCCGTACGGGACCATCCACCGGCTGCTGCGCACCCTGCTCGCCCGCGGCTACGTGCGGCAGGAATCCGACAAGAGGTACGCCCTGGGCGGCGGCCTCGTGCGCCTGGGCGGCATCGCCGAGGGCATGGTCGGCGTGTGGGCGCAGCCGTACCTGACGAAGATGGTCGAGCTGTCGGGCGAGACCGCGAACCTGGCCGTGCTCGAAGGCGACTTCGTCGTCTACGTGGCGCAGGTGCTCTCACCGCGCAGGCTGCGCATGTTCGCCGAAGTAGGCAGGCGGGTGCTGCCGCACAGCACCGCCGTGGGCAAGGTGCTGCTGGCCGGACGGCCCGCCGCCGAGGCGGTCGCCGTCTTCGAGCGCACCGGCATGCCGCGCCGCACCCCGAACACGATCACCGACATGGCCGCCATGCTGGCCGAGCTCGATCGCGTCAGAGCGCGGGGTCACGCCATGGACCTGGGCGAGGAGGAGCTCGGCGTGCACTGCCTGGCCGTGCCCGTGTGGGACGGCGACCGGGTGGTGGCCGCGATGTCGGTCTCCGGGCCCGCCGAGCGCATCGACGCGCTCGACCGCGACGACCTGGCCGAGGGCATGCGCAAGATCGCCGTCGGCTTCGGCAACGAGCTCAGCCCAGCGGCCGGGCCCTGACGTCGGCGCGCGCTGAAGAACCATGAAGTATTCACGGGAGATAAGCCGGCGGATCGGCTATTACCGTTAGGGCATGTGTAGAAGCATCAAGACGCTCCGGCCCCCGTACACCGAGAGCGTGACCGAGGAGGACGTGCGGGCGGCGGCGCTGCAGTACGTCAGGAAGATCTCCGGCTTCCGCGCGCCCGCCGCGCACAACGCGGAGGCGTTCGACCGGGCCGTCGAGACGATCACGAAGGCGTCGGAGGAGCTGCTCGGGGCGCTCCAAGTTCGCGGATCGCGTTGACAGCCGCCCGCTGTCGGAGAAATGTTCCCTCGTGTAGGCCCAAGCGAGGGAGCTCCCATGATCAGCGGGCTTTACCAGGGACAGGACGGCGACTCGCAGCTGGCGCTCCGCGTCGACGTCGACGGGGCCAGGCCCACCGGGCGGGTGAGCGGTGACCTGTTCACCGTGGCGGGCGCGACGACCTCCTACGTCGGCTCGTTCGTGGTCAACGCCCCCACCGTGCACGCCGCGGGTGACGAAGCACGGGTCCAGGGCCGCGGGGTCTTCACGTTCGAGACCCCGGTGAAGGACGTGAGCGTCACGATCGCGGACGGGTCGGGGACGGCCGCGGTCGCGGGGCGCACGTACCAGGTGGCCTTCGCCTCGCCGTACTTCCGCAGCGTGCTGCTCGAGCAGGACTCCGTCATCGGGACCGTGCCGTTCGCGTCGTACCACACCGGCACGCTGCCCGGGCCGAGCGGCTCGCCGGCCAGGGAGCTGAGCGTGAGCGCCGCGTACGCGGAGGCGGGCATCGAGCTGACCCTCGCGCAGCCGGGCGTCATCCCGGTCGACGGGTCCGGCGCGGACCTGGCGTGGGACGACGCCGAGCTGCATCACGCGATGACCCAGCAGTTCAGCGCGTTCGGCGACGCGCCGGCCTGGCGGATGTGGCTGCTGGTGGCGAGCAAGCACGTGGGCGGCTTCCGGGGGATCATGTTCGACTACAACGACGCGCACCAGCGGCAGGGAGCCGCGGTGTTCTACGACGCGATCAAGGGGACGACGCCGCAGACTCGACGGGCGCAGTTACGTACGTACGTGCACGAGCTCGGGCACGCCTTCAACCTGCTGCACTCCTGGCAGAAGAACCTCGGCACCCCGCCCCAGCCCTTGGGCCCACAAGGCGGCTTCGGCGATCTGTCGTGGATGAACTACGTCCAGAACTACCTCCCCGGCGGGGAACAGGGCTACTGGGCGGCCTTCCCCTTCCAGTTCACGGACGCGGAGCTGGTCCACCTGCGGCACGGCTTCTACCGCGACGTCGCCATGGGCGCGAACGCGTTCGGCACCGGTGCCGCCGAGATCGCGCCGTTCGAGCAGCCGGTCGAGGACCGTTCAGGGCTGCGGCTGGAGCTGCGTGCCAAGGAGTCGTTCGAGCTGGGCGAGCCCGTGGTGGTCGAGCTCAAGCTCTCCTGCGCCGGCGAGCCCCGCACGACGCACGGCCACCTGCACCCCGACACCGAGTTCACGCAGGTGTCGATCACGCAGCCGGGCGGCAGGACCGTGCTGTACCGGCCGATGATGCGGCACTGCGTGGACTCCTCGCCGGAGATCCGGCTGGACGCGGGCAATCCGGCCATGTACCGGAGCGCGTACATCGGCCACGGCCGCGACGGCCACTACTTCCAGCAGCCCGGCGAGTACCACGTCCGGGCCCAGTACATCGCCGCCGACGGCTCGCGCATCGTCTCCCCCGCGTGCCTGGTCAGGGTGCGCTTCCCGGTCAGCCGCGACGACCACCAGGTGGCCGAGCTGATGCTGGGCGAGGAGCAGGGCCGGCTGTTCTCGCTGCTCGGCTCCGACTCGCCCAGGTTGCGCTCGGGGAACCTGGCGCTGGACGAGGTCATCGACCGGTACGGCACCCACCCGCTGGCCGTCTACGCCCGCATGGTCAAGGGGCTGAACGCGGAGCGCGAGTTCAAGGCGCTGACGGCGGGCAAGCGGCTGCGCGTCCGGCCGCCGGACCCCAAGCAGGGCATCGAGCACCTCACCCGGGTCGCCAGGGACGCGAGCATCGACAACATCACCCTGAACATGGTGATGCGCCGCCTGGCCAGGGCCGAGGCGCGGCAGGGCGACCGCCGGCGGGCGAACGCGGTGATGGACCAGATGGTCGCCACGTTCCAGGCCAAGGGGGTGAACCCCATCATCATGGGGCAGATCCGGCACCAGGCAGAGCTGACGAAGGAGGCACTCGCCGCCGAAGCATGATCACTCCAGCAGGTGCTGCTGGGCGGCGAGGAAGCCCGCGTGGAAGCGGGTCCTGGCGCCCAGGCGTTCGGACAGCACCTGCACGCGCCGCTGCACCGTGCGCGGCGAGAGCCCCAGCTGCCGGGCGATGGCGTCGTCCTTCATGCCGGCCGCCAGCAGCGCCAGCACCTCCGCGTCGGGGGGCTGCGGCCACATCTCGTGCTCCAGCGTGTCCTCGGCGGTCAGGCGGAGCGGCACGGCGGTGCGCCACAGCGTCTCGAACAGCCCGACCAGGGCGTCGAGCAGCGCGGACGGGTGCACCACCAGCGCGCTCTCCACGGCCCTGTCCTCGTCGGACACCAGGGGCAGGATGGCGGTGCGGGCATCGGCGATGGCCAGCTTGACCGGCACCTGCCCGAGCCTGGCCTGCTCGCCGTCGGCGATGGCGCGGCGCGTGTGGGCCAGCATGCCCGGGTGCTCGAACGCCTGAGGGCCGTAGATCCCGCGGGTGGGCGCCCCCTGGCGGGCCGCGCGCCGGCGATTCTCCCGGTCGTCGCTGACGTCCACGGCGTACGGCGGATGCACCAGGACCAGCATCTCCCGCGTGGCGTTGCGTTCCATCTGGAGATAGCGGCGGGCCACGGCGTCGCGCCCGCTCACCACCTCGAGCACCTCCTCCGGGTGCGGCCCGTTGCGCTCGGCGACCTCGGTGGCCAGCAGCGCGGCGGCGGCCCGGCTGTGCGTGATCTCCTCCTGGCGGCGCGCGACGAGGATGTCGATGGCGATGTTCGGGGGCGTGGCGATCAGCCGCAGCGGGCGGCCCGCCACCCGGGAGATCAGGCCGAGATCCTCCAGTCTGGGCAGCATGCGGCGGATGGCGGCGGCCGACGAGCCGGTCTCGGCGGCGAGCTCGCTCAGCGTGGCCGGGCCGTGCCGGAGGAGCGCGCGGTAGGCGGTCTCCTCGGTGACGGTGACGCCGAGTCCCTCCAGTAAGCGCCGCTGCGCCATCTCGCCTCTCTTTGACATGCCATGATCCGCGTTCAGAGTACTCATGCTTGTTCGAGGATGCGTGGGGCTTTCAGGACCTCGGTGATCCTCGAGCGGCGCGGCCGCGACACGTACTAAGCCTGTTTATGGGCACTTGACCTAGACTTTACGAAAACTCGGACAAGTCTGGGGGATGGCGTGGGACGACGGGTTCGGGTGCTCATGGCCGGTGCGGCCACGGTTGCGGTGCTGGCGGGCTGCGGCGGTCTGGAGGCGCGGTCCACGGGCGGTTCCGGCAAGACCTCCAAGCCGGACTCGGCCTCGGTCTCGGACGCCCGCAAGAAGCTGGCCAGGCTGTCGGTGAAGGGGCGCGCGCCGAAGACCGGGTTCGACCGCGACAAGTTCGGCCCCGCCTGGTCGGACGTGGACCACAACGGGTGCGACACCCGTAACGACATACTCAAGCGCGACCTGGTGGACGAGAAGTTCAAGGCCGGCACGCACGACTGCATCGTGCTGAGCGGCACGCTGCACGACCCGTACAGCGGCAAGACGATCAACTTCAGGCGCGGCCAGGACACCAGCGCGGACGTGCAGATCGACCACCTGATACCGCTGTCGGACGCCTGGCAGAAGGGCGCGCAGCAGTGGTCGGCGGACAAGCGCAAGCAGTTCGCCAACGACCCGCTGAACCTCCTGGCCGTGGACGGCCCGCTGAACGGCCAGAAGAGCGACTCCGACGCGGCCACCTGGCTGCCGCCGCGCAAGGCGTACCGGTGCGCCTACATCGCCCGCCAGATCGAGGTGAAGGCGAAGTACGCGGTCTGGGTGACGTCGGCGGAGAAGGACGCCATGGAGACCATCCTCGCGGACTGTTGATCCCGGTCAGGTGATCAGTGAAGATCCGGCCATGCGAGTATCAAGCCGGATCAGTGTGCTGCTGGCCATGATGGCCACGCTCGCCGCCACCGCCGTGCCCGCCACGGCCAAGGCGACGACCAACCTCGTGGTCCTCGACTGGAACATCGCTGGGGACACCGCCGACGTGAAGGCCGTCGCCGCAGTCATCCGCGGCAGCGGCGCGAACATCGTCACGGTGCAGGAGATCCACCGCAAGCCCTCCGCCGACCAGGTCAGGCAGCTGGCCGACGAGCTCGGCTGGGACATCACCGCCAACGCCCACTTCGGCGCGGGCGACAATCCAGGTCCCTGCGACGACCCGCAGCCCGGCGCGGCGGGCAACGCGATCCTGTCCTCGTTCAGGATCCTCGAACGTGTGACGATCCCGCTCACCGACTTCGCGACCTGTCCCGTCAACCGCTCCATGGCCGGCGTCAAGCTCGACCTCGGCGGCGGCTCGACGATCACCGTCTTCACCACCCACCTGTCCCCCGGCCTGTCGGCCACCTCGGTGGCCCGCCGCGAGGCCCAGGCGGACAAGGTACGCGACTACTTCGGCTCCCGATCGGGGCTGATCCTCACCGGCGACTTCAACGCCCTGCCCACGGACGCGCTGTCGAAGGAGTTCGTGAGCGCGGGCTGGGTGGACACCGGCGCCAGGTACGCCAACAAGCCGACACTCGGCGACGCCCGCATCGACTACATCTACACGAGGGGCGTCACCACGACGAGCGGCGCCGTCCTGTCGAGCACCCTGTCCGACCATCGGCCCGTGGTCATGAAGATGACCCGCTGACGCGCCGGGCGCGGCGACCTGGGTGCCTCTGCCGCCCGAACACGGCGACGGCCCACCGCTGCGTGCGGTGGGCCGGTCGGCGCGGGGATCAGCGGGGATCAGTCGTCGTCGTGGCCGTGGTCGTCCTGGCCGCCGTGGTCGTCCTGGCCCGTCTCGTGCTTGGTGACCTTGCCGGTGGCCGCGTCCACGTCCACCTCGTGCCGCTGCGAGCCCTTCGTCAACTGGATCTCCCACACGTCGGGCCGCGTGCCCCTGCGGTCGTGGTCGACCTCGCTGACCCAGGCCCCGGGCACCGCCTCGTGCGCGATCTTGATGGCCTGTTCCGCCGTGACCTTCGGAGCGCCGGCCGTGACGGCGGTGGCGGCGAAGGCTGCGCCCCCGCCCGCGACCAGCGTGACGATCCCGGCACCTGCGACGATGAACTTCTTCGTGATCTGCATGACTCCACCAAATCGCGATGCCCGGTAACCGCGCGCTAAGCGGCGGTTAAGACCACCTCCACACGCGTGCCGCCCCCCGCCGGCGTGGAGACGGTCAGCCCGCCGCCCGAGGACTCGGCGGTACGCCGGGCGATGTCCAGCCCGAGGCCGGTCGAGCCGCCCCCGCTGTTGCCCCGCTCCAGCAGCGCGGGGTCGAAGCCGGGTCCCGAATCCTCGACGGCCAGCACGGCTCCCGACGGATGGGGCGCGAGCCGTACCGACATGGACACCCCTTCCGGGGTGTGCGCGAAGACGTTGCCGAGGAGGGCGTCCACGCAGGCCGCGAGCTCCTCGGCGCCCACCGCGACCGGCAGCGGCCCGTCCGGCAGCGCGACCGACATCTCGCGGCGCTGGTCCTCGGCCAGCACCGACCAGAACCGCGCCCGTTCCCGCACGACCGTCGCCGCGTCGCACGAGTCCCGTCCGGCCGAGCGGCGCCGCGCCTCCGTGATGACGGCACTCACCGCGCGCTCCAGGGCGTCCACACGGGCCTGTACGCGCGCCGCCTCCTCCGGGTCCCGCAAGGACTCCGCGTCCAGCCTGAGGCCCGTCAGAGGGGTGCGCAGGCGGTGTGACAGGTCGGCCACCGACTCACGCTCCGCCGCCAGCAGCTCGTCGATCCGCCCCGCCAGATGGTTCAGCGCCAGCGCCACGGAACGCACCTCGGGCGGCCCGCCCGGCTCCGCCCGAGCCGTGAGATCGCCCCCGGCCAGCCGGTGCGAGACCCGCGCGAGCCCGTCCACCGGCCTGGTCACGGCCAGCGCCAGCCGGTCCGCCAGGACGATACCCAGCACCACCAGGGCGAGCCCGAGCACGAGCAGGGCCAGCCACGCCTCGCGCACCCCCTTCGTCAGCTCCGCGTCCGGCACGAACACCCTGATCACGGCCGTGCCGCCGGGTGACTGCGTGGAGGCGAGCACCTCCCTGCCGCCGGAGGTCGCGGCGGTGACGCTGCGCCCGGTGGCGGCCAGGCGTACCGCGTCGGTGCGGGGCGCCTGCGCGCCCACCGCGCGCCCGTCCGGCAGGAACACCGTCACCGGGCGCGACACCTGCTCCACGGCCAGCGCCAGGTCGGGCGTGCCCACCGCGAGCGCCACGGACTCGGCGGCGGCGGTGGCCCTGCCCATCGCGCTGTTCTCGGCCACGGCCCGGATGAGCAGCGCCATCGGCACCAGCAACGCGATCAGGATCAGGGACGTCGTCGCCGCCACCAGCAGCGCCAGCCACCGCCTCACGACCGCACCCCCGCATGCGCGTGCCTCATGACGGTTCGACCAGCTTGACGCCGACGCCGCGGACCGTGTGCAGGTAGCGGGGCTCCGCGGCCGTCTCACCGAGCTTCCTGCGCAGCCACGACAGGTGCACGTCCACGGTCTTGTCCGCGCCCCCGTACGGCAGCTGCCACACCTCCGTCAGCAGCTCCCGCTTGGTCACCACCTCACCGGGCCGCGCGGCGAGATAGTGCAGCACGTCGAACTCGCGCGGCGTCAGATCCAGCGCGGCCCCGTCGAGCGTGGCCGTACGCGCCCGCGGGTCCACCCGCAGCGCCCCGACGGCCAGCGGCTCGGGGACCGAGCCTCCGGCCCGCCGCAGCACGGCCCGGACGCGCGCGTCGAGCTGCGCCGCGCTGTACGGCTTGACCACGTAGTCGTCCGCCCCCGCGTCCAGCACCGGCACCATCTCGGCGTCCCCGTCGCGGGCGGTCGCCACGATGACCGGCACCCGGCTGACCGCCCGCAACATCCGCAGCAGCTCCACCCCGTCGAGGTCCGGCAGCCCCAGATCGAGCACGATCAGGTCAGGACGGTCCTGTACGGCCAGCCGCAGCCCCTCCAGCGCCGTCGGCGACGAGGACACGGCGTGCCCCAGGTCCCGCAGGCCCCGGCTGAGCGCCGTACGGATCGCCACGTCGTCCTCGATGAGCAGGATGTCGGCCATATACAAGAACGTAAACGCTCGATGAGCATGCCTTGGGCAGCCTTAGCGTCGCCTTAACCTGGCCTTAGCCGTACATGGGGGAAGGTGAGGGCGATGAAGAGACTCGTGCTGGCCTGGGCCGCCACCGCCGTCGCCGCCACCGGCGCGGCCGTGGGGGTGCTCGCCCTGCTCGGCACCGGCCTCACCGGTGACTCCGGCCACGTGCTCAGCCAGGCGGAGGTCCGCGCGGCCCTGAGCACCGCGACCCAGCGCGCCACCGGCCCGGCCACCGCCCTCACCCCGGGCACCGCCACGCCGTCGCCGGGCAAGCTGATCCGCAGTCCGGGTGGCACGGTGATCGCCTCCTGCGCGGGCGACCTGGTCACGCTGCGTTCGTGGAGCCCGGCCCAGAACCACTCGGTGGACACGGTCGAGCCGGGTCCGGCGCGCGAGGCCAAGGTGGAGTTCGAGCCGGACGAGGGCGAGGAGGTCGAGCTCAAGATCACCTGCTCGTCCGGCCGGCCGGTGACCCGCACGGGCTCCTAGCCGTGGCGGCTAGGTGAGCAGCACCCCGCCGTCCACCGGCAGCGTCACCCCGGTGATGTACGAGGCCGCGTCGCCTGCCAGGAAGACCGCCGCGGCCACCAGCTCGGCGGGGTCGCCGGGCCGCTTCATCACCACCCTCGACTCCACCATGCTTTCCACGTAGCCCGGTTTGTACTGCTCGGTCATCTCCGAGAGGAAGAACCCCGGCTCCAGGCAGTTGACCCTGATGCCGCGCCGCCCGGTCCACTGCTGCGCGAGGTCCCGCGTGAGCCCGATGACCGCCGCCTTGGACGCGCTGTAGGCGGCCTGCGGCAGCCCGGCCGTGGTCTCGCCGAGGATGCTGCCGATGTTGACGATGGACGAGCCGGGGCGCATGACCCGCGCGCATGCCTGGGCCATCCAGTACGTGCCGAGCAGGTTGACGTCAATGACCTGCCGGAACTCCTCGGGCGTCTCGCGCAGCGCGGGCACGGCGGTGCCGATGCCGGCGTTGTTGATCAGCACGTCGACCGCGCCCATGGCCTCGACCGCGGCGGCCATCAGCGCGTCGCAGTCTTCTGGCCGCGAAACGTCGGTCTGCACGGCCAGGCACCGGCGGCCGGTCTCCTCGACCAGCCGCCGCGTCTCCTCGAGCCGGTCGGCGCGCCGGGCGCCGATCACGACATCGGCACCCGCCTCGGCCAGACCGCGGGCGAACGCGACGCCCAGCCCCGCGGACGCGCCGGTGACGATGGCCACCTTGCCGTCGAGGGCGAACCGCTCCAGCACGTCACATCCCGCCTTCGAGCTCACTCACGAGCACCGTCCGCGCCGCAGGCGTCCCATGCATCGGGCCGGGCGCCGCACACGGGCGCCGCACCCCACCGCACCACGTCCCGCCACCGCGGCGCTCCATGGACGCAGCCGCACGGACACGCACACCGCACGCCACGTCCACGGCCGCGTGACACGTCCCATGCCAGGGCGGGCATCGCGTACAGGCGACGCATCCACCCACGGGACGCGGCGCGGCAACGGCCGCGTGACACGTCCCGTGCCAGGACGGGCATCGCGCGCAGGCGACGCACCCCGGACACGGGACGCGGCGCGGCCATCGGTCAGAGGCCGTATTCCTTGACGATCCGCTCGTGCCGCTCCACCTCGACGTCGATCTCGCGGGCCAGGTCGAGCCAGGCCAGCGGGTGCACCCACCGCTCGGTGGCGTCGTCGAGCAGCGCGTCGACCTCGGCCGGCGACACGTCCGGCGGCACCGCGACCCAGCCGAAGACGCCGGGCAGGGACTCGCCGGACGTCGGGTGGGTGACGGTGTAGTTTTCGTCGCTGTAGACCCACATCGGCCAGCCGCGCTCGGCCATGACCTCGGTGAACTCCGCCCAGTCCTCCTCGCTCGGCGCGGCGCCGTCGAAGAAGTAGCTGGTGTAGCCGCCGGGCCTCAGGATGCGCACCGCGGCGAACGGCGGCACGAAGTTCTGCTGCTCCTGGGGGTCGTCGGGGACCGGCTCCAGCAGCTGCGGGTCGAAGACCACCAGGTCGCCGGCGTTGTAGTCCATGCCGCGCGGCTGCGGCAGGGCCAGCCTGGCGGTGGCGGGACCGGTGCGGATCGACAGCACCTGGCGCTGGCCGCCGTCCGGCGCGGGGAGGATGACCCTGATGAGGCCCATCTCCTCCTCGATCGGGCCCTCCTGGGACTTGATCGGCATGCCGATCTTGGCGGCGCCCTTGCGTACGGTGTCCCAGTCCTCCGCCGAGGTGGCCATGACGATCAGGCGCCAGACGTCCTCGTCGGCGAGCTCGTCGATCACCTCCAGCAGCACCTGGGCGGCCCTGGCGTTCTCGTCGAGCTGCTGAGCCGCGCCGGACAGCAGGCGGCGGGCGTCGAGCCCGGCACCGGCGGCGACGGCGTGCTCGGCCGCGTCGAGCGTCTCCTGCCAGCGCTCGCGCGCGCTGTGCAGCCTGGCCAGCGCGAGGTATTGGGCGGCGTGCGGCAGCATCGCGGCCATCTGCTCGAGCCGCTCGTCCTGGCGGGCCTCGACGAGCAGCGTGGTGAGGTAGGCCACGTCGTCGGAGTCGGCGGTGGTGATGGCGCCGGTGTCGACCAGCAGCTTCCAGTAGATGTCGGCGCCGGTGGCGGGGTAGCCGAGGAAGCCGAGGGTGGTCGTGTGGCGGCGGGTGGCCTCCAGGTGCTCGCCGGACAGCGGGGCGAGCCAGCCCACCCACCTCTCCGGGTCGGCGTTGAAGCCGTCGGCGGCGTCGAAGAGCCCGACCAGCTCGCTCAGCGGTCCCGGGGCCTCGGGCTCGGCAGCGGCGTCGGCGGCGGCCCGCAGCGCGGCCACCCGCTCGGCGATGCCCTCGCTCCGGCGCAGCTCGGCGGCGCCGGACTCGGCCAGGTCGGCGAGGAGCATGGCCTGCCACACGCCCTGCCTGGCGACGGCCAGGTCGCCGGCGACCAGCGCGAGCTCGACGCGGGCGCGGTAGCCGCCCATCATGCCGAAGTAGTCCATCCACTGGCGCAGCACGCGGCCGAGCTGCCAGGTGTTGGCGATCTGCGCGGAGCCGGCCAGCTTGGCGACCGCCTGCGACCACTCGACGAACACGCGCGGGTGCTCACCCACCACGTCGAGGTCGGGCAGCGCGTCCACGGCCTCGGCGGTGCGGCCGAGCGTGGCGAGGATCAGGGCCCGCCGCACGCCGTCGCGGTGCTCCTTGGCCACCGGGTCGTCCGCCTTGAACTCGGCCGCGGCCTGCAGCGCGTTGAGTGCGTCCTCCGTGCGGCCCGCCGCGAACAGCGCTCTGGCGCTCTCGGCGCCGAGCTCCCAGCTCGCCTCGCGGCCCGCGACCCGCAGCCGCTCGACGGCGGACTCGGCGTAGGTCACGGCCTCGTCCGGCGTGCCCGCGTCGATGAGCGCGGCGACGTATTGCGTGACGAGCCCCGTGAAGGCGGGCTTCTCCGGGCTCAGGCCCTCGATCCACGTCCCCAGCGTCTCGAGGCGGTCGCTCGCGTAGCCGGGACCGTCGGTGTTGGCCCACGTGACGGCCAGCGCCTCGACGGCCGCAGGGACGGCCGGGCACTCGCGAACGTCTTCGCGCTGGGCGAACGCCAGCAACTGCTGCGCGTCGTCCACGGCGACCGCGCCCTGCGCCCGGTCGCCGATGCGGCCGATCAGGTGCCAGTAGCGGGCGTAGAACTCGAGCCAGGGCAGCTCAAGGGCCTCCGCCTGCTGCGCGATGGCCGGCGCCATGACGTCGAGCTGCGGATATCTGCCCTCGTAGGCCTGTGCGGGAAGGTCTCCCAGCGCCATGGCAAGGCCAACGTTGCCCGCCTCAGAAAGCTGCTGCTGGGTGTCGCCCACCCAGGCCCAGATGTCCACGTCCATGGGCAGCCAGTCTGCCAGGTCAACGACCGTGCCCAAAACGCAGAAGCCCGATCAGCTCGTCCGATTCGTTGTCGTCGAGGACCGAGAACACCGGCGCCATCAGGTCGTCTGTCGTCTCCTCCACCGCCGCGCGCCGCGCTACGACGTCCGGGCCGGGCGTGGCGTACGGCTCCGGCCATTGGAAGAACTTTGCGATCATCTCCCCCGCGGCCTGTCCGAACGGGGTCGCGTCGTGGCTGGTCGCGAGCGTGGCCGCCAGCGGGTGCAGTCCCGCCGCGACCACCGCGTTGGCGTGCAGGCCGCCCCGCAGCTCGCGTACGACATGCATGAGCTGCGTGGCCCGGGCGGGCGGATCGTCGGCCAGCGGCACGGCCCGCCACCCGGCGAACAGCGGTGCGCCGACGGGCGACGCCTGCTCGACGACCGGCTGGAGCAGCTCGGCGATCCTGGCGCAGCCGTCGTAGCCGCCGAGCTTGCGCCGGCCCCAGGCCCTGCACACCTCGGCGTACAGCTCGACGGCCCGCTCGGCGGCGAGTTTGCGCCCGCCGTTCCAGCTCTCCTCGACGTGCTGGGGCGGGAAGAAGACGGCGACCGAGGTGACGACGTCGGCGTCGCACTCGCCGAGCACGCCGCAGCGGCCTCTGAAGTAGAACTCGCGGGGGCCGAGGCCGTACTCCTCGCAGACGGCCTTGGCCTCCCTGGAGATCATCCATCCGCCGCCGAGCTGGCCGATCGGCGCCTTGACCTGTGCCGCCGTGGTGCGCGGGTCCGCCATGGTCCACCCCTCAGTTCGCGAAGTGGACTCAGCATCTCTCAGGAGAACATCATTCTGCAAGCATCAGTTCGCCGCTGGCCACGATGACCGCGGGGCCGGAAAGGTAGCTCGTGTCCTCTTCGAGGATGACGGTCACCGTGCCGCCGGGCACCTCGATCGTCCAGGTGCCGGTGGTGTCGCCCGACAGGGCGGCGGCGGCGACGGCCGTGGCCACCGTGCCGGTGCCGCAGGAGCGCGTCTCGCCGCAGCCGCGCTCGTAGACGCGCATGACCGCGCGGCTGGTGCCGACGGGGTTGAACAGCTCTATGTTGACGCCGCTGGGGAAGACGCCGGGGTCGAAGCCGGGCTGGTGGGTGAGGTCGAGCTGGACGACGGGGTCGCCGATGGCGCAGGCGAGGTGGGGGTTGCCCATGCTGATGTGCAACCCGGTGTACTCGTGGCCGCCGACCGTCGCCGCGCTCTCGCCCAGCACGACGGGCTTGCCCATGTCGACGGTGATGTCGCCGTTCGGCTCGGCGCGCACCTTGCGTACGCCGCCCCTGGTGGCCACCGCGAACTCGGTGGAGTGCTCCAGCCCCGCGTCGATCAGGTAGCGGGCGAACACGCGCATGCCGTTGCCGCACATCTCGGCCACGCTGCCGTCGGCGTTGCGGTAGTCCATGAACCACTCGGCCACGGCGGCATGCTCGCTCACCTCATGGCTCTCCTTGGTGCGCGTCACCACGAGCACGCCGTCAGCCCCTATGCCGGCTCTCCTGTCGCAGATCTTGGCGACGAGCGAGGCTGTCACGACTGCCTCTCCGCCGGGATCGGGAAGGATGACGAAATCGTTCTCGGTGCCGTGCCCCTTGAAAAACCGCATCTTTTAAGTTTATGCGAAAGGGTGTGCGGAGATTTGGTCGAGGGACCGCTCAAGCAGGTCCGGAGCGTCGTACGGCAGCCAGCGCACCCTGGGATCGCGGCGGAACCACGACTCCTGGCGGCGGGCGAAGCGCCTGGTGGCCCTGACGGTCTCCTCGACCGCCTGCTCCTCGCTCCACTCCCCCTCAAGAAAGCGGATGACCTGGGCGTACCCGAGGGCGCGGCTGGCCGTGCGGCCCAGCGCCAGGCCCTGCCCGAGCAGGCTCCGCACCTCGTCGACCAGGCCCGCCTGCCACATGCGCTCAACCCTGACCGCGATCCGCTCGTCCAGCTCCGGTCTGGGCACGTCGAGGCCGATCTGCACGCTCGGGTAGACGGCGTCGTAGCCGGGCATGGTGGCCGAGAACGGGCGGCCCGTGTGCTCGATCACCTCCAGAGCGCGGACGATGCGGCGGCCGTTGCTCGGCAGGATGGCCGCCGCGGCAGCCGGGTCCTGCTCGCACAGGCGCTCGTAGAGCGGAGCGGGGCCGCGCTCGGCCAGCTCGCCCTCCAGCCTGGCCCTGATCTCGGGGTCGGTGCCGGGGAACTCCAGCTCGTCGATGGCCGCGCGTACGTACAGGCCGCTGCCGCCGACCAGCACGGGCACCTCGACGGTGTCGATGACCGCCCTGGCCAGCTTCTGGTACTCGGCCACGCTGGCCGTGACCGTGACGTCCCAGACGTCGAGCAGGTGGTGCGTGACCCCGCGCCGCTCGGCCATGGTGAGCTTGGCCGTGCCGATGTCCATGCCCCGGTAGAGCTGCATGGAGTCGGCGTTGACGCACTCGCCGCCCAGCCGCAGCGCGATGTCCACGGCGAGATCGGACTTCCCGGCCGCGGTGGGACCCACGACGGCGATGACTGGCTTCTGGCTCACACCGACAAGTCTGCTAGAGATCGGGGCCTAGAAATCCAGCAGGGTCGGTTGCAGGTAGCCCTCGTGGGTCAGCAGCCAGCGCTTGGTCTCGACGCCCTCGCCGCCGCTGAACCCGCCGAGGCCGTTGCCCGCGATCACGCGGTGGCACGGCACGATGATCGGGATGGGGTTGGAGCCCATGATCGAGCCGATGCCGCGGGCGGGCACGCTGGAGCCGCTGCGCGCGGCCAGCTCGCCGTAGGTGACGGCGGTGCCGTACGGGACCTGGTGCAGGGCCTGCAGCACCCGCAGCCGCGAGCCGGACATCAGCCGCCAGTCCACCGGTGTCTCGAAGGTCTTCAGATCGCCCGCGAAATAAGCATTCAGCTCGGCGACCGCGAAGGCCGTACGATCCGAATCATGGACTTCAGCCAGACCGAGGCGGTCGGTCGGCCGCGGACGGGAGCCCCAGCCCGACGCGACGACACCGACCTCGGTGACGGCCAGCACGAACAGCCCGACCGGCGTCGGCACCTCGGCGAACGCGACTGTGGTCATCATGTCCTCACGTGAGTTGGTGGTGCTGGGCACCTCCAGCGCGGTCCCCACCCGACACCGTAATCACAATGGCTACCTTCTGCGCTGGGACGGACAAGGCTACCTTTTCGACCCCGGCGAGGGCACTCAGCGGCAGATGCTGCTCGCCGGCGTGAACGCCCACGACGTGCACTGGATCTGCCTGACGCACTTCCACGGCGACCACTGCCTGGGCGTGCCCGGGGTCGTGCAGCGCATCGCCCGCGACAAGGTCAGGCACCCGGTGCGCGCGCTCTTCCCCGCCTCCGGCGAGACGTACTGGCGCAGGCTCCGCCACGCCGCCGCGTTCGCCGACACCTCGGTGATCTCCGAGCACGCTCTCTCCGGCGACCTGGCCACCGCCGGCCCGCTGACCGCACGCCGCCTGTCCCATCCCGTCGAGTCGTACGGCTACCGCCTCCAGGAGCCGCACGGCCGCCGCATGCTGCCCGACAAGCTGGCCGCCTACGGCATCCGCGGCCCCGAGATCGGCGAGCTCCAGCGCACCGGCTCGGTGCGTGGGGTCACGATCGACCAGTGCAGCGTGCCCAAGCCGGGGCAGAGCGTGGCGTTCGTCATGGACACCCGGCTCTGCGACACCGTGTTCGAGCTGGCCTCGGGGGTGGACCTGCTGGTGATCGAGTCCACGTTCCTGTCGTCGGAGAGCGCGCTGGCCAAAGAGTACGGGCATCTGACGGCGTTCGAGGCGGGGCTGGTGGCTGCCGACGCCGGAGTGCGCAGGCTGGTGCTGACGCATTTCTCCGAGCGGTACGGGTTCGACGCCGAGCCCGCCTTCGTGGCGGAGGTGCGACGGCACTTCGACGGCGAGGTCGTGCTCGCCCGTGACCTGATGAAGATCCCGGTGCCGAAGCGTCAGGTCCACAGACTCGCGAAGTAGCCCACGCCGTAGGGGGCCGTCTCCATCAGCAGCCGGCCCGCGTACCCGCGGGTGCCCGCCGCACCGGCCAGCACCTGGAGTGCGGCCCGCCCGCTCACCCACAGTCGCTCCGCCTGCGCGGGGTCGAGGGCGGCGAGGGCGCCGGGGTCGGCGTTGGCGATGGCGTTCGTGATCAGGTCGTTGTACGGCTTCGCGGCGTCGTCGTACTTGCCCGGGGCCCGGGGGCTCAGGCAGGCGGAGCCGTCGGCCATGACCAGCAGCGCCACCCGGTCCGCGATTTTTCCTAGTCTTTCGCCAAGCAGCCGGCATTCCTTGCTTGTCGCATCGTGCGCGACGGACTGGAAGCCGTCCGGGGCCCGATCGCCCAGGAGCCAGCGGCCGACGGTCAAGGACAGCGGGAGCACGGGAGGCTCGTCGTGGCCGGCCGTGACGTCCAGCCCCCACGGGCGCAGGGTGCCCGCCGCCCGGCCGCCGTACGTGCTCGTGCGCTCGGCCCCGCCCACCACGAGCAGCACGTCGGGACGGGCGTCGCGGAGCGCGGCGATCGCGGCCTGGCAGGCGGAGCGGAGGTCGTCCAGCTGGAGCGCGATGAGCGGGGTGGGCGGGCAGACGGCCGCGGCGACAAGCACGGGGGCAAGCGTACGTGGCGTCCAGGTCAGTACGGGCTGAGGCCTTCCTTGACCTTGGCGATCAGGCTCTGGGCGTGGACGTGAGCGGCCCGGTGCAGCCCGCCGCCGAAGCTGATCCTGGCCACCCCGAGCTCGGCCAGCCGTTCGAAGGCCGGAAGCCCGGGCCTGAAGAGTATGTTGACGGGCCCGCCCAGCTCGCTCACCAGCGCCTTGATCTCGTCCTCGTCCCCCAGCCCGATCGGGTAGACGCAGTCGGCCCCCGCCTCCAGATACCGCCGCCCGCGCTCCACCGCCTCCTCGCGGGCGGTCCGGCCGAGCAGGTAGGTGTCGACCCGCGCGTTGATCACCAGCCCCTGGCCGGCCGCGGCCCGCAGCTCCGCCAGGAAGTCCGCCTGCTCGCCGGGGTCCACCAGCGCGCCGGCGGTGGAGTCCTCGATGTTGCAGCCCACGGCTCCGGTCGCGGCCAGGCGTTCGGCCAGCTCGGCCGGCTTGAGGCCGTAGCCGCGCTCGATGTCGGCGGTGACCGGCACGTCCACGACCCTGACGATGCGGGCGATCGCCGCCATCATCTCGCCGACCGGCGTACCCTCGCCGTCCTCGTATCCCAGCACCTGCGCCACGGCGGCGCTGCCGGTGGCCACGGCCGGGAACCCGGCTTCCTGCACGGCGCCGGCGGAGGCAGCGTCCCACACGTTGGGCAGGATCACGGGCCTTCCCGGCACATGCAGCGCCCGAAGGACCTCGGCTTTGTCAGTCGTCATGCGCCGACCCTACGGAGTGCGGTGGCTCGTGCCGTAGGTCCAATGCCGCCGATAACCGCCGAGCCACTTTGACGGGGCGCTCGCCCGCGCTCAGCAGCCGCTCTTCGCGCACTGGCCGCTCAGCTCGCCCGCCGGGCCGTCCGCGGGGTTGTCGGCCTCGGACGGCTGCGGCGCCTTGGTGGGTGACGTCGTGGCGGGCGTCTTGCCGTCGCCGGTCTCCGCCGTGCCGCGGGACGGGTTCGTGCCCGTGTCGGTGGCGGGGTCGCCGCCCGAGCCCACGTCCGTCGCCGCGTCTCCCATGGAGCCGTCGTCGGGGGCGTCGGTGGAGAGGTCGTCGTCAGGGGCGTCGGTGGCGGCGTCGCCCGTGGTGGTGTCGTCGCCGCCGAGGTCCTCGTTCCCTCCGACGCTCTGCGAGGGCGCGGGACGGACGGCGCCCGGCTGCGCCGTCCCACCCTGGCTTCCGGCCAGCAGATAGCCGGCACCGCCCGCCACCAGCACGGCGACGAGCGCCGAAGCGGCGATGACGGCGGTCTTCCTGGTGTTCTTCGGGGGTTTGCCGGCCGGGGTCGTATCCCTGGCCGCCAGGCGGGCGTCTCCAGGTCCGGACAGGATCTCGAGACGATCCGGCTCGATCGGATCTTGCATGGTGGTGCAGCTCCCTGCGGTCGTATCGGGGGAAAGCTAACCGGCTTCCGCGGGTGATGGACCACACTAGCCGCAACGACCGAATGCTCGCACACCAATCACAAAGGAATCACGACTTGTCCCCCTCTAGATCCATTTGTCGAGGTCGTCGCGCCCGCCTCGCACCCGTGGCCGGAGCCGCCGGAGTGCTCGCCACCGCGATCACGGGCATATTCCTGGCATTCACCAACACGCAGGAAGCGTCAACGGAAAGCTCATCGGAATTCGATCGGGAAAGCACGCTTTCCCCACGGGCGAATTTCTCGTACGTCGCCGGAACTCCGGTTCCACCGGTCTCGCAATCATCGGATGGATCGTTCCAAGACGGCGCTTCCGGGCTCCTGCCGCTCTCCTGGGTTCACGCCGTCCCGCCGCCAGGGTCGACGACATCCAGCACCGCGGAACCGCCCCCGGCGACCGTCACGGGATCCACGACGGGACCTCCCGCGTCCGGCACCGTGCCACCGCCGCCCGCCACGACATGGACAGAGCCGCAGCGATCGGCGGCTCCCCAGCCGCCTCCCGCCTCCGGCTCAGCCGCTCCTCAGCCGAAGGTCCTGCCCGCTCAGCCGAAGGTCCTGCCCGCTCCCCAGACGCCCGCCGAAGAGGAGCCGAGCCGGCGCGCCGAGCCTGCTGCGTCGATTTCGGGCAGAGTTGTCGCGGACCCCTGCGCCACGTTCCACGACTTCCGCCGCGAACCCTGCTACGCCTACCTGAACCGCCTCACCCGCTGACCGTCGCGAATGGGCGTCAGTGCGCCGAGCAGGCTCCTGAAGGAGCGGCAGGGGCGGGGGCGGGGCGGCCGATGGTGGGCATGCCCAGCAGGACGCCCGAGGACTGGGCAGAGCCGGACTGGCGCGACTCCCAGGCGTCGCCTGCCCTCGTGCGCCTGAGGCCCGTGACCGGCCCGTCCGCCACCAGATGGTGCGGGGCCGCGTACGTCACCTCGACCGTCACCATGTCGCCCGGCCGGGGCGTCTCGGCGCCGGCGGTGAAGTGCACCAGGCGGTTGTCGGGCGCCCGGCCCGACAGTCGGTGGGTGGCGTCGTCCTTGCGGCCCTCGCCCTCGGCCACCAGGACCTCGAGCGTGCGCCCCACCTGCTTCTTGTTCTCCTCCCACGAGATCTCCTCCTGCAGCGCCACCAGCCGCTCGTAGCGCTCCTGCACGACCTCCTTGGGGATCTGGTCGGGCATGGTGGCCGCCGGGGTGCCGGGGCGGATGGAGTATTGGAAGGTGAAGGCGTTGGCGAAGCGGCTCTCGCGGACCACGTCGAGGGTGGCCTGGAAGTCCTCCTCCGTCTCCCCAGGGAAGCCGACGATGATGTCGGTCGAGATGGCCGCGTCCGGCATGGCGGCGCGCACCCGCTCGATGATGCCGAGATAGCGCTCCGCGCGGTAGGAGCGGCGCATCGCGCGCAGCACCCGCGAGGAGCCCGACTGCAGGGGCATGTGGAGCTGGTGCATGACGTTGGGCGTCTCGGCCATGGCGGCGATCACGTCGTCGGTGAAGGCGGCGGGGTGGGGCGAGGTGAAGCGGACCCGCTCCAGGCCGTCGATCGTGCCGCACGAGCGCAGCAGCTTGCCGAAGGCCAGGCGGTCGCCGAACTCCACGCCGTAGGTGTTGACGTTCTGGCCGAGGAGCGTCACCTCCAGGACGCCCTGGCCGACCAGGGTCTGGACCTCGGCGAGGATGTCGCCGGGGCGGCGGTCCTTCTCCTTGCCGCGCAGCGACGGCACGATGCAGAACGTGCACGTGTTGTTGCAGCCGACCGAGATGGCCACCCAGGCGGCGTAGGCCGACTCGCGCTTGGTGGGCAGCGTCGAGGGGAAGACCTCGAGCGACTCCTTCAGCTCGACCTGCGCCTCGCCCTCGATGCGGGCCCGCTCGAGCAGCACCGGCAGCGAGCCGATGTTGTGGGTGCCGAACACCACGTCGACCCAGGGCGCCTTGCGGACGATCTCGCCCTGGTCCTTCTGCGCCAGGCAGCCGCCCACCGCGATCTGCATGCGCGGATTGCGGGTCTTGGCGGGCCTGAGGTGGCCGAGGTTGCCGTAGAGGCGGTTGTCCGCGTTTTCCCGCACGGCGCACGTGTTGAACACGACCACGTCGGCGGTCTCACCGTCGGGGGCGGGCACGTAGCCGGCGTCCTCCAGGAGACCGGACAGGCGCTCGGAGTCGTGCACGTTCATCTGGCACCCGTATGTGCGCACTTCGTATGTGCGGGCGCCGTCCTGGGTCACAGTCATCGCACGTTCAAGGGTAGTCGCTGTCCGGCTTGGCAAGGCCCGTACCGATCCAAAAGGCCAGCTTGGTGGCATGATGTGATCGGATCGGTACCGCTTAGTTAGTGACCTGCACTCTGCGGACCGTCTACGGTTTGACGCATGACGGAGAACGGCAACGGCGCTCCACTCGTACGTCTGGAGAACGTCAACAAACACTTTGGGGCGCTGCATGTCCTGAAGGACATAAACCTGACCGTCTCTCGCGGCGAGGTACTGGTCGTCATCGGTCCTTCGGGCGGAGGCAAGTCCACGCTCTGCCGGGCCGTCAACCGGCTGGAGACCATCGACGGCGGGAGAATCATTTTCGACGGCCAGCCGCTGCCTCAAGAAGGTAAAGCTCTGGCAAAACTTCGTGCCGATGTCGGCATGGTGTTCCAGTCGTTCAATCTCTTCGCGCACAAGACCATTCGGGAAAATGTGACGCTCGGCCCGATCAAGGTTCGCGGCCAGGCGCGCGACGCCGCCGACAAGCGGGCCATGGAGCTGCTCGAGCGCGTCGGCATCGCGGCGCAGGCGGACAAATATCCCGCCCAGCTGTCGGGCGGTCAGCAGCAGCGGGTCGCGATCGCCAGGGCGCTGGCGATGGACCCGAAGATGATCCTCTTCGACGAGCCGACGTCGGCCCTTGACCCCGAGATGGTGCAGGAGGTCCTGGACGTCATGATCGGGCTGGCTCGCGACGGGATGACCATGATGGTCGTCACCCACGAGATGGGCTTCGCCCGCAGGGCCGCCAACAGGGTCGTGTTCATGGCCGACGGCCAGATCGTTGAGGAGAACAACCCGGACGCCTTCTTCGGATCTCCCCAGACCGACAGGGCCAAGGATTTCCTTTCTAAGATTCTGACGCATTGAGAGAGCCGAGGTAGGACGATGCATATCCGTCGCGTGAGCGCTGCCCTCGTTGCCGCCGGGGCCATGATCGCCGGTCTCGCCGCCTGCGGCGGCGGTGGGGCGACCACCGTGGTGCAGAAGGCCAAGGACGAGAAGAAGCTCGTAGTCGGCGTGAAGTACGACCAGCCGGGTCTGGGCCTGAAGAAGCCCGACGGCACGGTTGAGGGCTTCGACGTGGATGTCGCCAAATACATCGCCGGCAAGCTGGGCGTGCCCGAGAGCGGGGTCGAGTTCAAGGAGGCCCGCTCCGCCAACCGGGAGAGCTTCCTGAAGCAGGGCCAGGTCGACCTGGTGATCGCGACCTACTCGATCACCGACGCGCGCAAGCCGCAGGTGACCTTCGCCGGGCCCTACTACCTGGCGCACCAGGACTCGCTCATCCGGGCCGACGACAACACGATCACCAGCCTCGACACCCTCAAGGGCAAGAAGGTCTGCCAGGTCAGCGGCTCCAACTCGTGGAAGAACATCACCGAGGGCACCAACAAGCAGAACCTCAAGGTCGAGGCGACCCTGGTGCCCGCCGGCGGTTACGACGAGTGCATCCAGAAGCTCAAGACCAAGGCGGTCGACGTCGTGACCACCGACGACACGATCCTCGCCGGCTTCGCCAAGCGCGAGGGCACCGGCGTGAAGGTGGCGGGCGCGCCGTTCACGGACGAGAAGTACGGCATCGGCCTGAAGAAGGGCGACGTCGAGAGCTGCAACGAGATCAACAAGATCGTGGCCCAGATGTGGTCCGACGGCACCGCGGCCAAGCTGCTGGAGAAGCACTTCGCCGGCACCGGGCTGAAGTTCGAGACCTCGGCGCCGCCCGCTGAGGGCTGCTCCTGATCTCCCGTCCGGGTCCGATCGCACGGCGGCGAGCCTGAGCCGCTCAGGCTCGCCGCCGAGCACTGTCGACGAGGAATGTCATGGACACCTCTACCCTGTTTGACTTCTCCCCACTGGTACAGGAGTTCGACAAGATCCTCCTGGGCTTCTGGGCGACGATCCGGCTGACGCTCATGAGCGGCCTCTTCGCGCTCATCCTCGGCACCGTACTGGTCTCCATGCGCGTGGCTCCCACCCCGGTGCTGCGCTGGGCCGGAGGCGTTTACGTCAACGTCGTCCGCAACACCCCGCTCACGCTGGTGCTGATCCTCTGCGCGCTGGGGCTCAGCGACACGATGCAGCTCACCTTCTCCGACCAGCCCTCCACCAACTACTTCTGGTGGGCGGTGGCCGGCCTGTCGGCGTACACCGCGGCGTTCGTGTGCGAGGCGCTGCGTTCCGGCATCAACACCGTCTCCGTCGGGCAGGCGGAGGCGGCCAGGGCCATCGGGCTGACGTTCGTCCAGTCGCTCCGGCTGATCGTGCTGCCGCAGGCGTTCCGGTCGGTCATCGCCCCGCTGGGCAGCATCCTGATCGCCCTCACCAAGAACACCACGATCGTCACCGTGGCGAGCTATCTCGACGCGGCGGCCCAGATGAAGCAGATGTTCGACGACTTCGGCGGCACGATACCCATCTTCCTCGGCTTCGCCTTCGGCTACATGGTGCTGACCCTCCCCACCGGCTTCTTCTTCGGCTGGCTGGCCAAGCGACTGGCGGTGGCCCGATGACCAGCGTTCTGTTCGACGCCCCCGGGCCGCGCGCGCGGCTGCGCAACAACGTGCTGACGCTGCTGTCCGTCGCGGTCCTGCTGCTCATCGCGTACATCGTGATCTCGACGCTGGGCGAGAAGGGCCAGCTCGACGCCGCCAAGTGGGAGCCGTTCCTGCGCGGCGACACGTGGACGGGCTTCATCATCCCCGGCCTGATCGGCACGCTGCAGGCGGCGGTGGTCGGTGCCGTGCTCGCGATGCTCTTCGGCGTGGTGTTCGGCCTCGGCAGGCTCTCCGACCACCGGGCGATCCGCCTGTTCTGCGGCGGCGTCGTGGAGTTCTTCCGCGCCATCCCGCTGCTGATCCTCATCTACTTCGTGCAGGCCGGCCCGGCCACGTTGAGCGGCTACACGGTCAGCGTGCCGGCGTTCTGGGCCGTCGTCGTCGGCCTGACGCTGTACAACGGGTCGGTGCTCGCCGAGATCGTCCGCGCGGGCATCCTGGCCGTGCCGAGGGGCCAGTCGGAGGCCGCCTACTCCATCGGGCTGCGCAAGTCCGAGGTGATGCGCCTGGTGCTGGTGCCGCAGGCGACCACGGCGATGATGCCGGCGATCGTCAGCCAGATGGTCGTGCTGCTGAAGGACACCGCGCTCGGCTGGATCATCGCTTACGAGGACCTGCTGAACGCCGGGCTGAAGCAGTTCGCGGTCAACTACGGCAACCTCATCCCGAGCGCCATCGTGCTGGCGCTGTTCTACGTGCTGATCAACCTGGCTCTCAGCTACCTCGCGCACTGGCTCGAGCGCCGCAGCCGCCGCAGCCGCAAGTCGGCGGCGGGAGGACCGGTCGCGCCACCCTCGGCGATCGGCACGGGTCCCACCGGCGGCTCTGGACGGGGGGCCGTCGCCACGCTGGAATGACGGCCCTTTACCTGAAGAACGGACGGCGGCGGCGCGCGAACCTGCGTGCCGCCGCCGTCCGCGTTCACCTTGTGGCAGCAAAGTCCCAAGAAGGTGCCACAACTCGGTTAAATACCGCCAATGGCCCGTTCCCGTACTGGATGCCAGGCGAGCACACTCCTGTAGCAAGAGACCGGGGGTGTCCATGCGTCGGGCATATGTGGCGTTGGCCGCCGCCACCGTCATGGGCCTGGCCGCATGCGGCGGCGGAGGCTCGTACACCACTGTCGTAGGCAAGATCAGGAACACCGGGCACGTCGTCGTCGGCACCAAGTGGGACCAGCCGAGCCTGGGACTGATGGTCGGACCGGGCGACCCGCAGGGGTTCGACGTGGACGTCGCCAGATACATCGTCAACCATCTCGCGCACGGCCGCCACGTGGACATCGCGTGGCGGGAGTCGCCCTCGTCCGCCCGGGAGGCGCTGCTCCAGAACGGCAGCGTGGACCTCATCGTCGCCACCTACACCATCACCGAGGCGCGCCGGCCCAAGGTGACGTTCGCCGGCCCGTACGTGATCGTCCAGCAGGACACGATGGTCCGCGCGAACGACACCAGTATCAAGAAGGTGTCCGACCTGCGCGGCAAGCGGCTCTGCCTGGCGGAGGGCTCGAACTCGTACCGGCGGATCGTCGATCCGCCGCCCGACGGCAAACTGGACCTGCCCGCGGTGCTGGTGAACGCGGCCAACTACTCCGACTGCGTACGCAAGCTCACCGACCACCGGCTGGACGCGGTGAGCACCCAGAACCTGATCCTGGCCGGGTTCGCGCAGCAGGAGCCCGGCCGCTTCAGGCTACTGAACGACCCGGTAATCGACGAGAGGTGGGCCGTCGGGATCAAGAAGGGCGACACCGCCACCTGCGAGGCCGTCAACCAGGCGATCGCCGCGATGTGGCACGACGGCACGGCCACGCGGCTGCTGTACAAGTGGTTCGGCAAGACGGGGCTCAAGCTGCCGTGGTATCTGCCGAAGCCGGAGGGGTGCCCCTGAACTGTGGGGACCGGCGCACACCGTCGCCGATCTTCCGGCAGGATGCGGGTATGCCTTTCTGGCCCTCCCCCATTTCGACCAGAGACGTGGCCGGCTCCGGCGTGCGCCCTGGCTGGCCCACGGCCCAGGACGGCCGGGTCTGGTGGACCGAGGACCGTCCCGACGAGGGCGGGCGCACCACGATCGTGTGCCGCGCGGCCGACGGCACCGAACGTGAGCTGCTGAGGGCTCCCTGGAGCGCGCGCACCAGGGTTCACGAGTACGGCGGCAAGCCGTACGCCGTGACTCCTGAAGGCGAGGTGGTCTTCGCCCACCTCAAGGATCAACGCCTGTACATTCTGCGCGAATACGGCGAACCGAAACCCCTCACGAAGGAGGGCTGCCGCTACGCCGACCTGTCGGTGCGCGACGGCCAGGTCTGGTGCGTACGCGAGCACCACGACGGCGACGGCAAGGTCACCAGGTCGGTCGTGTCGATCCCGCTGGACGGCGGCGAGGCCAGCGAATGGGCCACCGGCTGCGACTTCTACGCCTCCCCCGCCGTCTCCCCCGACGGGCGGCATCTGGCCTATGTCTGCTGGAACCACCCGCGCATGCCCTGGGACGGCACCAAGCTACGCGTCACCCGGCTGTCGGGCGGCGGCTCGTGGACGGTGAAGGGCGGCCCCGAGGAGTCCGTGCTGGCCCCGACCTGGAAGGACGACGCCGCCCTCTACCTGCTCTCCGACTGCTCCGGCTGGTGGAACCTCTACGAGATCGGCCTCCACGGTGACGGCCTGCGGGCGGTCCACGCCGCGGAGGAGGAGTTCACGCTGCCGCCGTGGCGGCTGGGCGGGCCTCCGTACACCATGCTCGGCGACGGGCGGCTCGCGGTCCTGCACGGGCGTGGCGACCTGCGGCTGGGCGTGCTCGACCCGGTCTCCGGCACGCTCACCGACCTCGAGGTGCCCTACGACGGGTGGGACGCGGCGCTGGCCGCCGAGGGCACGTCCGTGGTCGGCATCGGGTACGCCCCCACGACCCCCCGGTCGGTCGTCAGCGTGGACGCGGCCTCCGGCGAGTCCCGCTCGCTCAGGAGCGACAGGGCACGTCTGCCCGACCCGGCCTTGCTGCCCGTGCCGAGAGCCGTCGAGTCGCCGGTCCCCGCCTTCCTCTACCCGCCGTACGGCCCCGCGACCGACGGCGTGCCACCGTTCGTGATCTTCGTGCACGGCGGGCCGACCGCGCACGCCGACACCGCGCTCGACCTGGAGAAGGCGTTCCTGACCTCGCGCGGCATCGGCGTGCTCGACGTCAACTACGGCGGCTCGACGGGCTACGGCCGGGCATATCGCGACCGGCTGAAGGGCCAGTGGGGGCTGGTCGACGTGGCGGACACGGTCGCCGCCGCCGAATGGCTGGCCGCGGAGGGGCTGGCCGATCCCCGCAGGATCGCGGTGCGCGGGGGCAGCGCGGGCGGGTGGACCGTGATGGCGGCCTGCTGCCGATCCGACGTGTTCGCCGGCGGGGTGTCGTACTTCGGCGTCAGCGCGCTCGCGCCGCTCGTCGCGCACACCCACGACTTCGAGTCGCGCTACGTGGAGTGGCTGGTCGGGCCGGAGGACCCGCAGGTGTACGCGAGCCGGGAGCCGCTCGCCCTGGTTGACGGCGTGACCTGCCCCATGCTGCTCCTGCAGGGCCTCGACGACCCCGTGGTGCCGCCGGAGCAGTCGTCGGCCTTCGCGGACGCGCTGCTGGAGCGGGGCGTGCCGTGCACCTATCTGGCGTTCGAGGGCGAGTCGCACGGCTTCCGCCGCACAGAGACGCGGGCGGCGGCGCTGGCCGCCGAGCTGGCCTTCTACCAGCAGCTTTTCGCCTGATCATCACCAGGGCTCATCGATTGCGCCGCGCCTACCTGGCGAACTCGGTGGCCCTGGACTCCCGCACCACGGTGATGCGGATCTGGCCGGGGTAGGTCAGCTCCTCCTCCACCTGCTTGGCCACGTCGCGGGCGATCACCTGCGCCTGGATGTCGTCGATCGCGTCCGGCTTGACCATGACCCGGATCTCCCGCCCGGCCTGCATGGCGAAGACCTTCTCGACGCCCTCGTACGACTGCGCGATCTCCTCCAGTCGCTCCAGGCGCTTGACGTACGCCTCCAGGGACTCGCGGCGGGCGCCGGGCCGGCTGCCGCTGATCGCGTCGGCGGCCTGGGTGAGCACCGCCTCGACGGTGCGGACCTCGACCTCGTTGTGGTGCGCCTCGATGGCGTGCACCACGTCCTCCTCCTCGCCGTACCTGCGGGCGATCTCCGCCCCGATCAGCGCGTGGCTGCCCTCGACCTCGTGCGTGAGCGCCTTGCCGATGTCGTGGAGCAGGGCACAGCGCTTCATCAACGCCTGGTTCATCTTCAGCTCGGCGGCCATGATCCCGGCGATGTGCGCGGACTCGATCAGGTGCTTGAGTACGTTCTGCCCGTACGACGTCCGGTACCTGAGCTGCCCGAGCAGAAGGGTCAGCTCCGGATGCATGTCGGTGATCCCCAGCTCGACCAGGGCGTCCTCGCCGGCCCGCGCGCACAGGTCCTGCACCTCCTGGCGGCTGCGGTCGTGCGCCTCCTCGATGCGCTGAGGGTGGATGCGCCCGTCCAGCACGAGCTTCTCCAGCGTCAGCCGGGCCGTCTCCCTCCGCACGGGATCGAAACACGACAGCAGCACGGCCTCCGGAGTGTCATCGATGATCAGATTTACGCCGGTCGTGGATTCGAAGGCCCGGATGTTCCGCCCTTCGCGCCCGATGATCCTGCCCTTCATCTCGTCTCCGGGCAGGTGCAGCACGCTGACGACCGATTCCGCCGTCTGCTCCGCCGCCAGTCGCTGCACGGCCAGCGTCACGATCTTGGTGGCGCGCTTCTCGCCTTCCTTGCGGGCGTCGCCCTCGATCTCCCTGACGATCAGCGCGGCCTCGCGCTTGGCCTGGTTCTCGATCTCCTTGACCAGCTCGGCCTTGGCCTGCTCACCGGTCAGGCCGGCGACGCGTTCCAGGATGACCCGCCGCTCCTCCTCGACCTGGAGCAGCTCCTCGCGCCGGTCGGCCAGCTCGACCTCGGTCTCGGCCAGCTTCCTGTCGCGCTCGGACTGCCGCCTGGCCTCCTCGTCCAGCCGCTGCTCCCGCTCGGCCAGCCTGGCTTCCCGCCGCTCGAGGTCGGCACGTAGCTCCTTGAGCTCGGACTTGAGTATCCGGCTCTCCTCTTCGACCTCCCGCCGCATCTGCGCGGCGCTCTCGGTGGCGGCCTCCGACCTGCGCAGGATCTCCTCGGCGTCGGTCTCCGCCTTGTGGCGGATCTCCCGCGCCTCCTCACGCGCCTGCTCGAGCTCTTCGTGTACGGCCTGCACCTGCTCGGCGCTGGGCTTGGCCACGCGTGGGGAGTCGCCTGAGGTGCGCCGTATGACGACGAGGAGCGCGACGATCATCCCGAACGCGAGCACGAGCACCGCCACCATCAGCACCACGACCAGCGGCCCCATGTGCGCCCCGCCCTCCTCGCGTCGTCAACACCTCATTAACGCGGCCACAAACGGGAGGGGTCACAAGCGCGCCACGAACAGCCCGGTGGGCGTCAGGATCGATATCCAGCCAAGACTGACCGGGCGTCGACTCGTAAAGCCGACACCTCGTCCGCCTCGATCAATCAACCTCGTTCGTCCGTCTTTCACCGGTATGGCAATCCGCGCTGCGCGGAGTAACTCCTCACTGCCGTCGAGGTTATGCGTCGAACAGGTCACGAGCAAGCAAACGCGTCATCAAGCGTGTCTTACGGGCCTGCATCTCCACACTCTGCCCAATATCCCCCATTACTGCCCGAATTGCCCCTCTTGGGGCCTGCGAGCTTGGAGTGAGTGGGGCTTCTTGGAGAGAGCCGGGCTTCACCGTTCCAGGCGCTCGCACAGTTCCAGGACGCGTTCCACGGCGGCGTTCGCCCGGACGGGGTCGGGGGATTCGGCGAGGAAGACGAGCGCGAGCATCACGGCGGCGTCGAGGCGGCACAGCAGCTCCAGCGGCCCGGTCTCGGATGGGGGCTCGGCGTGGAGCTCGTAGCCGGTGCGTAGCGCCACGAGGTCGAGCTGATTCTCCGGGAGTCCGGCGAACTCCCCCAGGCGTCCGAACTCCAGAGCGGGATGGGCCTGGACGGCGTTGGACCAGTCGAGCAGCGCGCGGACCTCGCCCTTGTGACAGCGCACATTGGCCCGGCGCACGTCGAGGTGGAGCAGGCAGCCGTGACTCAGCGGCGCGGCGATCGGGAGCAGCCGGTCGGCGGAGGGCGCCGGCGGCCAGTCGTCCGTGAGGCGGCCGATCTCGTTCCAGCGGCGCAGGATCCTGCCGACCAGCAGCCGGGGCGCCGTCGACCGTTCGGCGGCGACAAGACGCAGTCCGGGCAGCAGTTCGGGCAGCGGGAGGGCGTGGAGCCTGGCCAGGAGAGCGCCGAGCAGGAAGGAGTCCAGCTCCGATCCGTCGTCCTCCACGTAGCGGCTGACCAGGATGTCCGGCTCGTCGGAGGTCTCGCCGAGGATCAGGGTGACGGGCTCAGCGACGGGGAGCCCGTGGTCACGCAGCAGGCGGGTCAGCCGGTATTCCTGCCGCAGCAGGGCTCGAGTGTCGACCCGGGGATCGTTGACCGTGGAGTCGAAGCGACGCTCGGCGACGCGTATGGCGACCGGATCCCCGCCGTCGCCCGGCTCGGCGCGGAAGACCGAGAACTCCAGGCCGCGCCCGAGCGGCTCGACACGCGTGAACCCGCGCTCGGCGAGGCGACTGTCCAGGTCACGCCTATGGCCTGCCATGAGCTCCTCCATCTGGGCCGCGACCGTCCGGTGACTCAGGGGATCGGCGGGCATGCCGCCGATCCCCTGAAAGTGGTTACCGCTGGAGCGGCGGTGTGGCGACGTACCGGGCCGTGTTCTGCTCAGCGTCGGTGTGCGATCGCTGGAAGCCGGCCTTTTCCAGCACCCGGATCGAGGCGGGGTTCGACAGTTCCACGTTGGCGTGGACCGTGTGGACCCCCGGCGCGGAGAAGGCGAACTCGGTCAGGGCACGCGTGGCCTCGGGGGCGTAGCCGCGCCCCCGGCGAGAGGCCACGACGCCGTACCCGATCTCCAGGGTGCCGTCGCTGGGCGGCCAGAACAGGCCAATCGAGCCGACCACCAGACCGCTTTCGCGTTCGATGATCTGACGGTGGCCGTACTCGTCCAGCCACGTGGGGTTTTCGGCGAACAGGCCGACGATGACCTGGTCCCCCTCGGCGGGGAAGTCCTCGGCCCAGTGCGCCGACCGGGCACCGTCCAGGACGGCGCTGACTTCAGTCGCGGACCACGACCGCAGGATGAGGCGGTCGGTGGTCAGATCGGCATCGGTCACCGGAAAGAGTGAAGACATGTGAGACTCCTGGTCGATGGAACGACCCGGGCCGCGCTAGTCTCGCGCGGACCGGACAAGGGCATGCTGATAACGGCTGCTGGCAGCCATATTCATCAACCTCCCTCGTCACGTAGCCATCAGGGGTCTCATACGCCGTCGACGATCCTAGCAGCCGCTGCCAGGCCAGGCGATCGCTCGCTTGGCGCTGGGAGTTCGCGGGGTCTCAGGACGAGGGCGCCAGGTCGCGGCGGCGCAGGAACGCCAGCCCCGCTGTGGCCAGGGCGACGGCCACCGCGGTCAGCCCCAGCAGCGGCGCCACCGGTGACGAGGCACTGCCCAGCAACAGCGCCGGCACATGCACGTACGGCGAAAGCTCCAGGAGGATCCCGCTGGCCATCTTGAACTCCGCGAGCAGATCCACGACCAGGAAGAGGCCGAGCACAGTCCAGCTCACGGCCGCGGCCAGCCGTGGCACCATGCCGAACAGCAGCGTCGCGATCCCGACCACGGTCCAGACCGCAGGCAGGTAGGCCAGCGTGGCCCCGGTGACGCGGCCCACGTCGCCGTCGTAGGTGAGCCCTGCCGCCGCGCCCAGCACGGCCAGCAGCAGCGCCGGGCCCACGATGGCGAACGCCAGATGGCTCAGCGCCCAGCGCAGCCGGCCGACAGGGGCGGACAACAGCAGCTCGGCCCGGCCCGCTGCCTCCTCGCCACGGGCGCGCAGCGCCGACATCAGCGCCGCCCCCGTGACGAGCTGGCTGAGCACATACATCATGAACGTGAAGAACACATCCGAGATGCGGGCGCCGGCGCCGCCGATGGTCTCGGCCAGCTCCTGGAACTGCGGCGTGTCCAGCTGCGCGTCGAGCCCGCGCGCGGACACGCCGAGCAGGGCGCCCAGCAGGCCGAACCCGATGGCGAAGCCCGCGAGCGTGCCCCGGTGCAGCCGCCCGGCCAGGCCGAACGCGCCCGGCAGCCCTCCGGTGGCGGGCCCCTGGCGGGCGGGCACCAGGCCGCCGGCCACGTCACGCCGCGTGGACAGCGCGAAGGCGGCCGCCGCCAGGACGGCGACGAACAGCGCGACCAGCCCCAGCACCCACCACTGGTCGCCGGCGTAGGGCTTGGTCAGCCGGACCCAGCCGAACGGCGTCAGCCACGCGAGCCAGCCGATGCCGCCGGTGTCGGCCAGCGAGCGCAACGCGAACAGCAGGCCGCCGATGGCGATCGCCAGGCCACGCGCCGTACCGGAGGACGCGGTGAGCTGCGCGGTGACCGCGGCCACGGCCGCGAACGCCCAGCCGCCCGCGGCGATGGACAACCCGAACAGCACCGAGGAACCCGCAGGCAGGCCGTTGCCGACCAGGGCGGGCACCGACAGCAGGCCCAGCAGCAGATTGCCGGCCAGCACGACCGCGAGCGCGGCGGCCAGCGGGGCGTGGCGGCCGATGACACCCGACGACAGCAGCTCCCGTCGGCCGGCCTCTTCCTCGACCCGGGTGTGCCTGGTCACCAGCAGGATGCTGATCAGCCCGCCGATCAGTGCCGCGGACGAACTGAGCGTCCAGGCGGTCAGCCCGCCGACGCTCGCGTCGTAGATGGGACCGCGCGTGGCCAGCTGCGCGGGGTTGCTCATCGTGGCCGCCGCGAAGGCCTCGCGGGCGGCCTGGTCGGCATACAGGGCCGTGGTGGAGGAGGCGATGCTCGCCGGCAGCAGCGCGCTGATCGCTATCCACACCGGCAGCAGCACGCGGTCCCTGCGCAGAATGAGCCGGATCAGTATCCAGGTGCCGGTCATCTGGCGGCTCCCTCATAGTGCCGCAGGAACAGCTCCTCCAGCGTCGGTGGCTGCGTGGTCAATGTCCGCACGCCTGCGCCGGCCAGCTCGGCGAGCACCGCGGTGAGCGCGTCGCCGTCCACCTGGCAGTGCAGCCGGTCGCCGGCCACGCTCAGGCCGTGCACACCGGGCAGGCTGGCCAGCCCGGGCGCGGGCCCGATCAGCTCGGCCGTCACCGAGGTGCGGGTGAGGTGGCGCAGCTCGGCCAGGCTGCCGGACTCGACGGTACGGCCGGCGCGGATGATGCTGACGCGGTCGCACAGCGTCTCGACCTCGGAGAGGATGTGGCTGGACAGCAGCACGGTGCGGCCGTTGCGCTTCTCCCGCAGCACGCACTCGTTGAAGACCGCCTCCATCAGCGGGTCCAGGCCCGAGGTCGGCTCGTCCAGCACCAGCAGCTCCACGTCGGAGGCGAAGGCGGCCACCAGCGCCACCTTCTGCCGGTTGCCCTTGGAGTAGGTGCGGCACTTCTTGCGCGGATCGAGCTCGAAGCGCTCGAGCAGCTCGGCGCGCCGCCTGGGGTCGAGGCCGCCGCGTACCCTGCCCAGCAGGTCGATGACCTCGCCGCCGGTCAGCGAGGGCCACAGGGTGACGTCGCCGGGCACGTAGGCGAGCCTTCGGTGCAGTTCGGTGGCGTCGTGCCAGGGGTCGCCGCCCAGTAACTCGATCCGGCCTCCGTCGGCGCGCATCTGGCCCAGCAGGATACGGATCGTGGTGGTCTTGCCCGCCCCGTTGGGGCCGAGGAAGCCGTGCACCTCGCCTGTCTGTACGGTGAGGTCGAGCCCGTCCAGGGCCCTGGTCTGGCCGAAGGTCTTGACGAGGCCGTCGGCGCGCAGTGCGGCGTTCATCTGAAATGTGGCGCGAAGAGCCGACCCTTCAGGGCCGGGAGAAAGCGCCACCCTCCTTTCGAAAACAATATGGAAAAGCTCGGTGACACTCAGTAACATTTGCGGTGAGTGAGGTTCTCGGGGGACGCCCTCACGGCAGCGATATTGGTGTGCAATCAAGCAGCCGCCTTCGTCTCCCGGCTGGCCTTGCAGCAGCGCACCTTCGCCGTCCTGGAACTGCACCGCCTGGCCTACCATCCCGTGCGCGCACAGGTCGCTGGGCTGGGCGCGCGGGCAGCCGTGCGGGCCATCGCCCGCGTCGCCGGCGCCTACGCCAACCGGCGCGCGACAAAGAAGCCGGCGCATGTGTTCCGCCCGTACGGGGCGGTCCCCTACGACGCACGGCTGATGAGCTGGAACCGTGACGCCCGCATCGTGTCGCTGTGGACCCCCACCGGCCGCGTGACTGTGCCGTACACCGGACGTCCAGAGGATCTCAAGGCCGTCGAGGCGCTGCCCATCGGGGAGGCCGACCTGCTCTATCGGCGCGGGGTGTGGCTGTTGCAGGTCGCCGTCACCCTGCCCGAACCAGCGGCGCGCAAGCCGATCAACGGTTTCATGGGAGTGGACCAAGGAGTGGCCAACCTGGCGGTCACCAGTGACGGGGCGGTGCTGCCCGGCACTGCCCTGCCCGGCCCGGTCGGCGGCAACGGCCACGTCCGCACGCTGCGGGAGCGGCGCCATCGGCAACGCCGACGCTTGCAGAGGAAGGGCACTCCCGCGGCGCGGCGGGTGCTGCGCCGCCTGTCCGGGCGTGAGCACCGGATGATGACCGACCTCAACCACCAGATCAGCAAGTACGTGGTGCGCGAAGCCGAACGCACCGGCCGCGGCATCGCCCTGGAGGATCTCCAGGGCATCCGCGGGCGGGCAAGGGCTCACCGGCTCCAGCGGCGCACCCTTCGCAGCTGGGCGTTCGCCCAGCAGATCGAGTTCACCCGCTACAAGGCCGCACGGGTCGGGGTTGCCTTCGAGCTGGTCGATCCCGCTTATACGTCGCAGGCCTGTCCGACGTGCGGGTGTGTCTCCAGGGCGAACCGGCCGGCGCGGGGCCGGTTCGTCTGCACCCGGTGTGGCCTCGCTGGGCACGCCGACCACATCGCGGCCCGCAACATCGCCGCACGCGGCGTCGCGGGCTGGGCTGTTGTCAACCAGCCACACGCTACCGGCCTCCCTTCAGCCAGACGGGACCGTGAGAGCAAACCACCGGCTTCAGCCGGTGGTAGTTGACTGCTGTCCCTCGGCCTTCTCCAGGCCCGTCCGCGCCTGTTCGAACAGCTCGCGGCCGAGGAATTCCGGTCTGATCAGGTCGAGCTGAGCCTTGCCGACGCGCAGCGCACCCTGCGGGGCGTAAAGGTCCGTGCCCAGCGCGCGGGAGACGTGCTCGTGCAGCACCGTGATGCCCAGCTTCATTGCCGTCAGCACGGTCGCGCGGGCGCGGTGGTCGGCCTCGGAGTGCTGATCTTCGTTGGCGAGATGCTCCTCCGTCACGCTCACGAGCTCGTCGAACATGGCGGCTGCCGCCGGGGAGCCCTCCACGAGCGCGCGGCCGAGGTATTTCATCAGGGGCGGCGCGGTGCGGTGGACGTTCTCGATGAATTCGGGCTTTTCCATATTGCGGTTGGTGACGCCCGCGTTGACCTGCTCACGTATGTAGCTGAGGACGTACTCGTCACACGCCTGCCGAAGCGCTTCCTTGGTGCCGAAGTGGTGCTGCACCAGGCCGGGCGAGACTTTGGCCGCCTCGGCGATCCCGCGGATCGTGGTGGCCTTGACTCCCTGCTCGGCGAACAGCGCCATCGCGGCGTCGCGGATGCGGGCGCGGGTCGTCAGATCTTCTTCAGAGATTGGTCGCACGTACCGAAGTCTATACAGATGTATTGGTTGCCATGCAAGTGTTCAACACACTCTTCGACTCGCCCGCGACCGCGCCATCGGACGGTGGACGCCGCGGTGCGGGAGGCCGTCGCGGACTGGAGGAAGGAGCGAAGCAAGCGGCCGGACGCGCAGGAACCCGTACGAACGCAAACCCTCGCTGTCACGGGCCCTGTGTCAGTCCTGGAGGTATCGGCCCACAACATCGGCGATGCGGCCCCCGCGGGCCAGGAAGCTTTAGGTGAGGCGTTCTTGGCCGCCGCGTCCGGTGTCGAAGATGAAGGTGACGGTCAGACGTACGCCTTCGATGCGGCGGGCGGTCTCGCGGTAGCGACCGCCTGCGTCGGGCCAGCCCTTCCGGTCCCGTTTCGTCGACCGTGCCGCTCATGGCGGACAGGAGGGTCGCGGAGCTGGCGGCGTAGGCGGACAGGGTGGAGGTGATGTTGACGGCCTCCGCCGCGGTCAGCCCGGCACTGCCCAGCACGGTCAGCGCCCGGTCCAGCCAGCGCAGGGTGCGCGGTCCGGTGGGCGGGGTGAGGGGCGAGACTTCCAGCAGCCAAAGGTGGCTCACCAGGAAATCGCGGTTGGCGCGGGTCCAGACGGACAGATATTCCCGCCACGGCAGCGTGCCGGGCTCCGGCGATTTGGGGGCCGCGGCATCCACCATCGCGGTGAGCAGTTCGTCCTTGCTGGCGACGTAGCCGTACAGCGACATCGTGGACACGCCCAATCGGGCGGCCACACTGCTCATCCGCACGCCCGCCAGGCCTTCGGCGTCCGCGATCTCGATCGCGGCATCGGCGATCCGGTCGAGGGTCAGTCCGGGACGGGGACCGCGGCGGGACACGGGTTCCCGCCCCCACATCCGCGCGACGACCGTGGGCAGCTTCTGCATCACGCACCCCTTCTAATACCGTACAAGATACAGTGTATCTTGTACGGCGAAATGCGGGCGCTGGGGAGCGGAGGTCGTGGTTCCCGCGTGGGATACGCGTGCGCTGGGGCAGGGGCGGCGACGGCGTGCCGAGGCGGACCAGCAGGTCGGCGACGTGGGCGCGTAACTTGCGCACCGACACGTCGAGCGAGCGGCAGCCGCCGCGCCTACGCCTCGGCCATCGACCGGATGATCGCCGAACTCGGCGGCGGCATCCGCTGCCTGGCCGGCGTCACGACGACGAGATCGGCAACGCCTCGTCGCACTATGGGGTCCTCGCCGAACTACCGGACGAGCCCCGGCCGGAGTGACCCGGGGGCAGGTCAGCAGGGGGTTCGGTGGGCCGGGTGGCCGAGCCTGTTCCGAAGCGCGCGCCAGACGAGTGCCCGACAAGGCGTGCAGGTGCCAGAAACTCGGCCATCCTAAGAGGTTGCGCCAAGAGGGCGCCTGGCAAGGCGGATCCACCCGCGGGCACTCAGCGCAGGCACGGGTGAGAGAGCGCCAAACAAAAGCTGAACGAGAGCCGGGAGCCGGGAGCCGGGAGCCGGGAGCCGGGAGCCGGGGGGAGGTTACGGGAGGTCTTCCTCCATGTCGATGCCCTCTGCTTCGAGCGCCTCCCGGATGACGCGGAAGGCCAGGCCCGCGGAGTAGCCCTTGCGCGCCAGCATGCCCGCCAGCCGCCGCGTGCGGGTCTGTGGGTCGAGCGATCGGGTGGAGGCGAGCTTGCGCTCCACCAGCCGCCGCGCTGTCTCCGCCTCCTGGTCGGGATCCAGCCGTTCCACTGCTTCCTTGACCGTGTCGGTGTCCACACCCCGATGGCGCAGCTCGGCGGCCAGGGCGCGCTTGGCCAGACCGCGGCCGTGGTGCCGCGAGTCGACCCAGGCGGCGGCGAACGCCTCGTCGTTGATCAGGCCGAGCTCGGAGAAGCGGCTGAGGACGGCTTCAGCGGCCTCGTCCGGCACGTTACGTTTGCGCAGCGCTTCGGCGAGCTGGGCGCGCGTCTTGGGCGCCATGGTGAGAAGGCGGAGGCAGATGGCCCGAGCCACCGACTCCGGATCCGCGTCGCGGCCACCTCCGGAACCGCTTTCACCGCCCCGACTAGCCCGACCGGCACTCTCACCGCCCCGCCCAGACCAAGCGGCACCCGCATCGCCCCGCCCAAATCCGCCAAGGCTCTCACTGTCCCGCCTGGATCCGGCAAAGCTCTCACCGTCCGGTGCGAACCCGGCAGCACCCTCGGCATGCGGATCGGCCCCAGTGCCCAGCTCTTCGGATGGCCAGTCCCGCTCTCGTGCGCCCTTCCCGGACCGCCGGCTGGATCGGCCCGATCGCCGCCCTCGGCCCGCCCGCTTCTGACCGGCCTTTCCGCCGCCCGGCTGCTCCTCCGCAAACCAACTGCTGCCCGCCAGCACTTCGGAATGCCACCCAGCGCCCCCCTCATCAGAGGACGCAGCGTCACCACCGGCACGCTCAGACGCCGCCGTCTGGTGGTCGCTTGTGACTCCGCTCGTCCGGGACTCGTCGGCCGTGGCCTCGTCATTCTCGCTGAACCGGCCGCGCGCCAACGCCGGAGAGTCGGCTGTGCCAGCTTGGGAACCATCCGCCGCAGGCTGGGGATCGGCTGTGTCGGACTGGGCGTCGGCAGTATCAGCCTCGGAGCCAGCCATCCCAGCCTGAGCACCAGCCGTTCCAGCCAGAAAATCGTCCGCCCCGGGATGGGAGTCGGCAGTACTGGCCAGGGAATTGGCCACTCCGGAGTGAGAGTCGTCGGCAGTGCCAGCCGGGGAATCGTCCGTCCGATGTTGGGAACCGGCCGTGCCGACCTGGGGGTCGGCTGCGGCGACCTGGGGGTCGACTGTGGCGGGCGGGGAGTCGGCTGTGGGGACCTGGGGGTCGGGGGGTGGGGTGGAGGCGCGTTGGCGGGCGCGGTGGTCGCGCCACTCGTCGACCGATGGCCAGCCGTCCGTGGACGAGCGGGCCAGGTCGCGGCCCCAGGAGGGGGACGACGGAGGGGGGCCGGGCCGGGCGCCCCGGGATTGGGGCGCCTGTGGCCGGTCTGGGTCACTCATGGGGTGGACGGGGTCGCTCATGGGGTGGACGGGGTCGCTCATGGGGTGGACGATCAGACGTCACCCGGCTTCGGGGTGGACTTCGAGCCACGGCCGGAAGGAGCGGCGGCCGGGGCGGGGGCTGCGGCTTCGGCGGGGGCGTCGAGGCGGGGACCCACGCCCAGCTTGTCCTTGATCTTCTTCTCGATCTCGTTGGCCATGTCGGGGTGGTTCTTCAGGAAGTTGCGGGCGTTTTCCTTGCCCTGGCCGAGCTGGTCACCCTCGTACGTGTACCAGGCGCCGGACTTGCGGACGAAGCCGTGCTCCACGCCCATGTCGATGAGGCCGCCCTCGCGGGAGATGCCCACGCCGTAGAGGATGTCGAAGTCGGCGACGCGGAAGGGCGGGGCCATCTTGTTCTTCACGACCTTGACCCGGGTGCGGTTGCCGACCGCCTCCGTGCCGTCCTTGAGGGTCTCGATGCGGCGGATGTCCATCCGGACCGAGGCGTAGAACTTGAGCGCCTTACCGCCGGTCGTCGTCTCGGGGCTGCCGAACATGACGCCGATCTTCTCGCGGAGCTGGTTGATGAAGATGGCGGTGGTGCCCGTGCTGTTGAGCGCGCCGGCGACCTTGCGCAGGGCCTGGGACATGAGGCGGGCCTGGAGGCCGACGTGGCTGTCGCCCATCTCGCCCTCGATCTCGGCCTTGGGCACCAGCGCGGCCACCGAGTCGATGACGATGATGTCGACGGCGCCGGACCTGATCAGCATGTCGGCGATCTCCAGCGCCTGCTCGCCGGTGTCGGGCTGGGAGACCAGCAGGGCGTCGGTGTCGACCCCCAGCTTCTTGGCGTATTCGGGGTCGAGGGCGTGCTCGGCGTCGATGAACGCCGCGATGCCGCCGGCCCGCTGGGCATTGGCCACCGCGTGCAGGGCGATCGTGGTCTTACCCGAAGACTCGGGGCCGTAGATCTCGACGATGCGGCCGCGCGGCAGGCCGCCGATGCCGAGCGCCACGTCGAGGGAGATCGACCCTGTGGGGATCACCTCGATGGGAGCTCGGGCGTCGTCGCCCAGGCGCATCACTGAGCCCTTGCCGAACTGTCGCTCGATCTGAGCGAGAGCGGTCTCGAGGGCCTTCTCGCGGTCGTTGATAGCCATGGGAACTCCCCCTGGAGGGTCGTGGTCCGATCAGTCGAGTGAAAGCTACGGCCTGCCACTGACATTTTCTGCGACTGCCGGGGAAGACGTGGCCCGGCGGAGTCAATCGTAGCCGAACGACTGTTCGATCACAGCAGGAACACGCAGGTCGCCGTCAAGCTCCCGTGTTCGGGGAGGTGAGCCTTCCTTTTCCCTCGCCGGGGCGGTGTGCCGGGCTTGTGCACTGGGGGCGGTGTGCCGGTGCGGTGTGCCGGGGCCGTGTGCCGGGGCCGTGTGCCGGGGCGGTGTGACATCGGTCGTCTGCGAGCCCCATCCGTATCCGCACGAACACGCCCGGCCGATGTTGGTCTCCAACGTGTTGCACGCGCGGTGAGCTGGGGAGACTCACTGCAGGGGCGAGGGGTCGGAGGTGGCGGGTGGCGAGCGGCTACACCAGGGAACGACGCACCCGTCTTGAGGCGCTCGCCGAGTTGCTCCCCCATCATGGCCTGGTCAGCCGCATGATAGGCACCGAGGATCCGGTGTTGTGGGTCTGGCACCCGCGCACCGGCCGCCAGACGATCATCTTCGCCACCCCGTCGCACCGCGGATGGTTGTTCCTGTGGTCGCCCGGCGGGCAGGGCAGCGCGGACGAGTTGGAGCTCACAGCCGCCACGCTGCGGCAGGCCCTCGACATGACGCAGACTTAGCCGGTATGGCGCAGACTTAGCGCAGCTTGGGCGAGACGTTCTCCACCTGGCAGACCGCGCGCCAGACGGTCTTGGCGCTCTCACCGTCGGCCAGCGCCTGCATGACGGTCCGCCCGCCGAGCGGCGCGAGCACGTAGTCGCGCGCCCACGATTCGGCGTACGTCTCCCCGAAATGAGCGTTCATCCGTCTCCAGAACTCCGTCAGGCGCATGAACCAAGTATGGAATCGCCCGGGGCGTGGGTAAGACATCCCCATGCCAAAGACCCCCAAGTCTTCACCCCCGAAGACAGCCAAGACGAAGGCCAACAGGGCCAAACGCCGCCGGCTGCTGCTCGTCCTGCGCCTCGCCGTACAGAAGGAGAAGGCGGAGCGATCGGAAAGGCATGCCGGCATCAGGCAGGCGCCCCGCGCGGGCAAGCCCCGCACGCGCCGGCCGTCACGACGCTAGGGCGCGACGCTAGGGCGTCAACGAGCGTCGAACCATCGTCGAACCGCGGTCACAGCACACGTGAGCCGTACATCTCACCGAGATGGTCGGCGAGCAGCTCCAGCCGGGCGCCGTCGGGGTCCTTGAAGTAAATGGAGGCGCCGCTCTCTATCTGGTGCGGCACGCCGGCCATCTCCAGCTTTCCGCGCAGACGTTCCCACGTGGCGGGGTCGACGGAGATCGCGACGTGGTGCAGCCCGCCCAGCACCTCCTGGTACGGCCCCAGGTCGAGCCCGGGGAAGTCGAAGAACGCGAGCAGGTTGCCGTTGCCGATGTCGAAGAAGAAGTGGTTGGAGCCCTTGTAGTCGCGGTTCTCGATGATCTCGGTGAGCGGAAACTCCAGAAGCTCCTGGTAGAACTTGATGGTTCGCTCCACGTCCGACGAGAGCAGGGCCATGTGGTGCAGGCCGCGCGCGCTGCTCGATGGCCGGTGCGGTAAGACGTAACGCCGCCTGATCTCCGCACGGCGGGCTTCGATGGCCGCATAGTCAATGGTCACGGTCGCTATATGTCCGCCAAGACCCCGCTCAACCGCTCGTCACGGCGCCAATGCGCTTTCTGTCGGTGGCGCGAGGCAGTATGAGCTGGTGAGCTCCCTTGACCAGTTCAGCCAGGTGACCAGGCAATGGTTCGCCGGAGCCTTCCAAGCGCCCACGGCCGCCCAGGAGGGGGCGTGGGAGTCGATCTCGCGCGGCGACAACACCCTGGTCGTCGCGCCCACCGGCTCGGGCAAGACGCTGGCGGCGTTCCTGTGGTCCCTCGACAGGCTGGCGTCGCAGCACGCCGACCCCGCCAAGCCGCAGCACGCCGACCCCGCCAAGCCGCAGCATGCCGGTCCCGCCCACAAGCCGCAGCACGCCGATCCCACCGCCGAGCCGCAGCACCCCGACCCCGCCCACAAGCCCGAGTCCGCCGGTCCCGCCCACAAGCCCCCCGGCAAGTCGGAGCAGGGCGAGCCCGCCCGCAAGGGGACGCGGGTGCTCTACGTGTCGCCGCTCAAGGCGCTGGCCGTCGACGTCGAGCGCAACCTGCGTGCCCCGCTGGCCGGGCTCAGGCAGACGGCGCGCCGGCTGGGCCTGCCGGTGCCGGAGATCTCGGTGGCGATCCGCTCGGGCGACACCCCCTCGGAGGACCGCAGGCGATACGCGGCCAAGCCGTCCGACATCCTCATCACGACGCCCGAGTCGCTGTTCCTGCTGCTCACCAGCCAGGCGCGAGAGGCGTTGCGCGGCGTGGAGACGGTGATCGTGGACGAGGTCCACGCGGTCGCCGCCACCAAGCGCGGCGCGCATCTGGCGCTCACCCTGGAGCGGCTCGACGCGCTGCTCGACAGGCCCGCGCAGCGGATCGGGCTGTCGGCGACCGTGCGGCCGGTGAGCGAGGTGGCGGCCTTCCTCGGCGGCACGCGACCGGCCACCGTCGTGCAGCCGCCGTCGGAGAAGCGGCTCGAGATCGAGGTCGTCGTCCCCGTCGAGGACATGACCGAGATGGAGGGCCGCCCGCAGCCGGAGGGAAACGCGGAGGACTTCGCCCCGGAGCCGGGCAACAGGTCGATCTGGCCCCATGTGGAGGACCGGCTGTTCGACCTGATCGGGGCGCACAGCTCGACGATCGTCTTCGCCAACTCGCGGCGGCTGGCCGAGCGCCTGTGCACCCGGCTCAACGAGCTGGCGTACGAGCGGGAGCGCGGCGACGCCGAGGCCGTCGACCTGTCCATCTGGGAGACGGGGCCGTCCGCAGGACCGACCTGGGAGACCCCCAAGCGGATGCCCGCCGACATGATGGCGCAGGCCGGGGCGAGCAAGGGCGTCGTGACGGAGATCGTGCGCGCTCACCACGGCTCGGTCTCCAAGGAGGAGCGGGCGCAGATCGAGGAGGCGCTCAAGTCGGGCCGGCTGCCTGCCGTGGTCGCCACCTCCAGCCTGGAGCTGGGCATCGACATGGGCGCGGTCGACCTGGTCGCGTGCGTGGAGGCGCCGCCGAGCGTGGCCAGCGGGCTGCAGCGCATCGGCCGGGCGGGCCACCAGGTCGGCGCGGTGTCCAAGGGCGTGATCTTCCCGAAATACCGGGGCGACCTGGTGCAGACCACCGTGGTGGCCGAGCGGATGAAGAGCGGCCAGATCGAGGAGCTGCGTTATCCGCGCAACCCGCTCGACGTGCTGGCGCAGCAGATCGTGGCCATGACCGCGATGGACGAGTGGACCGTCGACGAGCTGGAGTCGGTGGTCAAGCGGGCCGCCCCCTACGCCACGCTGCCGAGGAGCGCGCTGGAGGCCACGCTCGACATGCTCGCCGGGCGCTATCCGAGCGAGGAGTTCGCCGAGCTGCGCCCGCGCATCGTGTGGGACCGCGTCACCGGCACCCTGCAGGGGCGTCCTGGCGCGCAGCGCCTGGCGGTCACCAACGGCGGCACGATCCCCGACCGCGGCCTGTTCGGCGTGTTCCTGGTGGGCGAGAAGGCCTCCAGGGTGGGCGAGCTGGACGAGGAGATGGTCTACGAGTCGCGTGTGGGCGACGTGTTCGTGCTGGGCGCGACGTCCTGGCGGATCGAGGACATCACGGCCGACCGGGTGCTCGTCTCGCCCGCACCGGGGCAGCCGGGCAAGCTGCCGTTCTGGCACGGCGACGCGCCGGGGCGCCCGGCGGAGCTGGGCAGGGCGATCGGGCAGTTCCTGCGCGAGCAGGCCAAGAACGGCTCGACCGAGCGCATGCGGGAGGCCGGGCTCGACGAGTACGCCGCGGGAAACCTGCTGGCCTACCTGCACGAGCAGCGCGAGGCCACCGGCTACGTCCCCGACGACCGCACCCTCCTCGTCGAACGCTTCCACGACGAGCTCGGCGACTGGCGCGTGGTCATCCACTCCCCCTACGGCGCGCGGGTGCACGCCCCGTGGGCGCTGGCGATCAACCGGCGGCTGCGCGAGCGCTACGGCATCGACGTGCAGGCCGTCCACTCCGACGACGGCATCGTGCTGCGCATCCCCGACACGCTCGCCGAGCCGCCCACCGACGTGGCCGCGTTCGACGCCGAGGAGATCGAGCAGATCGTCACCGAGGAGCTGGGCGGTTCGGCCATGTTCGCCTCCCGGTTCAGGGAGTGCGCGGGGCGGGCGCTGCTGCTGCCGCGCCGTACGCCGGGCAGGCGCAGCCCGCTGTGGCAGCAGCGCCAGCGCGCCGCCCATCTGCTGGGCGTGGCCTCGCAGTACGCCTCGTTCCCGATCGTGCTGGAGACGATGCGCGAGTGCCTGCAGGACGTCTTCGACGTGCCGGGGCTCGTGCAGCTCATGCGCGACATCGCCGCGCGCCGCGTGCGGCTGGTCGAAGTGGAGACGTCGCAGGCCTCGCCGTTCGCCACCTCGCTGCTGTTCCACTACGTGGGCGCGTTCATGTACGAAGGCGACGCGCCCCTGGCCGAGCGGCGGGCCCAAGCACTGGCGCTGGACACCACGCTGCTGGCCGAGCTGCTCGGCCAGGCCGACCTGCGCGAGCTGCTCGATCCCGACGTGATCTCCGACACCGAGCGCGAGCTGGCCAGGCTCGACCGCCCGCTGCGCGACCTGGAGGACCTCGCCGACCTGCTGCGCTCGCACGGGCCGCTGCTCGCGCCCGACGTGAGCGTGCGCGGCGGCAACCCGTCCTGGCTGGAGGAGCTTGAGCGTTCGCGGCGCGCGATCAGGGTGCGGATCGCGGGCGAGGAGCAGTGGGCGGCGATCGAGGACGCGGCCCGCATGCGTGACGCGCTGGGCGCGCCGCCGCCTGTCGGGGTGCCCCACGCGTTCCTGGAGCCCGTCGCCGATCCGCTGGCCGACCTGCTGGCCCGGCACGCCCGCACGCGCGGGCCGTTCCACGCGGGCACGGCCGCCGCCCGGTTCGGGCTCGGCGTGGCCGTGGTGACGGATGCGTTGCGGCGGCTGGCCTCGTCCGGGCGGGTCGTCAACGGGGAGTTCCGGCCCGGCGGGCGGGGCGAGGAGTGGTGCGACGCCGGGGTGCTGCGGATGTTGCGCCGCAGGTCGCTGGCGAGGCTGCGCAAGGAGGTCGAGCCGGTCGCGCCGGAGACGCTGGCCCGGTTCCTGCCCGCCTGGCACGGCATCACCAGCTCGAGCGCCGCCGGTCGGGCGGGCAGCGAGGCGGCGCGGGCCATGGACGCGCTGGTTCGCTCGATCGAGCAGCTCCAGGGGGCCGCCGTGCCCGCGTCCGCGCTGGAGACGCTGGTGCTGCCCTCTCGGGTGCCCGGCTACCATCCGGCGCTGCTCGACGAGCTGACCTCCTCGGGTGAGGTGATGTGGGCAGGTCAGGGGTCGCTGCCCGGCGGCGACGGCTGGGTGTCGCTCTACTACGCCGACACCGCGCCGCTGCTGCTGCCCGAGCCCGCGGAGATCACGATGACGCCCCTGCACGACGGCGTGCTCGAGCTGCTGGGCGGTGGCGGCGCGCTGTTCTTCCGCGGCATCTCCGACCAGCTCGGCTCGCTGGACGACGCGGCGCTGGCCGCGGCGCTGTGGGACCTGGTGTGGGCCGGGCGGATCTCCGGTGACACGCTGGCCCCGTTGCGGGCCACGCTCGGCACCGGCCGTCCCGCGCACCGGCCCGCCACCACGCGCAGGCGCCGGGCCGTGCTGCCGAGCAGGAGCGGCCCTCCCACCGTGGGCGGCCGATGGTGGTTGCTGCCCGCGCCCGCCGCCGACGCGACGCAGCGGGCCCACGCGCAGGCCGAGGTGCTGCTGGAGCGGCACGGCGTGGTGACCAGGGGCGCGGTGACGTCCGAACGGCTGCCCGGCGGGTTCACCCCGGTCTACCAGGTCCTGCGGGCGTACGAGGAGAGCGGGCGGTGCCGCCGGGGCTACTTCGTCGAGGGCCTGGGAGGCGCGCAGTTCGCGCTGCCGGGAGCGGTTGACCGGATGCGTGCCATGGCCCCGGCCATCGCCCCGGCCCCGCACCAGGAGAACGCCGGGCCCCGGGCCGTGGTGCTGGCCGCCGCCGACCCCGCCAGCCCGTACGGCGCCGCGCTCCCCTGGCCGCAGCACCCGGGCGACCTCGGGCACAAGCCGGGCAGAAAGGCCGGCTCGCTCGTGGTGCTCGTGGACGGCCACCTGGTGCTCTACGTCGAGCGAGGCGGCAAGACGCTGCTGTCGTTCGCCGACGACGAGCGGCTGCAGCCCGCCGTCGACGCGCTCGCGCTGTCCGTGCGCGACGGCGCGCTCGGGAAACTGACCGTGGAGCGGGCCGACGGCGCCTCCATCATCGACTCACCGCTGGCGGCGGCCCTGGAGGCGGCCGGGTTCCACCCCACGCCCCGCGGGCTTCGCCTGCGCGCCTGACACCCGCATGGACAGGAGCGGTTGAAGACGCTTCCAAAAATTTGAATGGCTGTTTAAAGTTTTGAACGTGACGTCAGAAGGCCGCACGTTCATCGAGGAGGCCCGCAGGGCCCAGATCATCGCGTGCGCCATCGAGGTGCTCGCCGACCAGGGTTACGCGCACACCACCCTGGCCAGGATCGCCAGGCAGGCGAAGATCAGCACCGGAGTGATCTCGTACCACTTCGGCGGCAAGCAGCAGCTCATCGAGGCGGTCGTCGCCGAGGTCGCCAGGCTGGCCACGGACCTGATGGTCCCCCGGATCCTCGCGCAGCCCACCGCGACCGAGGCCCTGCGCGCCTACCTCGAGAGCAACCTCGACTTCATGCGCGAGCACCGCAAGCCGCTCCTGGCCCTGATGGAGATCATCACCCACATGCCCGGCGAGGAGGGCGGCCCGGGACCGTACGCGGCGCAGGCCGAGGTCGCCGTGGCCGACCTGGAGAAGGTCCTCGGCTGGGGCCAGCAGTCCGGCGAGTTCCGCGATTTCGACAGGCGCAGCATGGCCGTCACCATCCGGGCGGCCGTCGACGCCGTGCCGTCACGCATCGTCCATGAGCCCGGCCTCGACCTCGACCTGCTCGCCCGCGAGCTCGTCACCACCTTCACGCTCGCCACCAGGAGACAGTCATGACAGCAGCGGCCTTGGAGATCAGCGGTTTAGCCAAGACGTTCGGCGACAAGGTCGCCGTCGACCACGTGGACCTCACCGTCCCCCAGGGTTCCTTCTACGGCCTGGTCGGCCAGAACGGCGCGGGCAAGACGACCACGCTGTCCATGGCGGTCGGCCTGCTCAGACCGGACGGCGGCACGGCGCGGATCTTCGGCGCCGACGTGTGGTCGGACCCGGCGCGGGCCAAGCAGCTGGTGGGCGTGCTGCCCGACGGGCTGGCCATGCCCGAGCGGCTCACCGGGCGCGAGGTGCTCACGTACCTCGGCCTGCTCAGGGGCCTGAGCAAGGAGGTGGTGGCCGAGCGGGCCGAGGAGCTGCTGTCGGTGCTGGAGTTGAAGGACGCCGAGAAGACCCTCGTGATCGAGTACTCCACCGGCATGCGCAAGAAGATCGGCCTGGCCACGGCGCTGCTGCACGCGCCCAGGCTGCTGGTCCTGGACGAGCCGTTCGAGGCGGTGGACCCGGTGTCGGCGGCGACGATCAAGATGATCCTGCGCGGCTTCGTGGCGCGCGGCGGCTCGATCGTGCTGTCCAGCCACGTGATGGCGCTGGTCGAGCAGCTCTGCGACCACGTGGGTGTGATCGACAAGGGCCGGGTGGCGGCGGCGGGCCCGCTCGACGAGGTACGCGGCGCGGCCACGCTCGAGGACAGGTTCGTGGAGCTGGTCGGCGCGGACTCCACCGGCGCCAAGGGGCTGTCATGGCTGTAGCGGTCGCCCTGGTCCGGATGAAGATCGCGATCCTGCGTCACTCCACCACGGGGCAGCGCGGCGGCATGATGGCCTCGGGCGGCGTTCTCGGGCTCCTGCTCGCGGCCGGCACGATCTACCTCGCCTTCCAGGAGGGCGAGCCGCCTACGCCGTGTGGATGCTCGGCTGGATCATCGGTCCCGTCTTCTCCGGCGGCGGCGACGAGACGCTGCGTCCGGAGTTCTTCGCGCTGCTGGGGCTGCCCGCGCGGCGGCTGGCGGCGGGGCTACTGGTGTCGGCGTTCGTCGGCGTGGCGCCGGTGATCAGCCTGGTCGCCCTGGCGGGCCTGGTCTTCGCGGCCTCACCGGGGAACGTGCTGGTGGCGGTGCCCGCGATGGTGCTGCAGCTGGCGATCTTCGTGCTGCTGTCGAAAGTGGCCGTGGGACTGCTGGGCATCGCGCTGCGGTCCCGGGTCGGGGCGGTCGGCGCCGGGGTGATCAACGGCGCGGTGCTGGCGTTCCTGGGCCAGGCGTGGGTGTTCGCGTTGGCCTTCGGCCAGGGCGGGCGGATCCCGTCGTTCGTGCGTTACCTGCCGTCGGGGTGGGGGCTGCTCGCCGTACAGGGTCACTATCTGGCGTTGCTCGCGATGGCGGTGCTGATCGTGCTGCTGCTCGCGGCGTGGGCGGCGCTGCTGGCCGGACGGACGGGCGCGAGCCGGCCCTCGACGCGGGGCCGTCGTCCGATGCGGGCCGCCACCTCGCAGGAGGCGGTGGTGGCCAAGGAGTTGCGCACGTGGTCGCGCGACCTGGTGCGCAACCACCAGCTCACGTTCGCGCTGGCCTACGGGGTGTTCTTCGCGGGTGCGCCGCTCGCGCTCGGCTGGACGGGCATGCTGCCGTGGGCGGCGCCGATCTTCATCGTGATGGCCGCGGCGATGACCGCCAACCTCTACGGCATCGACGGCACCGCGCTCTGGCTCACGCTCATGACGCCCGGCGCGTCGGACCTGCGCGGCAGGCAGCGGGCCTGGCTGGTGACCGTGGGCCCGGTCGCGGCGCTGCTGGCCGTGGCGTTCACCCTGGTCACGGACGGTCCGTGGCCGCTGATCCTGGCGAGCGTGGCCGCGCTGCTGGGCGGCGCGGCCGGGCTGGTGCCGCTCATCTCGGTGTACGCGCTGGTGCCCGGCACCGATCCGCAGCGGCGCGGCGGCAACCCGCTGCGCACGAGCGAGGACGACGGAGCCCTGACGGGCCTGGCGTACCTGACGATGCTGCTCGTGGCCCTGACGGGCGCGCCCGCCGTCGTGGCGGCCCTGCTGTACGGCTGGTGGGGCGTCGCGGGCGGGCTGGCGACGGGCGCCCTGTGCTACTGGGGCCTGGGCCTGCTGGCTGAGCGGCGGCTGGCGGCACAAGGGCCCGAACTGCTGCACATGATGCGCACCGGGCGGCGGCCGGAGGGCGGCGGCAGGTCGTTCAAGCTGCCCGACCTGCCGAAGCCGCAGCGGGCGATCGTGATGACGTGCCTGTCGCTCGGCGCGATCCCGCTGTTCCCTCAGGGCATCGTGGCCGCCGCCTTCCTGGCGGACGACCGGGTGCGGATGTCGTGGTTCCTGGCCACGTACATGCCGCCCGGCCTGCGCTGGCCGACGGCCGCGCTCATGATCCTCATCGGCCTGACCATGTACGGGGTGGGCCTGTGGATCCCCTACCGCGCCAAGAAGCGGGGTAAGACCGCCGGCTGGCACCCCGAGCGCGAGACCTGATCCCGCTGTATACGATTAGTCGCTATATGACTGATTTGACGCTGGGCGCGACTCACCGGAGCTTGCGCGACGAGGTCACCAAGGAGCTGCGGCGCCGCATTCTCTCCGGCGAGCTGGCCCAGGGCGAGCGGCTGGTCGAGGACCGGCTGGCCGCCTCGCTCGGCGTGTCCCGCAACCCCGTTCGCGAGTCCATCCGGGTGCTGGCCACCGAGGGATTCGTCGAGGTCGCGCCCAGGCTCGGCGCCACCGTCGCGCGACTGTCCGCAGCGGAGGGCGAGGAGCTCTTCGACGTGCGCATGGCGGTCGAAGGGCTGGCGGCGCGGCTGGCCGCGCGCAAGCGGACGCCCGGGTCTGCCGAGCGGCTGCGGCGGGTGCTCGACCAGGCCAGGGAGGCGGTGGACAGCGGCCGGCTGGAGGAGGTGGCCGATCTCAACACCGCCTTCCACCTGGCCGTGGGCGAGGCGGCGGGCAACTCGTACCTCAGCCTGATGATGAAGCCCATGCTCCTGCGCGCGCAGTGGGTCTTCAGTCAGACCGCCGCCGTACGCGGGCCGCACTCCTGGTCGGAGCACCTGAGCCTGTGCGAGGCCATCGCGGCGGGCGACGAGGACGAGGCGCAGGCCAGGGCGGTCGCGCACGTGGCAGCCGCCAGGCGGTCGTTCCTCGCGGCCGTCCGCATGGCAAAACACCCGAACGATTAGAAAACGGTCAGATAACAACGTCGGGTCACGAAACACCAGTGAAATGTCAGGTCTTGTATACAGTCTCCTAAACGTTTCAACGGAGGCCCCCACATGAGACCGTCCCCCAGGCTGGTCGCGGCGCTCGCCGTTCTCCCCCTTGCCCTGGCGGCTTGCGGTGGAGGCGGGTCCGGCAGCACGCCCGCGGCCCCGCCCTCCATAGCCGACGCCTCTGCCGACAACCGGCCAGTCAAGAGCGGCGGCACGCTCAACGTGGCGCTCAGCGCCGACCCCGACGCGCTCGACCCGAGCATCTCGACCACGCTGGTGGGCCGCGAGGTGTTCGCGAACATGTGCGAGAAGCTCTACGACATCGACGCGCAGGCGAACCTGGTCCCGCAGCTGGCCACCGCCTTGCCCGAGGTCTCGGGCGACGGCAAGGAAGTGACGATCAAGCTGCGCGAGGGCGTGAAGTTCAACGACGGCACGGCGTTCGACGCCGAGGCGGTCAAGAAGTCGCTGGACCGGCACCGCACCTGGGAGAAGTCCGCGCGCCAGGCCGACCTGGCCGCGGTGTCCAAGGTCACGGTGGCCGATCCCACGACGGTCACGCTCACGCTGTCGCGCGCGTTCACGCCGCTGACCGCGCAGCTCGCCGACCGCGCCGGCATGATCATGTCGCCCAAGGCGCTGGACGCGGGGAACGACAACTTCGGCGCCGCCCCGGTCTGCGTCGGCCCGTTCAAGTTCGCGAGCCGCACCTCCGGCAGCCAGATCGTGCTGGAGAAGGCGCCCGACTACTACGACGCGGCCAAGGTCAAGCTCGACAAGCTCGTATACAAAATCATCGTGGACCCGAACGTGCGGGCCGCGAACCTGAAGTCCGGCGACGTGCAGGTGGGCGACAACCTCGCCACGACCACGGTCAAGGGCGTCCAGAGCGACCCGAACCTCAAGGTCGTCTCTGGTGGCGGCCTCGGCTACTACGGGATCACGATCAACACCGGCAACGCCAACGGCTCCACCGAGAAGCCCGGTACGGTCAACACGGCGCTGGCCAAGAGCCCGCAGCTGCGCGAGGCGTTCGAGCTGGCGCTCGACCGCGACCTGATCAACAAGACCGTCTACAACGGCCTGCACGAGGTGGACTGCTTCCCCGTGCCGCTGAACAGCCCCTACCGGGCCAAGGACCTGCAGTGCCCGAAGCGCGACCTCGCCAAGGCCAAGCAGCTCGTGCAGGCGTCCGGCGTGCCGACGCCGATCCCGGTCACGCTGACCAGCCCGAACGACGCCACGAACTCCCGCCTGGCGCAGGTCATCCAGCAGATGACCAAGGAGGCGGGCTTCAACGTGAGCGTGCAGACCGCCGAGTTCGTCAGCACCCTCGAACAGGGCAAGTCCGGCAAGTTCGACGTCCTACTGAACGGCTGGTCGGGCCGCGTGGACCCGGACGGCAACCTCACGAACCTCGTCACCAGCCGCGGCAGCAACAACTACAGCGGCATGTCCGACCCGGGCATCGACGACCCGATCAAGCAGGCCGCCGCCGAGTCGGACCCGGCCAAGCGGGCCGAGCTCTACGCCGCCGCGATGAAGAAGGCCGCCGAGGTGCGCGGGGTCCTGTACCTCTACCACAACAAGTACTACCTGGGCATGAGCAAGAACGTCGCGGGAGTCCAGTACTTCGAGGACGGCCTGCCGCGCTTCGCTACCGCCGGATTCGCCGCGTAATGCTCTGGTTCATCCTTCGGCGCTGCGGATCAGCGGTGATCGTGCTGTTCGTCGCCAGCGTCCTGATCTTTCTGGGGATCAGGGCGCTGCCCGGCGACCCAGCCACGGTCATGGCGGGCGAGGAGGCCTCGCCCGCCGTGGTCGAGGCCATCCGGCACGAGTTCGGCCTGGACAAGCCGCTGCCCGCCCAGTACCTCGACTACGTCGGCCAGACCCTGACCGGCAACTTCGGCCGTTCGACGCAGGACCAGCTCCCGGTGATCGACATCATCGCCGAGCGGCTGCCAGTGACGCTGGAGCTGTCGCTGCTGGCCATGCTGGTCGCCATCGTCGTCGGTGTCGGGGCCGGCATCGCGGCCGCCGTCCGGCGCGGCCGGCTCGCCGACTACGTGGCCACCGGGTTCGGCCTGGCCGGCCTGTCGGTGCCGCACTTCTGGCTGGGCCTGCTCGGCATCCTGCTCTTCGCGGTCACCTGGCGGGTCCTGCCCGCCTCCGGGTACGTCCCCTTCACCCAGGACCCCGCGCAGAACCTCCAGCGCATGATCCTGCCCGCCCTCGTGCTCGGCACCGGCTTCGCCGCCATCCTCATGCGGCAGACCCGCTCGGCCATGCTGGGCGCGCTGTCCGCCGACTACGTCAGGACAGCCAGGTCGAAGGGCCTGTCCGAGGCCAAGGTCGTGGGCGCGCACGCGCTGCGCAACAGCCTGACGACCGTCGTCACCGTGCTGGGCCTCCAGCTCGGCGCGCTGATCAGCGGCGCCGTGGTGACCGAGCAGATCTTCGTGATCCCCGGGTTCGGCAAGCTGACCGTGGACGCGGTGCTGACCAGGAACTACCCGGTCATCCAGGCCGTCGTGCTGATCACGGTCATCGGGTACGTGCTGGTCAACCTGCTGGTCGACATCGCCTACGCCTTCCTCAACCCCCGGATCAGGCTGTCAGGGGGCACCCGTGACTAAGCTGTGGCGCCGCTTCAGAAGGCGGCCGATGCCGATGGCCGGGCTGGTGCTGGTGGTCGCGTTCGTGCTGCTGGCCCTGATCGGGCCCCTGGTGACCGGCGACCCGGCCGCGCAGGACTACCTGGCCACGCTCGCGCCCCCGTCGGGCGCGCACCCGATGGGCACCGACGACCTGGGCCGCGACGCGTTCGCCAGGATCGCCCACGGAGCGCAGGTGTCCCTGCAGGCCGGGGTGCTCTCCACGCTGCTGGCGATGGTCGTGGGCATCCCGATCGGCCTGGTGGCCGGGTTCTACCGGCGCTGGCTCGACCCCGTGGTGATGCGGCTGGTGGACGTGACGCTGGCCTTCCCGTTCCTGGTCTTCGCCGTGGGACTGGCGGCGATCATCGGCCCCTCGCTGAAGGGCGTGGTGCTGGCGCTGGGCTTCTCCCAGCTCCCCGCCGTCATCAGGATCACCCGCGGCGAGGTGCTGGCGGTCAGGGAGATGGACTACGTGGACGCCGCCATCGCCGACGGCGCGGGCGACGGGCACCTCATCTTCCGTTACGTGCTCCCGAACTGCCTCAACCCGCTCATCGTGCAGGCCACCGTGGCGATCCCGGGAGCGATCATCGGCGAGGCCACGCTGTCGTTCCTGGGGCTCGGCGTGCAGCCGCCCACACCCTCGTGGGGCGTGATGCTGACGACCGCGCAGCAGTACCTGAGCGACGCGCCCTGGCTGGCCGTCTGGCCCGGGGTGATGATCGCGCTGGCCACGCTCGGCTTCAACCTGCTCGGCGACGGGCTGCGTGACGTTCTGGACCCGAGGAGCGCCCGATGAGCCTGCTGGAGATCACGAACCTCACCGTCGGCTTCGACACCGAGGACGGCCTGGTGCAGGCGGTCAGGGACATCTCGCTCACGCTGGACGAGGGCGAGATCCTGGCGCTGTGCGGCGAGTCGGGCTGCGGCAAGTCGGTCACCGCGATGTCGGTGCCCAGGCTGCTGCCGCCCGACACGACCAGGCTGTCCGGCTCGGTCAAGCTGGACGGGCGCGAGCTCACCACGCTTCCCGAGCGGGACATGCGGCAGGTGCGCGGCAAGGACGTCTCGGTCGTCTTCCAGGAGCCGATGACCTCGCTGAACCCGTCGTTCACCGTCGGGTACCAGATCACCGAGGTGCTGCGCAGGCACGAGCGCCTCGCGCGCCAGGCGGCGGCCGGCCGGGCCGTCGAGCTGCTGGAACTGGTCGGCATCCCGGCGCCCCGGCGCCGCATGAAGGAGTACCCGCACCAGCTCTCCGGCGGCATGCGCCAGCGCGTGATGATCGCGATCGCGGTGGCCTGCTCGCCCCGGGTGCTGATCGCCGACGAGCCCACCACGGCGCTCGACGTGACGATCCAGGCGGGCGTGCTGGACGTGTTCCGCGACCTGCGCGACCGGCTCGGTACAGCGATCATCCTCATCACACATGATCTGGGGGTGGTGGCCGACATCGCCGACCGGGCCGTGGTCATGTACGCGGGCCGCGCCGTCGAGCAGGCCCCGGTGACCGAGCTGTTCGCGAACCCGCGCCACCCGTACACGCTGGGCCTGATGAACGCGCTCCCGTCCGCGGCCGTCAACGGCCGGCTGGCGGAGATCCCCGGCATGGTGCCCTCGCCGCTGACGGACCCCGACGAGTGCGCGTTCCTGGACCGCTGCCCGCGCGTCCAGGACGACTGCCGGGCGGCCAGACCCTCGCTCGAACGGCACGCGGACGGCCATCTGGCGGCCTGTTTCCACCCGGGAGGCAAGCGATGATCCTGCGCATCGACAACCTGGTCAAGCACTACGGCCAGGTACGCGCCGTGGACGGGCTGTCGCTCGAGATCGGCCAGGGCGAGGTGCTCGGCCTCGTCGGTGAGTCGGGCAGCGGCAAGTCCACGGTCGGCAAGTGTGTGCTGCGCCTGACCGAGCCGACCTCGGGCACGATCGAGCTGGACAGCCGCGACATCACCCACCTGTCGCGCAGGGCCATGCGCCCGCTGCGCAGGGACGTGCACATGGTCTTCCAGGACCCCTTCTCCTCGCTCAACCCGCGCTTCACGATCGGCCAGATCGTCGCCGAGCCGCTGCTCAGGCACAAGGTGGCCGGCCGGCGTGAGGTGTCAGGGCGCGTGTCGGCCATGCTGGAGAAGGTGGGGTTGCGGCAGGACATGCGTTCCCGCTACCCGCACGAGCTGTCCGGCGGGCAGCGGCAGCGGGTGGGGCTGGCCAGGGCGCTGATCCTGGAGCCCAAGCTGGTCGTGGCCGACGAGCCGGTGTCGGCGCTGGACGTGTCGGTGCAGGCGTCGGTGCTCAACCTGATCACCGATCTGCAGCGGGACATGGGGTTCTCGTGCCTGTTCATCACGCATGACCTGTCGGTGGTGGAGTTCCTGGCCGACCGGGTCGCCGTCATGTACCTGGGCAAGATCGTGGAGTCGGGTCCGACGGCCGAGATCTTCGCCGGCCCGCGGCACCCGTACACGCAGGCCCTGCTGTCGGCGGCTCCGGTGGCCGACCCGGTCAGGCAGCGGGAGCGGCGCAGGATCGTGCTCGGCGGCGACGTGCCAAGCCCGGTCGACCCGCCTGCCGGGTGCCGGTTCCACACGCGGTGCCCGCTGGCGTACGACGCCTGCCGCACCGAGGAGCCGTTGCTTCAGGATCCTCGGCGGAACGGCCATCCGGCCGCGTGCCATCTAGTCCGATGAGAAACCTGCAAAATGGACTGCCGCTACGGCCTTAACCAGGCAGGGCAGTGGGGCGGAAGGCCGATGAGCAGGTTTCTTGTCGGTGGCCCCTCGCGTCCCCGACGCGACCGCGAATCTGTAGAAGGAGAAATCTTGTTCACCACCAGGCCCGAGCTGTCGGGTGACTTCGGCATGGTCGCCAGCACGCACTGGCTGGCCTCGGCCACCGGCATGGGCGTGCTGGAACGCGGCGGGAACGCCTTCGACGCGGCGGTGGCCGCCGGGTTCGTGCTCCAGGTCGCCGAGCCGCACCTGAACGGCCCCGGCGGCGAGGTGCCGATCCTGCTGTGGAGCGAGGCCGAGCAGAAGGTGTCCGCGGTGTGCGGGCAGGGCGTGGCGCCCGCCGCGGCCACCATCGAGCGCTTCACCGAGCTGGGTCTGGACATCGTGCCCGGCACGGGGCTGCTGGCGGCCACCGTGCCGGGGGCGTTCGGCGGCTGGATGCTCATGCTGGAGCGCTGGGGCACCTGGTCGCTGGCCGACGTGCTGGCGCCGGCGATCCACTACGCCGAGCACGGCGTGCCGGTGCTGGAGCGCATCGCGGCCACGATCGAGTCGGTCCAAGGATTGTTCAACAATGACTGGCCGACGTCGGCGGCGACCTGGCTGCCCGGCGGGAACGTGCCCCCGCCCGGGTCGAAGCTGGCCAACCCGGTGCTGGCCGCCACCTACCGGCGGCTGGTCGCCGAGGCCGAGTCCGCGTCGAGCACCCGCGAGGGCCAGCTCGCCGCCGCCAGGAGGGCCTGGTACGAGGGGTTCGTCGCCGAGGCGATCGCCGAGTTCAGCGCCAAGACGGCCTGGCTGGACAGCTCAGGCGACGTGCACGGCGGGCTGCTCACCGGCGACGACCTGGCCCGCTGGACCGCCACCGTCGAAGAGCCCCTCGCCTTCGACTACCACGGGCACACCGTCTACAAGACGGGGCCGTGGGGGCAGGGGCCGGTCTTCCTGCAGCAGCTCGCCCTGCTGCGGGGCTTCGACCTGGACGCGATGGGGCACCTCAGCGCCGACTACGTGCACACGGTGACGGAGGCCGCCAAGCTCGCCTTCGCCGACCGCGAGGCCTGGTACGGCGACAACACCGACGTGCCGGTGTCCGACCTGCTCAGCGAGGCGTACAACGCCGAACGGCGCGCGCTCGTCGGCGCCGAGGCCAGCTTCGAGCTGCGGCCCGGCGCGCCCGGCGGCCGCGCGCCCAGGCTGCCCGACTTCCCCGCGCCTGGCACGGCGAGCGCCGCGCCCGGCATCTCGGGCGCCCGCTCCCCGCAGGGCGTCGGCGAGCCGACCGTGGCCCGCGACGGCTCGGTGAAGGGCGACACCTGCCACCTCGACGTCGTGGACCGGCACGGCAACATGGTCTCCGCCACCCCCAGCGGCGGCTGGCTGCAGAGCTCCCCGACGATCCCGGAGCTGGGCTTCTGCCTGGGCACCAGGTCGCAGATGTTCTGGCTGCAGGACGGGCTTCCGGCCTCGCTGCGCCCGGGGACGCGCCCGCGCACCACGCTGTCGCCGTCGTTCGCGCTCAAGGACGGCAAGCCGTGGCTGGCGTTCGGCACACCCGGCGGCGACCAGCAGGACCAGTGGAGCCTGAACTTCTTCCTCGCCGTCGTACACGGCCGCCTGAACCTGCAGGAGGCCATCGACGCGCCCATGTTCCACTCCGAGCACTTCCCCAGCTCGTTCTTCCCGCGCGGCTCCCGACCCGGCGTGCTGCACGTCGAGGACCGCCTGGACGCAGGTGTGATAGCGGAGCTGCGGCGGCGCGGGCACGAGGTCGAGGCGCAGGGCCCGTGGACGCTGGGCAGGCTCAGCGCGGTCGCCCGTGAGGGCGCGTTCCTCAAGGCCGCCGCCAACCCGCGCGGCGCCCAGGGCTACGCAGCCGGCCGATGACGGATCTGCTCTTCCTGCTGGGCGCCGGTCTGCTGGCCGGTGTGGTGAACGCGCTGGCCGGCGGCGGGACGCTCATCTCGTTCCCCGCGCTGCTGGCGCTCGGCTACCCGAGCCTGACCGCGTCCGTGACCAACGCGGTGGCGCTGTGGCCCGGCTACCTCGGCGGCGTGCTCGGCTACCGCGCTGAGCTGCGCGGCCAGCGGCGCAGGGCCACGGCTCTGTCGATCACGACCGTGCTGGGCGCGGTCGCGGGCAGCGCGCTGCTCCTGCTCACGCCGGGCCGGCTGTTCGAGTCGCTGGTGCCGTGGCTGGTGGCCTTCGCCAGCCTGGCGCTGCTGGCCCAGCCGTGGCTGCGCAAGCGCTTCGGCGGCGAGGCCGGCGGGCCGCCGAGCAAGCTGGTGTACGCGGGCGTCTTCCTCGGCGGCTGCTACGGCGCCTACTTCAACGGCGGCATGGGCGTGCTGCTGCTGACCGTGCTCGGCATGTTCCTGCACGACAACCTGCATCGTGTCAACGCCGTGCGGGCCACGCTGTCGCTGGTGATCAGCACGGTGTCGGTCGTGGCGTTCTCGCTGTTCGGGCCCGTCCAGTGGCAGGCCGTGGCGGTGGTCGCGCCGGCCAGCCTGGCGGGCGGGTTCCTGGGCACGCGGGTGGCCAGGCTCATGTCCGCCAAGGTCCTGCGCGGCGTCGTCGTCGCGTTCGGCCTGGGCGTGGCCGTGGCACTGGCCCTGCACTGAGCCAGACGAGAAGGGGCGCCCGCGTCATGCGACGGTGGCCTCGATGAGGTCGTCCACCACGTCGGCCAGGTCGTTGCCCCTGGCGTGCACCCGGCGCTGGCGCATGGCTCCCGAGCCCTTCGCCAGCAGCCGGTCCAGCCCCTCCTGGGTGAACGTCAGGTCGCCGGCCTCCGCCAGCGCCGGCCGTACATGCTCCAGGAGGCGGCGCGCCATGACCGGCGCGGGCACGAGCGTGCCGTGCCGCACGTCCATGCTGTCGCCCATCAGCCCGTCGCGGGCGGCGCGCCAGTAGGCGGCGCGCAGCACCTCCGACGGGACGGGTAACCCGCGGTCGCCCCGCCTCACCGCGGCCAGCGCGGTCACGACCAGCGCGCGGATGAGCCCGATCAGGGTGAGGCTGTCGCTCACGTCGAGCGGCACGTCGGCCACCCTGATCTCGACCGTGGGCAGCCTGGGCGACGGCCGGGTGTCCCAGTAGACCGTCTTGGGGTCGAGCAGCGCGCCCGACTCCGTGAGCGCGCGCAGGGCCACCTCGTAGTCGCCGAACGACGGGAAGTACGGCGGCGCGCCGGACACCGGCCAGCGGCCCCAGCTGATCACCCGCCAGGACGCGTAGCCAGTGTCGCGGCCCGCGAAGAACGGCGAGTTGGCGGCCAGCGCGATCAGCGTAGGCAACCAGGGACGCAGGTGGTTGCCGACGTAGACGGCCTGCTCCGGGTCGGGCACGTCCACGTGCACGTGCAGGGCGCAGATGCAGATCTCGTCCTGCAGCGCCCGGTAGAGCACCCTGCCCTGCAGGTAGCGGTCGTCGTCGGTGAGCGGCGGCGACATGACGTTCCCCAGCACGGGGATGCCGCTGGCGACCACGGCGAGCCCGCACGAGCGGGCCGCGGCGGCCACTTCCTTGCGCACCGTACGCAGCTGCGAGCCCAGCTCGCTGAGGTCGGCGGAGGGCGGCGTACGTGCCTCCACCTGAAATCTGGTGATCTCTTGCACCACGTCGAGCACATCCGTCGCCGCGGCCAGGACGTCGGCCGCTCGGGGAGCCACGTGGCGGGTGCGGGGATCGACGATGAGGTATTCCTCTTCGATCCCGATCAACGGAACCATGCCCACACCTCGCTGGGGAGTCCAGAACCCTCCGGAATGAGGTTGTGCCCGTCCCCCAGCCTGTGGAAAACCCACCCGGCAAACGGTTGTCAGACGGGGCCGTAAAGGGCGTGGGGAAAACCCGTGGACATGGCCCAGTAGCGGTCGCCGTACGACCAGTGCCACCACTCCGTCGGGTAGTTGACCAGGCCGGACGGCTCCAGAGCGGCGGCGAGGAGCTTGCGGTGGTTATGGGCGTCGGCGGAGATGTTGGGGGCGTCCATGTAGCAGGCGCCGTAGCTCTGCTCCGGGTTGTCGTTGACCTGGGTGCCCATGTCGTACTCGACGCCGTCGGGGTCGCACAACGTCAGGTCCACGGCGGCGCCGGCGGTGTGGGGGGCGACCTCGACCGGGGACACGTACCGACTTGCCGCGATATACGACTCGTCGGGCGAGAGCTGGGGGAACTTGCGCTGGAGCTCCGCCCGATATCCGTCGAAGATCCGCCGCTGTGTCTCGATGGGGCGGTAGCCCTCGACGACCACCAGGTGGAAACCGTCGGGCAACAGGCGCTCGGCCTGCTCCAGGCGGTCGAGCAGGCCCGAGCGCAGGTGCGCGTACGCGCCTGCCTCGTCCGCCATGCGCTCGTCCACGCGTAGCCGCCCGCGTACGTCGGCCAGCGGCTCACCGCACTCCCGCACGGGGATCGCGGTCACCCGGGGATCGGAGATGAGCACGACATCATTGGGGGACCACATGAGCAGAAATTCTCACACAGTGTCGGAGAAGACCTGCTCCCGGGCTTGCTCCAAGGCGGCCACCAGAGCGCCGCGCAGCACCGGGTTTCCCGCGACCCCGGTCGTGACCACGGTGGGCCGGCTCGGGCACACGCGGGCCACCGCCTCCTGCACCTTGGCGGCCAGCCGGGCGCCGCCCGCCCTGCCGATGTCGCCGCTGAGCACGATCAGGCCGGGATCGAGCACGACGGTCACCGCCGCCGCGCCCACGGCCAGCCGTCCGGCCACCTCGTCCAGGTAGCCCTCGTCGCCGCCGCGCACCAGGTCGGGCACGGTGTTGCCGGTCACGCCGTGCCGCTCGGCCAGCCCGCGCAGCGCGGCGTGGCCCACCAGGCGCTGGAACGAGCCGGACTGCGGCTCCGAGACGTCGGACGGCAGCGGCTCCCCCGGGACCGGCAGCCAGCCGATCTCGCCCGCTCCCCCGCTGATGCCCCGGTGCAGCCTGCCGCCCAGCATCACGCCGAGGCCCTGGCCGACACCGGCCCAGATCACCACGAAGTCATCGTGGCCGACGGCCGCGCCGTACTTGTGCTCGGCGAGCGCGACCAGGTTGACGTCGTTCTCGATCGTGACCGAGGTGCCGAGCGTCTGGCGCAGGCTGGCCAGCACGCCGACGTGCCATTCCGGCAGGTCGTACGACCAGCGCACGTCGCCGGTCGCCGGATCGACCACGCCCCGCGTGCCGATGACGAACGCGCGCAGCCGCGACAGGCTGACGTTCGCCGTGTCGCAGGCCCGCTGCACGGCCTCGTGGACCGCCTTGACCGGGTCGCGGCTGTCGGAGGGGTTGAGGGTGATCTCGACGACCACCTTGCCTGTGATGTCCGCCACAGCGACCTTGAGGCTGTCGGGCAGGACCTCGAGCCCGGCGACGTACGCGCTGGAGGGGACGACGGCGTACACGGCCGCGTGCGGTCCCCTCCCGCCCGCGCGCTCGCCGGCGACCTCCACCAGTCCCCGCTCCTCCAGGCGAGCAAGCAGCTGACCTGCGGTTACCTTGGAGAGCCCGGTTCGTTCCCCCAGTTCGGCCCGGGTGAGCGGGCCGTCCACGAGGAGCAGTTCGAGTGCCGCACGATCGTTCAGCCTGCGCAGCAGCCGGGGGACCCCCGGGCTTCGACTCATTACCGCACCCCTCTCGTCACGAATGGCTAACGAGCATTTCTTTTAAGAAAGTTTCTTGTTAGTTTAGCAGACGTCGTTCGACATTTGACGATCAGCCTGGTGCGGACCCTAGGCCGGCACCCGGGAAGGGAGACCCTGTGAGGATCGCGAAGATCACAGCCGCTACGGTCACCACGGCCGCGCTGGCCCTGGGCCTGGCCGCCTGTGGCTCCAGCGAGGCGCCCTCGTCCTCACCCAGCGCCGCCGCGCCCGCGAGCAGCGGCCCCAAGTACGCGGGCAAGACGCTGACGTTCTGGCGCCTGGGCGACAGCAACCCCGCCGCCCAGAAGTACACCGACGAGTTGGTCGCCGAGTTCGAGAAGGAGACCGGCGCCAAGGTGAACGTGGAGTGGATCCCGTGGCCGCAGGTCAACGACAAGTTCACGGCCGCGGCAGCCGGCGGCACCGGCCCTGACGTGACCGAGATCGGCAACGACCAGGTCCCGCTGTGGCAGAGCCAGGAGGCCCTGGAGCCGATCACCGACATCGTGGCCGCCGGCGACCAGGCCCAGATCCCCAAGAACCTGATGGGCCTCGAGACCATCGACGGCGAGACGTACGCCGTGCCGTGGGGCGGCGGCAGCCGGGCGGTGCTCTACCGCGCGGACTGGTTCAAGGAGCTCAAGATCGAGATCCCCAAGACCTGGGACGAGCTCGTAGCCGCGGCCAAGAAGATCCAGGCCAAGAAGGGCTCGGACGTCGACGGCTTCGCCTTCAACGGCGGCTCCGACGCCAACCACCTGCTGGGCTCCCTCGCCTGGACCGCCGGCGGCGAGTACGCCGTCAAGGAGGGCGACAAGTGGGTCGGCAAGCTCACCGACCCGGGCTTCAAGGAGGGCTTCGCCCAGTACACCGGCCTGGTGACCGACGGCCTGTCCAGCAAGTCGCGGCTCAACCAGAACACCACCGAGATCCGCACCCGCTTCTCCAACAACAAGGTCGGCATGTACCTCACCGCGTCGTGGGACCTGGCCACCATCGCCGAGGAGAGCAAGGGCAAACTCAAGGGCGACAAGCTGGCCTTCTTCCCCCTCCCCTCCAAGTCGGGCGGCGAGGCGCAGTCCTTCCTCGGCGGCAACGACATCGCCGTGTGGGGCACCGCGAAGGAGAAGGACGCGGCCAAGGAGTTCGTGAAGCTGGCCTCGGGCAAGCAGTGGGGCGTGAAGTACGCCACCGACGGCGGCCTGCTCCCCGTCTACCCCGAGGCTCTGGCCGCCCTGTCCAGCGACCCGGCCCAGGCGCCGTTCGCCGCCGCCTTCGCCAAGGCCAAGGCATTCCCGGCCGACCCGCAGTGGACGGAGGCCAACGAGACCAAGGCGGTGCTGCAGAACGCGGCCCGCAAGGTCATCGAGGGCAAGGCGAGCGCGGATGACGCGCTGGCCGCGGCCAACAAGGAACTCGAAGACATCCTCAACGCCTCCTGAGACCCATGACGAACACGTCAACGCTCCCCCGGGGCGGAGGCCCCGCCTCCGCCCCGGGACAGCGCCGCGCACACCGGCAGCCGCGGCGCTCCGGGCTCCCCGACTGGTCGCTCCCCTACCTCCTGCTGGTCCCCGGCCTGCTGGTCATCGCCGCGCTGCTGCTGTACCCGATGATCCAGATGGTGATCACGGCCTTCCAGAAGGTGGGCATCCCGCAGATCTCCGGCAGGAAGCCGGCCGACTGGGTCGGCCTGGACAACTTCACCAGGATCCTCGACAGCGAGATCTTCTGGTCCTCGCTGCGTAACACGGTGGTCTTCGCCGCGGTCGCCGTGCCGCTCACGCTGATCGCCGGCACCGCGGTGGGCGTGCTGCTGCACCGGCTCGGCAAGAAGATGTCGCTGTTGGTGATCATCGGCATCATGTTCGCCTGGGCCGTGCCGCCGGTGGCGCAGGGCGTGATCTGGCGCTGGCTGTTCGACGCCGAGGCGGGCATCATCAACTGGGCGCTCAACCTGCTGCCCCAATGGCTGACCGGCCGGGCCGACTGGACCGGCGAGCCGTGGCTCAACGACGCCTGGTCCATCTATCTGGTGCTGGTCATCTGCGTGGTCTGGGCGGGTTTCCCGTTCATCGCGGTCTCGGTGCTGGCCGGGCTCAAGGGCATCCCCGCCGAGCTCTACGAAGCCGCCAAGGTGGACGGCTCCGGGCCGTGGCGCACGTTCAGGAAGATCACCTTCCCGCTGCTGAAGCCCGTGTTCGCGGTGCTGACCGTGCTCTCGATCATCTGGGACTTCAAGGTCTTCGCCCAGCTGTACGTGCTCTCCGGCACCTCCAACCGGGAGGCCTACAACCTGTCGATGTACGCGGTGACCGAGGCGTTCAAGGCCCCGCAGAAGATGGGCTCAGGAGCGGCCATCGCGATGGTGCTGACGGTCATCCTGCTCATCGTCACCGCCGCCTACATCCGCCAGATGTTCAAGCAGGAGGAGGTGTGATGAACCCGCTGGCCCGCAAGCGCCTGGGCAAGATCGCGCTCAACGCGGCAGGCGTGCTGGTCTTCGTGGTGGCGACCTTCCCCGTCTACTGGATGGCCTCCACCGCCTTCAAGGCGAACGACCAGATCTTCACCACCGACTTCATCCCGTTCCCCACCCATTTCACCCTCGACCACGTCACCCGGGTGCTCAGCGACGGTGTGGCCGGCCACTCGATCTGGCTCTACCTGCGCAACAGCGCCGTCGTGGCGCTCGGCACGGTCCTGATCGGCGCGGTCTTCGCGCTCCTGTCGGCGACCGCGGTGGCCAGGTTCCGGTTCAAGGGCCGCACCGCGTTCCTGGCGCTGCTGCTGGTGGTGCAGATGATCCCCTGCGAGGCGCTGCTCATCCCGCTGTACCTGATGGTCCGCCGGCTCGGCCTGTACGACCAGCTGATCGGGCTGATCGTGACGCAGGTCGCGCTGACGCTGCCGTTCGGGATCTGGATGCTGCGCACGTTCGTCGCCGCCGTGCCCAAGTCGCTGGAGGAGGCGGCCTGGATCGACGGCGCGAGCCGGTTCACCACCTTCTGGAAGGTGCTCTTCCCGCTGGTGGCCCCCGGCCTGGTCGCGACCAGCATCTTCTCGTTCATCACCGCGTGGAACGAGCTGATCATGGCGCTGTACCTGATCGGCGACCCGACGAAATACACCATGCCCGTCGCCCTGCAGTACTTCTTCGGGCAGAAGGGCACGGACTGGGGCGCCATCATGGCCAGCTCCACGATGATGACCATCCCGGTCGTCATCTTCTTCCTTCTCGTACAACGCCGCATGGTCTCCGGCCTGGTCGCCGGGGCCGTGAAGGGCTGACGTCCACCGGTCGGACGCCTTGTTCGACCATGCCTGAAATCCGATGAGGAGCCCATGAGTCAGAGTGATCGGGGGCTGCGCCGTCTCGCGGCCGGCACACTGCTCGTCGCCTTCCAGGGCACCACGGCGCCCGAATGGGTGCTGCGCGAGCTGGAGCACGGCCTGGGCGGCGTCACGCTCTTCGGCTTCAACGTGGCCGACCCCGGCCAGGTACGCGAGCTGACCACCGCGCTGCGGGGAGCCGGTGAGCCCGTCATCTCGCTGGACGAGGAGGGCGGCGACGTGACGCGGCTGGCGTACCACGTCGGCAGCCCGTACCCGGGGAACGCGGCGCTCGGCGCGGTGGACGACGTCGAGCTGACCCGCCGCGTCTACCGCGCGATCGGCTCGGAGCTGGCCGCCTGCGGCATCACCCTGGACATGGCGCCCAGCGCCGACGTCAACACGGAGGCCGACAACCCGGTGATCGGCACCCGCTCGTTCGGCGCCGACGCGGAGCTGGTCGCCAGGCACACGGTGGCGGCCGTGCAGGGCCTGCAGTCGGTGAACGTGGCCGCCTGCGTCAAGCACTTCCCCGGCCACGGCGCGACCCGGGTGGACTCGCACCTGGCGATCCCGGTCGTGGACGTGAGCATCGACGTGCTTCGCGAGCGGGAGCTGGCCCCCTTCCGCGCGGCGATCGGCGCGGGGGCCAGGTCGGTGATGACCGCGCACGTCGCGGTGCCGGCGGTGACGGGCGAGACGCCCGCCACGCTGTCCGGCGCCGCGCTGACCGGGCTCCTCAGGGGCGAGCTCGGCTACGACGGCGTGGTCGTCACCGACGCGCTGGACATGCACGCGATCGTCAGGAGCGTGGGGCTGGCCGGCGGCGCCGTGCTGACGCTGGCGGCCGGGGCCGACCTGCTGTGCCTGGGGCCGGTGCCCACGTACGACGACGTCCAGGCCATCATCGCGGAGATCGTCTCCGCGGTCCGCGAGGGCCGCCTGTCGCCGGAGCGCCTGGAGGAGGCGGCGGCGCGGGTGGCGGCGCTGCGGGCCTGGTGCGGGACGCCCGCGCCCGGCACCGCCGAGCAGAACGGGGTCGGCCTGCACGCCGCGCGCCGCGCCGTGCGGCTCACCGGAGAGACGGAGCCCCTGGTCGAGCCCCTGGTGATCGAGGTGGACACTCCGCCGACGATCGCCGTGGGTGACGTGCCGTGGGGCGTGGGCCCGTGGCTGCCGGACGCCGAGATCGTGCGGATCGAGCCCGCGGCCGCCGACGCCCCTGCCCTGCTGGCCAAGGCCGTGAACCGGTCGCTGGTCGTCGTGGTCAAGGACGCGCACCGCCACCAGGCGAGCCGGGATCTGGTCTCCGCGCTGGTGGCGGCCCGCCCCGACGCGACGGTGATCGAGATGGGGCTGCCGGTGTGGCGGCCCGGCAGCGCGGCCTACATCGCCACGTACGGGGCGGCCAGGGCCAACGCCCAGGCCGCCGTCGAGCTCCTCACCGCCTGACGCCTCACCCACGTGCCGGACGCCGTTCCTCCCGGACGACCGTCGGGCCGCACATCGGTCCACAGGCCGCCCGGACACCTGCGCCGGGGCCTCGACGCCTTACACGCCTCCGTTGCTTGGTGGCGCCGCGTCGGCGAGGTGGTGGGCGGTGAAGCCCGGCGCAACGTGTGCGGCGCCCGGCCCCTCAGCGCGGGCATCCGCGTGCGTGGCGGGGTGCGCCGCCCCCATGGCGGCCGGTAGCGGGGCGCGCCATCAGCGTGCCGCCTGGTGGCGGAACGCGGACCGGCCGTGGTGACGGGCCGAGTGCGTGCCTAGGAGGCGAGCAGCTCCTCGCGGGCCTCGTCGAGCGCGGCCAGTACGGCGCCGCGCAGCACCGGGTTGCCGTCGGTCACCTTCGTGGTGACGACCTGGGGCCGCACCGGGCAGATCCGCGCCACGGCCTCCTCCACTCGGGAAGTGAGCGCGGGGCCGCCCGCGTGGCCCACCTCGCCGGCCAGCACCACCAGCCCGGGGTCGAGGATCACGCACACCGCGGCGACGCCCAGGGCGAGCCGGTTGGCGATCTCGTCGAGCAGCGGCTCGCCCTCGGCGCCCGCGGCCATCGCGACCTTGACGCATTCGCCCGCGCTGCCGGCCGCGAAGCCGTACGTCTGGGCCAGCTCGGCCACCGCCTCGGCGCTGACCAGCGACTGCAGGCCGCCCGCCAGCGACGGCAACCGCCCGGGCTCGGTACGGATGTCCTCGGGCAGCGGCACGCCGGGCACCGGCAGGTAGCCGATCTCCCCCGCGCTGCCGGTCCGCCCCCGATGCAGCTTGCCGCCGAGCATGATCGCCAGGCCCAGGCCGCGGCTCGACCACAGCAGCACGAAGTCGTCGAGCCCCTTGGCCGCCCCGTCGGCGCGCTCGGCGATGGCGGCGAGGTTGACGTCGTTCTCGATGGTCACCTCGCGCCGCAGGTCGCCGGCCAGAGCCTCGTGGATGCCCTCGTGCCAGCCGGGCAGGTCGAACGAGAAGCGCACGTCGCCGCTGCGCGGATCGACCACGCCCGGCGTGCCGATCACGACGCCGCGCAGCTTGGACAGGCTGATCTTGGCGCTGCGGCAGGCCTTGACGATCGCGCCGTGGACCACGGAGACCGGGTCGTCGTGGCCGCCAGGATCGACCGTGACCTCGGCGACCGTGTGGCCGTTAATGTCGGCGACCGCGGTAGAGATCAGCTCGGGCCCGACTTCCAGGCCGGCCACGTACGCGCTGGAGGGGATCACCGAGTAGAGGGCCGCGTTGGGCCCGCGACCGCCCCCCTGCGTGCCGACCACCTCGACCAGGCCGCGCTCCTCCAGCCTGGACAGCGTCTGCGAGGCCGTCACCTTGGACAGGCCGGTCAGATCACCGATCTGACCGCGTGTCATGGGGCCGGTGGCCAGCAGCAGCTCCAGCGCGGCCCGGTCATTGATCTCCCTGAGCAATCTGGGCACACCAGGGCGTCGCTCCACGCTGAATCCCACCGTCTAATGCGAAAAGGTTGCTGGAAGTTTAGCGCTCTTGCCTGGGCGTGGATTCGGATCAGCTGCCCGTTCTGACGAGCTTGCGCCTAACCAGTGTTGACCAGGGGGGATAATCGAGAACATGCGCCTTTCCGCTCGTGTCGACTACGCCCTCCGTGCCGCCGCCGAACTCGCCGCAGCCGGTGCAGGTCCGACTACAGTGGGTGAGCTCGCCAAGGAACAGGACATGCCGCCCAAATACCTGGAGAACATCCTGCTGCAGATGCGCCGGGCCGGGCTCGTGCGCGGGCAGCGTGGGCCTGAGGGCGGTTACGTGCTGGCCAGGCCCGCCGGCGACATCTCGCTGGCCGATGTGATCAGGGCCGTGGACGGCCCGCTGGCCAACGTGCGCGGCGAGCGCCCGGAGCACGTCGGCTACCGGGGGCCCGCCGAGTCGTTGCAGCAGGTGTGGATCGCGCTGCGCGCCACCGAGCGCGCCATTCTGGAGGAGGTCACGCTCGACCACGTCGCCACGGGGGCACTGCCCGAGCGCGTCCGCCAGCTCGCCGCCGACCCCGCCGCCTGGGACTGACCTTCAGGACGCAGCACGTCCGCCGGCTCGCCGCCTGGGACTGACCTTCAGGACGGAGTGCGCTGCCTGCTCGCCGCCCAGAACAGCGCGAGGGCGGCCAGCTCCACGACGGCCGCCGCCGGGGGCAGCCAGCCGCTTCCGTAACTCTCCAGCACCAGCCCGCCCACCGCGCCACCGCCCGAGACTCCGACGTAGACGGCACTGCTGTTGAGCGCCAGCGCCTGCGGCCCCGCCGGCCCGGCCAGGGCGAGCAGCCGGGTCTGCGCGGGCGGCGGGATCCACCACGACACGGCCGCCCACGCCACCAGCAGCGGCAGCAGCGCGGGCAACGGCAGCGGCCGCAGCAGCCAGCAGGCGGCGAACAGGCCCATCACCGCCGTGAACCCGGCGATGCCCGTGATCAGCGCCCGATCCGCACCCCACCGGTCGGCGGCCCGCCCACCGAGCTGCCCGCCTGCCAGCCCGGCGAGACCGGCCAGCGCGAACACCCACCCCAGCTCCGCCGGCCCGGCCCCGGCCAGGTCCCGCAGGAACGGCGCGAGATAGGTCAGCACCATCATGCTGCCCAGCACGATCGCCACGATCCCGAGCAGCCCGAGCAGCACCTGAGGCCGGGCCAGTGACGCCAGCCGCGCCCCGACCGGCATGGCGGCCGCCGGAGGCGGCTCCGGCAGCGTCACCCTGATCGCGACCAGCGCGGCGAGCCCCAGCAGCCCGCCGAGGCCGAACGCGGCCTGCCAGCCGAACGCGCCGCCCACCCATGTCCCGATGGGCACGCCGAGCATGAGCGACCCGGTCATCCCGCCCATCACCAGGGCCAGATAGCGCCCCTGACGATCTTCGGGGGCGAGCGAGGTCGCGATGGCGAACACGGCGGGCACGACGGCCGCGGCGGCCAGCGCCGCCAGCACGCGCAGCCCCATGAGGACGGCGTACGACGTCGTGACCGCCGCCGCCCCGTTCGCCACCGTGAACAGCGCCAGGGCCCAGGTGAGCAGCCCGCGCCGCGGCCAGGCGGCACACAGCACAGAGGCGACGGGCGCCCCCAGCGCGAACGTCAGCGAGAAGACGGTGACGAGCTGCCCGCCCGCCGCCTCGCTGACCCCGAGATCCGCGGAGACCGCGGGCAGCACTCCCGCGATGACGTAGTCGTCGGTGGCGAAGGTGAACGTGGTGAAGACCAGGGCGAGCAGCCACGCGGGCAGGCGGGCACGCTGCCGTACGTCGACGGACATGGGTATCCCCTCAATAAGGTAACAATCGTTTCCCATATAAGGTAACAGTTGTCACCCCAATGACCGCCAAGGGATTTCGCAGATGCCCAGGACCGCCGACCCGCACCGCCGGGACGAACTGCTCGACCAGATCGTCGACTACCTGGCCGGACACGGCCTCTCGACGCTGTCCATGCGCCCGCTGGCCGAGCACCTGGGCAAGACGACGCGCGTGCTGACCCACCACTTCGCCGACAAGGAGGCGCTGCTCTCGGCCACCATGGAGCGCCTGGACGAGCGGCACCGCGAGTGGCTGCGCGCCCTGCCGGGCTGGCCGGGCTCCGACAGCGTGGGCACGATCGTCCGCCGCACCTGGGACTGGCAGGCGCAGGAGGAGAACCTGCCGGTCGCCCGCCTGATCCACGAGATCGAGGGCCTGGCCGCCGGCGGCAGACTCCAGGGGCATGTGCCCCGGCTGCTGGCGGACCGGTCGGAGTTCGTGGCAGGCCTGCTGCGCGAACGGGGCGTCCCGGAGGCCGACGCGCTGCGGATCTCCACGCTGGTCAACTCGGCGTACACGGGGTTGCAGATCGACTTCCTCACGACCGGCGAGCGCGAGCGGGTGGAGGAGGCGCTGGACCAGCTGTGCGCGCTGGTGGACGGCTGGGTCGCCGCGTATGGGGCAACCCCGCGACCGCGTTCCTAGACTGGAGAGATGCCCGAAGGAGACGCCGTCTACCGCACGGCCACCCGCCTGCGAGGCGCGCTGGACGGGCGCGTGCTCACCAGGTCGGACTTCCGCGTGCCCAGGCACGCCACCGCCGACCTCACGGGCCGCGCGGTCATCACCACGCTCTCCCGGGGCAAGCACCTGCTCACCCGCGTCGAAGGTGACCTGACCGTGCACACCCACCTGCGCATGGACGGGAGCTGGCAGGTCATGCAGGCGGGACGCCGCACCGCGCCGGGCGATCAGATCAGGCTGATCCTGGCCAACCAACAGTGGCAGGCAGTGGGCCTCAGGCTGGGCATGGTGGATCTCGTCAGGACAGGCGAGGAGGAGCGTCTGGTCGGCCATCTGGGGCCGGATCTGCTCGGCCCGGACTGGGACCCGGATGAGGCCGTGCGAAGACTGCGAGGGGCGCCCGGCAGGACCATCGGGGAGGCGCTGCTCGATCAGCGCAACCTGGCGGGGATCGGCACGATCTATCGCGCCGAGACCCTGTTCCTGCGCGGCATCTGGCCGTGGAAGAAGGTCGGGGAGATCGAGGATCTCAACGGGCTCGTGTCACTGGCCCAGCGGCTGCTGGACGCCAACAAGAGTTATGCGGGCACGGTGACCACAGGTGATCGCCGCCCGGCGAACCAGACGTGGGTCTACGGCAGGGCGGGGAGGCCCTGTCGCCGATGCGGCACCCGCATCAGCCGCGGGGAGATGGGAGCGCAGCCACAGGAGCGGCTGATCCTGTGGTGTGCGGGCTGCCAGCCGAGCTAGGCAGCCACCATTGCCTTGGCTTCGGGGAACACGGAGTCGGAAATCGACCCGGGAACCGTCTCGGTAAGGCCGAGCCGCTCGTGCTCGGGCACGTCGGCAAGCACAGGGGCAGCCTGGAGCTCCGCCAGCGCGAACTGGTCGGAAACCTCACGCAACACCTGCGAAAGGGGCACCTCGAGTGCGCCGCAAATGGACGCCAGCAACTCGGACGAGGCCTCCTTCTGGCCGCGCTCCACCTCGGACAAGTAGCCGAGCGAGACACGGGCCTGGGTGGACACCTCGCGTAGCGTGCGTCCCTGCCGCACCCTCAACCGCCTCAGCACGTCGCCGAGCAGCTGACGCAGCAGAATCATCTGTCGCTCCCTCCCCGGCGCGGACTTCACCACGCCCCGCGCGATCGGATCGTGCCGCACATTGGTCTTCTTAGCTTCGTACATACTCCTCGCCGTCATCATCGGGCGTCGCCGACCCTGAACCGCCAGTCGCGACTCATCAGGCCCGCCTGCCGGGCGCTCGGTGCTTGCAGTTGGCTCACGGACCTCACTCACAGCTCCACCGTACCCGTATCCACCGACACCGCGTCAGACCGTGCATCGCATGTTCGCTCGGGACGTAACACGGTAATCACCCGGAATGTTCCCCTATGTTCGCCTTAAGCACACCTGACAGTAGATCTACTGCCTCGTCCACCGTCCTTACCCGGATACGTTCGCGTGATCCCGAAAGTTGCAATTCCCGGCCCCAAATTGTCTCGCCGGGCCCGCAGACGGCCGCGTACACGGTGCCGACCGGCTTGCCATCCTGCGGCTCAGGACCGGCCACCCCCGTCACGGCCAGCCCGTAGGTGGCCCCGCACAGCCGCGCGACCCCTGCCGCCATGGCCGCGGCCACGTCGGGATGCACGGCACCCTCACGCCGCAGCAGCTCGCCCGGCACGCCCAGCAGCTCGTGCTTGAGATCGGTGGCGTACGAGATCACCCCGCCCCTGAACGCCTTCGACGACCCCGAGACCGACGTGATCGCGGCCCCGATGAGCCCCCCGGTCAGCGACTCGGCCACGGCCACCGTGGCGGACCGGCCCACCAGCATGCTCAGAACCTCGGCCACATCCGCCATCGATCACTCCCCGCGCGCCTGCTTCGCGACCTTGCGCAGCCTGACGGCCCTGATGACATAGTCGACGCCCGTGCCCACGGTGACGACCAGCGCCGCCCCCATCACCACCCAGCGGACGGACTCCGGCACCCCCGGCAGGAGATAGAGCACGATCGCGGCGATCTGCAGCACGGTCTTGACCTTGCCGCCGTAGCTGGCCGGGATGACCGCGTGCCGCAGCAGCACGAACCTGAGGGCGGTGATGCCGAGCTCCCTGCCGAGAATCGGGATCGTCACCCACCAGGGCAGCTCGTTGAGTATCGACAGGCACACCAGCGCCGCCCCGGTGAGCGCCTTGTCGGCGATCGGGTCGGCGATCTTGCCGAAGTCGGTGATGAGGCCGTAACGCCTGGCCAGCTCCCCGTCGAGGTGGTCGGTGATCGAGGCCACCGCGAAGACCCCGAGCGCGGTCACCCGCCACCCCGTGCCCGGCAGGAAAAGACAGACGACGAAGAAGGGGACGAGCGCCAACCGGAGGACCGTGAGGACGTTGGCGATGTTCCACGGGCTCACCACCCGGCGCTCGTCCCTTTTCATGGACTGGCCTTGATGCGCGCGATCAGATCGACGCCCTCGGCGTCGACCACGACCGCACGCACGATCTGCCCCTTGACCAGGCCGATGCCCTGCACCGTGACGGAGCCGTCGACCTCCGGGCCCTGATGCGCGGCCCGGCCTTCGTAGCCGCCGTCGCCCAGGTCGTCGTCGATCAGCACGTCGACCTCGGTGCCTATGCGCTCCTCCGCGCGCTGGGCGGTCAGCTCCTCGGCCAGCTCGGTGAGCACGCGCACGCGCTCGTCGATGACCTCCTGGTCCAGCTTGCCCGGCAGCCCGGCCGCCTCCGTGCCGTCCTCGTCGGAATAGCCGAACACGCCGATCACGTCGAGCCTGGCCGCCTCCAGGAAGCCGACCAGCTCGCCGAACTCCTCCTCGGTCTCTCCGGGGAAGCCCACGATGAAGTTGGAGCGCACGCCGGCCTCTGGGGCGCGCTCGCGGATGGTCTCCAGCAGCCCCAGGAAGCGCTCAGGATCGCCGAAGCGGCGCATCCGGCGCAGCACGGTGCCGCTGGCGTGCTGGAAGGACAGGTCGAAGTAGGGGGCGACGCCCTTGGTGCCGGTGAGCACGTCGATCAGCCCCGGGCGCAGCTCGGCGGGCTGCAGGTAGCTGACCCGCACCCTGTCGATTCCCTCGACGGCGGCGAGCTCGGGCAGCAGCTTCTCCAGCGCCCGTAGGTCGCCCAGGTCCTTGCCGTAGGACGTGGAATTTTCGCTGACCAGGACGAGCTCGCGCACGCCTCTGTGGGCCAGCCAGTCGGCCTCCGCCAGCAGCTCGTCGGGCCTGCGGGAGACGTAGGAGCCGCGGAAGGCCGGGATGGCGCAGAACGTGCAGCGCCGGTCGCAGCCGGAGGCCAGCTTGAGCGAGGCCACCGGGCTCTCGTCGAGCCGTTTGCGCAGCACGCGGGGGCCGCTCGCGGGCGCGAGGCCCTCGGGCAGGTCGCCATGGCCGGGGATGTTGGCCTTGGGCGCGCTGGCACGGTCCACCGGCGAGATGGGCAGCAAGGTGCGGCGGTCGCGTGGTGTGTGGGGCTTGAGCGGCCGTCCGGCGAGCACGTCGTCGAGGCGGCCACCGATGTCGGCGTAGTCGTCGAAGGAGATGACGGCGCTGGCTTCGGGCAGCGACTCGGCCAGCTCGTTGCCGTAGCGCTCGGCCATGCAGCCCGCGGCGACCACCTTCGCGCCGGAGTCGGCGGCGGCCAGCAGCGTGTCGATGGAGTCCTTCTTGGCCGAGTCGATGAAGCCACACGTGTTGACGACGACGACGTCGGGGTCGTCGTCGCCCAGCTGCCAGCCGGCAGCCTCGAGTCGCGCGGCCAACTCCTCGGAGTCGACCTCGTTGCGCGCGCAGCCCAGGGTGATCAGCGATGCGGTTCGGCGGGATGACATGGTGAACACTACGGTATCGGGAGTTGGCCACCACCCGATGCACGGGCTCCCACCATGCGCCTACCGGGACGGCGGCTTGGCCGGTCCGAACGAGCGCCGCACGATCTCTCCCCTGCCGCCCAGCCGGCCCACCTTCTTGCCGTTGACCTGCACCGAAAAGGCTGAGGCGTCGGCCAGCAGCAGGTTGACCCGATCTTCGGCCTGCCACGTTGAAGTCTCGCCGGCCTTCATCGTCCCCGCGAACAGCTTGTGCCCCTTGGCGTCATGAGCCTGGACGTACGACGCCCGCTTCGCCCTGACCGTGATCGTCACAAGGCCCTTGTGCGCCTTGCCCGCCGCGGGCTTCGGCTTCTCGACGACCGGCATGTTCGGCGGGACGCTCGGCCTGGCCGAGGCCGCCTGCACGTCGGCCGTACGCACCTGGTCACTCGCGCCGCCCAGCACCCGCATCAGGCCGAAGACCACCACGATCGCCAGCGCGACCCCCAGGGCCATCGTCCAGTTGGGGCCCCGCCGCTCCGGCAGGTTGATCTTGCGGTCGGCCTGGAACACCGCCGAGGCCGCCACCGGCCTGGGCGCACCGCCGTGCTGCTGGTCGTAAAGGTGGACCGTGGCCTCCGGATCGAGGCCCACGGCCTTGGCCACGGCCTTGACGTGCCCCCTGGTATAGAAGTCGCCGCCGCACTGGCTGTCGTCATCCTGCTCCAGGCCATGGATGATCGCCTCACGAATCCTGGTGGCCGCGCTGACCTCCTCGACCGTCAGCCCTGCCGACTGCCTGGCCGCCGCCAGCATGGCCCCGATGCTCTGCTCCTGCACAGCGAACGCCTCCCCCACGGCACCCACCACTTTTCGTAGTGGTTTACATTCAACCAGTTACTACCCCGCAGGGATGCATTGGGGTCATTCGCCACGCAGATCGGCCAGCAAACCAGGCAGATCGTCCGGTTTGACCAGCACCTCCCTCGCCTTCGAACCCTCGCTCGGGCCGACCACGTTCCGGCTCTCCAGCAGGTCCATCAGCCGCCCCGCCTTGGCGAACCCGACCCGCAGCTTGCGCTGCAGCATCGAGGTCGAGCCGAACTGGGTGGTCACGATCAGCTCCGCGGCCTGGATGAGCAGGTCGAGGTCGTCGCCGATGTCCTCGTCGATCTCCCGCTTGACCGGCGCGGCGGCGACGTCCTCGCGGTATTCGACCTGCATCTGCGCCTTGCAGTGCGTGACGATCTCGGCGATCTCCTTCTCGGAGACGAACGCGTTCTGGATGCGGATGGGCTTGCTCGCGCCCATCGGCAGGAACAGCGCGTCACCCTGGCCGACCAGCTTGTCGGCGCCCGGCTGGTCGAGGATGACCCGGGAGTCGGTGAGGCTCGACACGGCGAACGCCAGCCTGGACGGCACGTTGGCCTTGATCAGGCCCGTGACCACGTCGACCGACGGCCGCTGGGTGGCGATCACGAGGTGGATGCCCGCCGCCCGGGCGAGCTGCGTGATGCGGACGATCGAGTCCTCGACGTCGCGCGGCGCCACCATCATCAGGTCGGCCAGCTCGTCCACGATCACCAGCAGGTACGGGTACGGCTGGTAGACCCGCTCGCTGCCGGGCGGCGGCTGCAGCTTGCCCGCCCGCACGGCCTTGTTGAACTCGTCGACGTGCCTGAACCCCGACGCGGCCAGGTCGTCGTAGCGCCGGTCCATCTCGCCCACGACCCATTCGAGGGCCTCTGCGGCCTTCTTCGGGTTGGTGATGATCGGCGTGATCAGGTGGGGGATGCCCTCGTACACGCTGAGCTCGACCCGCTTGGGGTCCACCAGCACCATCCGCACCTCGTCGGGCGTGGCCCGCATCAGGATGCTGGTGATCAGCCCGTTCACGCAGACCGACTTACCGGCGCCGGTGGCGCCCGCGATGAGCAGGTGGGGCATCTTGGCGAGGTTCGCGACGATGGTGCGGCCCTCGACGTCTTTGCCCAGGCCGACGATCATCGGGTGGTGGTCGGCCTGCGCCACCTGGGCACGCAGCACGTCGCCCAGGGCCACCAGGTCCTTGTCGGCGTTCGGGATCTCGACCCCGATCGCCGACTTGCCGGGGATGGGCGACAAAATCCGGACATCGGCGGACTTGACGGCGTACGCGATGTTCTTGGTGAGCGCCGTGACCTTCTCCACCTTGACCGCGGGCCCCAGCTCGATCTCGTACCGGGTCACGGTCGGCCCCCGGGTGAACCCGATCACCTGCGCGTCGATGGTGAACTGCTCGAGCACGCTGGTCAGCGCGTTGACCACGGTGGTGTTGGCCTTGGTCTGCGGCTTCGGCGCCGTGCCCGGCTTGAGGAACTGCAGGTCGGGCAGGCTGTACGGCCCCGCCTGCGGCGACAGCACGAGCTGCTCCACCTTGCGCGGCGCGGGCGTCGGCTGCGGCGGCTCCGGCCTCCTGTCAGCCTCGAGGGCGGGCGCCTCCTCCTCGTCCGTCAGCCCCGGCACGATCTCGGGCGAGTGGTCGGACTGCTTGCCGGCCTTGTCCGCCAGAACCGGCGTGTCGTACGGCTTGACCGAGTCGCCCCCCTCCTCCGGGGGCTTCTTGGCGGCCCTGACCCGCTTCTTGCCCGGCTCCCGCTGCTCGGGCTCGGCATGCCGCTCGAACAGCATGTGCTTGAGCTCGGCGAGCCGCTCCGGGATCCGGTGCACGGGGGTGGCGGTGATCACCAGCACGCCGAACCCCGACAGGAGCAGCAGCAGCGGGATCGTGATCCACGGCGGCAGGATGCTCATCGGCGGCGCCGACACGATGAACCCGATCATGCCCCCGGCCGCCGAGATCTTGTCCATGCCCTGGCCCTCACCGGCCGGGTAGGGAGTGCCGTTGGCCACATGGATGACGCCCAGCACGCCGACCAGCAGCGCGGCCCACCCGATCACCATGCGCCCGGTGTCGGCGTTCTGGTCGGGGTGGCGCAGATAGCGCCAGGCCAGCAGGCCCAGCAGCAGCGGCAGCGCCCACGCCAGCGAGCCGAACACGCCGCGCACGGTCGCGTTCACCACGCCGGAGACCGCCCCGTCGGCGTTGCGCCAGGTCATGGCCGCCAGCACGATCGCGCCCGCGAGCACGGTCAGGCCCACCCCGTCGCGCCTGTGCGCGGGATCCAGCTCCCGGGCGTTCTTGCCCAGCGCGCGAGCCGTGCTGCCGATGCCGTTGGCGAGCAGCATCCACAGCCCGACGATCAGCTTGCCGATCATCGTGAAGACCCAGCTGATCGGGTCCTGGTGAGTCATCGAAGGTTTACGGCCGGAGCCCGCCCTTGCACGCCCCGTCGACGAGGCCCCGCGCTTTGCGGGGGTCGAGCGAGACGAGGTCGACCGCTTCGCCGGCCCCTTCGATGCGCTTTTCGGCGTACGGGTGGCCATGATGCCAAAGGTACGTCGGAGACGCCGCGGAAGGCGCGTAGGCTCGCCGAGGCTCCCGCCAGGCCGGCCCGAAGAAATGCCCTCCAGGGGCCCTTTTGCCAACCGGCGGTAAAGACGGCACCAGTCTGCCACTCTGAGAGTGACCGTACTGCCACAACGAGTGATGTTCTAGGACGCAGAGTGGACACGACCAGGGTGTCGAGCACGGCCTTCGACGGGACCCCGCATGCCCCGGCACACGCGCGCAGGTTCGTCCGCCAGGTGCTCGGCGAATGGCACCTGAGCCATCTGGCTGAGGACGCCGTGCTGCTGACCAGCGAACTCGTCACGAACGCCGTCGTACACGCGGGCACCGGCATCGAGCTGACCTGCCGCCTGGACGTGGACGCCGACCCCGCCAAGCTGGAGATCGAGGTCGACGACCACCACCCGACGCGGACGATCCTGGCGGCCGAGCCCGCTCCCGAGGCGACGCGCACCTCGGGACGTGGCCTCGCGCTCGCGGGCATGCTGGCCGACGCCTGGGGCGTCACCTACACCAGGACCGCCAAGCGCGTCTGGGTGCGCATGGAGCTCGCCGACCCCCACGACGTGCGAGAGGCCGCGCCGGCGCTGCCCAGCACCGCCCCCGTCGAGACGCTGCATGTCGGCGTCATCGTCGCCGACCGCGACGGGCTGGTGCAGTCGTGGAACCCGGAGGCGGAGCAGCTGCTCGGCTGGCGGGCCGACCAGGCGATCGGCCGGCCGCTGGAGAAGCTGGTGGACTGGCCGGGCCACGGACCGTACGCGCTGTCGCTGGCCGACACGCTCAACCTGGGCCGCTGGCGGGGCGAGGCGCGCATGCGGCACAGGGACGGCGGTCTGCTCCCTGTCTACGTCTCTCACCTGCGCACCAGGGGACAGCGATGCTCGATCTGGATGGTGGTGGCGCGCGAGCACGGCTATCTGCTGACGCCGCCGCTGCGCCGGGAGGCCGGTCGGCGCATCATGGACCTGCTCGACCAGGACATGCCGTTCGCGGAGCTGCTCGACACGATCGCCCAGATCGTGCAGATGTCCAGCGGCGGTGACGCGGCGTACGTGCTGCTCGCCGCGGACGGCGGCAACAGGTTCGGGGTGGCGGCGGGCGCCGGCGCGACGGCGGGGCTGGTGGGGGTGCTGGCCCCCGGCGTCTTCGGCGCGGAGCGCAGGACGCCCATGATGATCGAGGACCTGCTCGCCGTGGACGTCGAGCTGGCCCAGCAGCTGCATGCCCGGTCGCTGGCGTGCGCGCCACTGCTCGTGAACGGCGAGCTGGCCGGCTACATCGTGGTGACGGCCGTGCAGCCGGACCGCTTCGACGAGGAGCTCACGGTCAGCCTCCAGCACATCGCCGGCCAGGTGGCCGTCCCGGTGCAGCGCGAGCGGCTGGCCGAGCAGGACCGCGCGCACCGGGGGCGGCTGTCGTTCCTGGCCGAGGCGGGCGAGCTGCTGGCGGGTGTGCACGACGAGGAGCTGATCGCGGCGCTGACCGCGCAGCTCGTCGTGCCCAAGATCGCCACCTGGGCGGCCGTCTACCTGACCGATCTCGCGGGCATGACCAGGCTCGCACACGTCTGGCACAGCGAGGAGCGCCACAACTCCGACCTGCGCAAGTCGCTGCCCGCCATTCCGCGCACCGCGCTGGACGAGTTGAGCTGGCCGGTGGGACCCGAGACCGTGCTGTCGTTCCCGCTGCTCACCCAGGGCAGGTCGTACGGCGCGCTGGTGATCGGCCGCGCCGAGCCGACGCTGCCGCTGGAGGTGGCCGACCTGCTGGCGGACCTGTGCCGCCTGGTGGCGCTCAACCTGCACACCGCCATGCTGTACGCCAGGCAGGCCACCACCTCCCGGGTCCTGCAGCGCAGCCTGCTGCCCATGCGCGTGGCGCCCATGCCGGGCCTTGAGTCCGCCGTCGTCTATGAGCCCGCCGGGGAGGGCGCGGACGTCGGGGGCGACTTCTACGACCTGTTCACGGTGGCCGACCACTGGTGCTTCGCGCTGGGCGACGTGTGCGGCTGCGGCCCGGAGGCGGCCGCGGTCACCGGGCTGGCCCGCCACGCCGTACGCCTGCTGGCCAAGGAGCACTACACGGTGGCCGACATCTTCGACCGGCTCAACCACGCGCTGCTGGAGGAGGGCGAGGAGGGCAGGTTTCTCAGCCTGCTGTGCGGCGAGCTGACCCCGCTTCCCCAGGGCGGCGCGTTGTGCACGATCGCCTCGGCCGGCCATCCCCCTCCTCTTCTGCTGCGGACGGACGGCAGGGTCGAGGCGATGGCGACCCCGCAGCTGCTGCTGGGCATCGAGGCCGGCGCCAGGTTCTACGTCGAGACGTTCGAGCTGGCGCCGGAGGAGGTGCTGCTGTGCGTCACTGACGGGGTGACCGAGCGGCGCGACGGCGACCGGCTGCTCGACGACGGCGACGGGCTGGCGGCGCTGCTGTCCGGCTGCGTGGGGCTCAGCGCCCACGCGGTGGCGGAACGCGTGCGGCACGCGGTCGACACGTTCGCCGAGGAGCCGTCGCAGGACGACGTGGCCCTGATGGTGATCAAGGCCGCCGCCATACGACCAATCAAGACGTGAACTTGTAGGTCGTCGTCGAGGTGCGGCGCTCGCCCGGCCGCAGCACGGTGGAGGGGAAGTGCGGCTTGTTGGGCGAGTCGGGGAAGTGCTGCGTCTCCAGGCACAGCCCGGCGAAGGGTCCGTACGGCGTCGTCTGCCCGTCCAGCATGCTCCCCGTGTAGAACTGCACGCCCGGCTCGGTCGTGGTGACCTCCATGGTCAGACCGCCTGCCGTCACCTTGCAGTGTTCGCCGTTGAGCACGAAGCAGTGGTCATATTGACCGTCGTACCGATCCGCCACGGCGTGCGGCTCGGTGAAGTCGAACGGCGTGCCCTTGACCGGCGCGAGCTCCCCCGTGGGGATCTTGTGCTCGTCCACCGGCAGGTAGTGCTCGGCGTCCAACTGCACGACGTGGTCCCGTACGTCGCCTTCGCCCTTGAGGTTGAAGTAGGAGTGGTTGGTCAGGTTGATCACGGTCGGGGCGTCGGTCTCCATCGCGTAGTCGATGCGGAGCGCGTCGTCCTCGAGCGTGTACGTGACCCATGCCGTGAGGGTGCCCGGGTAGCCCTGGTCGCCGTCGGGGCTGATCAGCTTCAGCGTCAGCGAGCCGCCGGTGCGCTCCTCGACGGTCCACACCTTCTTGTCGAAGCCCTCGATGCCGCCGTGCAGGCTGGCGGCGCCGTTGTTGAGCGGGAGCTCATGCTCGACGCCGTCCAGGGTGAAGCGGCCGTTCGCGATGCGGTTGCCGTACCGGCCGACGACCGCGCCGAAGTAGCGGCTGCGGGTCTGGTAGTCCTCCAGCGTGTCAAGCCCGAGCACGACGTTGCGGCCCGACACCTCCAGCGAGCGCACGATGGCGCCGTACGTGAGCACCTCGGCGCGCAGCCGTCCCGACGACAGCTCCACCTGCTCGACGCTCTCCCCCGACGGCAGCGTTCCGAAGATCATGTTTGGGCCCTTCCCGTGGACTCGCGGACTATGAGGGCGGTGTCGAGGGTCACTGTCGCGCCCTCACCCCCCGACTGGAGGAGCAGGTCGACGGCCATCCTCCCGGCGGCCACGGCCGGCATGGCCACAGTGGTCAGCTTGGGCCGGTTGAGCCGCCCCGGGAGGATGTCGTCGAACCCGATCACGCTTATCTTCTCTGGTACCCCTATTTCCATCGCCGCCAGCCCCTCGATGAGGCCGAGCGCCACGAGATCGTTGTACGCGAGCACCGCGGTCGCCCCGCAGGCCGCCACGTCCGCGGCCACGGCCAGGCCGCCCGACTCCGTGGGCTGGTTGGGTCCGAAGAAGACGAGGTCGAGCCCCGGGGTCTCGGCGGCGGCGCCCTGCATCTCGTTGCTGGTCCACGAGCCGATCGGGCCCGACACGAGCGCGATCCTGCGGTGGCCGAGCCCGGCCAGGTGCTCCAGCGCGAGCTTGGCGCCCTGTGCGACGTTCATCAGCACGGCGGGCATGCCCTTGATCCGCCGGTTGATCACCACGAACGGTACGTCCTCCGCCAGGCGCTCGATCATCTTGTTCGACAGGCGGGGGCTGCACAGCAGGACGCCGTCCACCTGCTTGGTGAACGTCCTGATCAGCTCCTCCTCCACCCGCGGATCCTCGTCGGTGTCGGCCACGAACACGTGGTAGTCGCGGCCCCTGGCCTGCGCCTGGGCCGCCTTGATGAGCGGCGGGAAGAACGGGTTGGAGATGTCCGCCACGATCAGGCCCATGTTGAACGTGCGGCCGGTGGTGAGTGCCCTGGCCGCGCGGTTGGGACGGTAGCCGAGGTCGTCGGCGGCGGCCAGCACGCGGCTCCTGGTGGCAGGATTGACCAGATGCGGCGCGGAGAAGGTGCGGGACACGGTGGACACGTGCACGCCGCAGGCACGCGCCACGTCCTTGATTGTCGCCGCCATCGCCGTCCTCCCTTGCAAACGGTTGCCAGACTAAACCTTGACCTTTACACCTACGGCCGTCAAGGTTTCTGCAACCGGTTGCTTCAGCGGCCAGGTTGAAGCACCGCCCGCCCGTTCCCCCTCCAAGGGGCGGTGCGGCGCTACCAGCGCTCGCCCAGCTCGTTCAGGGTGAACACGCCTCCGGCGCGATTGTGGAGCTCCTCGGAAAGGTCCGGCTCCCCCTGCTCGGCGATCAGCGCTGCGGCCTGGGGTTCGGAGGAGTCGCGGGAGACGTACCCGATGGCCTTGGCCTCCTCCAGCGACCACCACCGCCGCGCGTTGTCCGAGACGCCCCACACCACGTGGTAGCCGGGCGCGGTCAGCGCCGCCTCGATCAGGCGGGTCAGGTCGTCAGGCGAGATCCAGGTGGCCAGCCCACGCGTGTCACCGGAGGCCTCGTTGCAGGTGCCCAGGCGGACCACGGTGACGTTCATGCCGAACCGGTCGTGGTACAGGCTCCCGAGCGCCTCCATGACGACCTTGCTCACTCCATAAAAGGTGTCGGGCCGGGGAAAGGCGTAGTCGGGCAAGTCGGAGCCGTCGGCGGGGCGGGTGTGGAAGCCGGCCGCGTGGTGGCTGCCCATGAGCACCAGATGCCGGACGCCCTCCTGGCGGGCAGCCTCCATCAGCACTTGCATCCCATTGATGTTGGCCTGCACTATGTCGGCCCAGGGAGCCTCCCGGCTCTCGCCGCCGAGGTGGATCACCGCGTCCACGCCCTTCAACGCCTCCGCCATCTGGGCAGGGTCGGCGAGGTCGGCCGTCACCCACTCCTCACTGGGGCCGGGCTCGACCGGGTGGATGTCGGAAAGCCGCAGCGTGCGGCCCTCGCGGGCGAGCCGTGGGCGGAGCAGCGTGCCGACTTTTCCAGCGGCTCCGGTCATGAGAATGCGCATGTCTCCATGGTGTACACGATTCTGACCGAAATTCACATACTTGAATATTGACCGTGAACCATGCAGATAGTTACGTTCACAGGCACGAGTTCAAGTCCACGACTCAAGTCCACGTATGTGAACGGGAGGCGGTCTGATGTCACGCCATCTGCTGGGGGTCGCGGTCACGGCGACCCTGGCCGTAACGCTGACAGGCTGCGGTTCCGGGGGATCAAGTTCAGACAACGCGCTGGAGATCTGGATCAGGCAGGCGCCCGACTCCGACTCCGCCAAGACGGCGGTGAAACTCGCCGACGCATTCACCAAGGCCAGCGGGGTGAAAACGAAAGTCGTCGCGCTGTTCGACGACTTCGAGACCAAGCTGAACCAGCAGGCCGCCCAGAAGAAGCTTCCCGACATCGTCATCAACGACACCGCCCAGCTCGGCAACATGCACTCGCAGGGCTGGCTGCGCGAGGTCGACAAGGCCGCGCTGGCCGGAGGCGACAAACTGTCCGACCGCGCCTGGCAGGCCGCCGCGGGCGCCGACGGCAAGTATTACGCCGCCCCGTTCTCCGCCCAGGCCTTCGCCCTGATCGTACGTAAGGACTGGCGCGAGAAGGTCGGCATGGAGCCGCCCAAGACCTGGGAGGACCTGACCAAGCTGGCCCAGGCGTTCACCGAGAAGGACCCCGACGGCAACGGCCAGAAGGACACGGCGGGCTTCGTCATCCCCGCGGGCACCAAGCGCGGCTACGCCTCCTGGTACGCCTCCTCCCTCATCTACGCCAACGGCGGCGACTTCATCAAGAGCGCCGGCGGCGGCCGCTTCCAGGCCACGGTCAACGACCCGAAGACGGTCGAGGCCGTCCAGTACCTCCAGGACCAGTTCTGCAAGACCAAGACCGTCAACCCCGGCGCGGTCAGCAACGACACGACCGTCACGCACGAGGTGTTCGAGAAGGGCCAGGGCGGCATCTACCTGGTCGGCCCGTACGTGCTCGCCCGGTTCGTCAAGAGCATCGGCACCGACAAGATCGAGGTCCTGCCCGTGCCCAAGGGCCCGTCCGGCGGCCCCGGCACGCTCGGCGAGGGCGAGAACGTCTACCTGATGGCCGGCTCCGACCAGCAGGACGCGCAGAAGAAGTTCGCCGAGTTCGCGATCTCCCCTGACGGCCAGAAGATCGGCATGAACAAGGACGCCAACGGCGCCATCGTCCGCCTGCCCGTCAACACCCAGGTCGACATGGCCGCCGAGCGGCAGGACCCGCGCTGGAAGGTGTTCCAGGAGTCCTACGCCAACGCCGTCTACGCCCCGCCGGTCCCGAACTGGGCGCCGGTCCGCCAGGACTCCGCCGACTCCATCAACGCGGTCTGGGCCGACTGCTCCGCGAACGTCAAGACGGCGATGGACCAGCTGAACACCAAGCTCACACAGGAACTCCAGAGCCAGAAAGCGTCATGACCTCCACACTCACCCCGGCGCCCGACCGCACGGCGACCCCTCATCGCCGCACCAAGCGGGTGCGGTGGCGGGGGTCGCTGGTCGCCTGGCTGTTTCTGGCGCCCGCCCTGCTGCTGTTCCTGTACTTCAAGTTCATCCCGATGTTCGTGGGCCTGTGGAAGAGCTTCTTCAAGGTCCAGACGTTCCTCGGTGACGAGTGGCTCGGCCTGGAGAACTACAAGACGATCATCAGCGACTCCGAGTTCGCCGCGGCCATCTGGCACAGCATCGTGCTGGCGCTGGGCACCACGCTCGGCTCGCTCGTGCTGGGCCTGGGGTTCGCGCTGCTCATCGAGGGGCCCGCCCGGTATCTGTGGTTCGTCCGCACCGCGGCGTTCCTGCCGGTCGTCACCACGATGGCGGCCGTGGCCGAGGTGTGGCGGATCATGTTCCACCCGGCCGACAACGGGATGCTCAACACGATCATCGGCTGGGCCGGCATCGATCCCCAGCCCTGGCTGGCCAGCGAGCACTCCTCGCTCTGGTCGATCATGCTGATGAGCATCTGGCGCGGCACCCCGTACGACATGATGATCTTCCTGGCGGGGCTGGTCGGCGTCGACCGCACGCTCTACGAGGCGGCGGCGGTGGACGGCGCCTCCACCTGGCACCGGCTGCGGCACATCACGCTGCCCGCCCTGCGTCCGGTGTTCTGGATCCTGTTCACGCTGGCCGCCATCCGCGGGCTGCGGGTCTTCGTCGAGGTGTACGTCCTGACGAACGGCGGTCCGAACGGGTCGTCGGAGGTGCTGATGACCCTGATCTACAAGCTCGGATTCCAGAAGAACGATCTGGGCGTGGCCTCGGCGGGCGGGATCGTGCTGTTCCTCGCCACGCTGGCGCTCACCCTGATCGCGCAGATGCTGCGCAGGAGGCAGGCGAAATGAGGTTCGACAGCGCTCTGGGGTTGGAGTCGCGCAAGGGCCCCGTGGCCGTCGCCGGAAAAGTCCTGATTTATGGCTTCATGGTGGTGGTTTTCACCGGGCCGCTGGTCGGGCTGCTGGTGAGCGCGTTCAGCAAGACTCTGGACCCCACCTCCTTCTCCCTGTGGCCGGACGACTTCACCCTGGAGAACTTCGTCCAGGCCAAGGAGAAGAACGTCTACCTCTACCTGCTGAACTCCTTCATCGTCGTGGGCTTCGGCCTGCTGCTGCAGATGCTCGTCAGCGTCTTCGCCGCGTACTCGCTGGCACGCAAGAAGTTCCGCGGGATGACGGTCGTACTGCTGCTCATGCTCACCACGATGATGCTGCCGGAGGAGATCATCGCGATCCCCCTCTCGCTCGTCCTGTCCGACATGCCACTGCTGCACGTCAACCTCATCGGCACGTACGCGGGCATGATCCTGCCGGTCGGCGCCTGGGGCTTCTCCATCCTGGTCATGACCGAGTTCATGAAGGAAGTGCCGGTCGAGCTGGAGGAGGCCGCGCGCATCGACGGCGCGGGCGAGCTGCGCATCTTCGCCACCATCATCGTGCCGCTGTGCCGTCCCGCGCTCGGTGTGATCGGGGTCTTCGGCTTCACCATGATCTGGGACCAGTACCTGCTGCCCCTGATCGTCGCGCCGGAGTCAAGCATGTGGACGCTGCCCATCGCGCTTCGTTCGCTCCGCTCCGACGAGGAGGTGGGGATCGGCGTCCTGCTGGCGGCCTCGCTGCTGGCGCTGTTGCCGTCGATCATCGCGTTCCTGGCCTTCCAGCGGCAGTTCATGCGGGGCCTGACAAGCGGCGCCATCAAGGGTTAGGTGTCCATGTATCTGGACGCCATCCCATATTCTGGATGTTGAAAGCCGCAGTCGAGATGGGATGAGTATGGAGCCTCAGCTGGTCAAGTCCGCGGAGCGAACGGTACGCATCCTGGAGGCCCTGGCCGAGTCGCACAACAGCCTGACGCTGTCAGAGCTCCAGCAGCGCACCGGGTTCCCGCGGAGCAGCCTGCACGCCCTGATGCGGACGCTGGTCGAGCTCAACTGGGTGGAGACCGACTCGGCGAGGTCGGCGTTCGGCATCGGGCCGCACGCCCTGCTGACCGGCACCGCGTACCTCGACAAGGATCCCGCGCTGCCGTTCGCGCAGGAGACCCTTGAGGACCTGCGGGCAGAGATCGGGCAGACCGCCCATTTCGCCCGCCGGGACGGCGCACACGTGCTCTACCTGGCCACCCGCGAGTCGCGCGAGGCGGACCACGTGATCCCGAGGGTGGGCCGGCGGCTGCCCGCCCACGTCACGGCGCTCGGGCAGGTGCTGCTCGCCCAGCTCACGGACGACGAGGTGGTGGCGCTGCTGCCCGACCCGCTGGAGGGGCTGACCGAGCACTCGATCACCGACCTCAACAAGCTGACCGGCGAGCTCGACCAGGTCCGCACCCGGGGCTGGGCGTACGAACGCGAGCAGGGCACGCCTGGTCTGGCCTGCGTGGCCGTGGCGGTCGACTACCGCATTCCGGCCACGGACGCGATCAGCTGCGCGATGCCCGCGGGCCTCGGGTCCGCCGAGGTCGAGCAGATCACCGAGGCAGTGATCAAACACACCCGCAAGCTGGCTGCCACTCTCCGCAGGGAGGGCATCCGCTAGAAAGGACTGTCGATGCGGCTGGATGGTGTTCTCTTCTTTCCGGTGACTCCCTTCGACGCCGATGGCGACCTCGCCGAACCCGCTCTGGCCCGGCACGTCGCCGACGGGGTCGCGGCGGGGGCGGGAGGAGTGTTCACCGCGTGCGGCACCGGTGAGTTCAACGCCCTCGATCCCGGCGAATACACCCGCGTGGTGTCCATTGCCGTCGCGGCCACCGCGGGCCGCGTCCCCGTCTTCGCCGGCGCGGGCGGCCCGCTGCCGGCGGCCAAGGCCATCGCGCGCGCCGCCGCCGCACAGGGCGCCGACGGGCTGTTGCTGATGCCTCCCTACCTGGTCAGCGGCCCTCCCACCGGCTTGGTGCGGTACGTACGCGAGGTGGCCGCGACCGTCGACCTGCCGGTCGTCATCTACCAACGCGGCACCGCCCGCTTCTCCCCCGCTGCCGTCGCCGAGCTGGCCGAGCTGCCCAACGTCGTCGGCTTCAAGGACGGGCTGGGGGACTTCGACCTGCTGCAGCGGATCATCCTCACAGTGCGGCGATCGGCCGGGAAGGACTTCACGTTCTTCAACGGCCTGCCCACCGCCGAGCTGACCGTCCCCGCCTACCGAGGGCTCGGGGTGAGCCTGTACTCGAGCGCCGTGTTCGCATTCGCGCCCGAGATCGCGCTCGCCTTCTACAAGGCGGTCACGAGCGGGGACGAGGTGCTGACCCAACGGCTGCTGACCGGGTTCTACCTGCCGCTGGTGGACCTGCGGGACCTGGTGCCCGGGTACGCGGTCTCGCTGGTGAAGGCGGGGGTGCGGTTGCGGGGGTTGGAGGTGGGCGGTGTGCGGGCGCCGCTGGTGGACCCTGCGCCCGAGCACCTGGAGTCCCTGGAACGGATCATCACAACGGGCCTGGAGATCGCCGGCGCCTGACCCTCACTTCTCGGCACTCAAGACCATCATCGGTTCCGCCCTGGGAAGCCGAACGGCGCCCAGGGTTCCGCCCCGGGAAGCCGAACGGCACCCAGGGCGGACCCGGTCACGCCTCCAGACGACCGTCAACCCGCCGCGGAATGGACAGCGGGTTGCCGTCCTTCAGCTCGTCGGGCAGCAGCGCCTCCGGCCAGTCCTGGTACGCCGTAGGCGCCAGCCACCGCTCGATCGCCGTGGCACCGACGGACGTGGACGTCGTGGTCGCGGCAGGCCAAGGACCACCGTGCTGCATCGCCCAGCACACAGCCACCCCGGTCGGCCACCCGTTCCAGATGAGCCGGCCGGCCTTCCTCCCCAGCACCTCGACGACCTCGCCGGCCTCACCCGGATCGGCGCCGTGGACGGTCGCGGTCAGCGACCCCTCCAGCCGCTCAAGCACGGGCCCCAGGTCGGAAATTTCCCGATACGTCACCACGATCGACGCCGGCCCGAAGCACTCCTCGGCGATACGCGGCAGCTTCTCCTCGAACGTGTCGAGATCGGCGGTGAACACCTTGGGCGTGACCGCATAGCTGCCCTCGCCCGGCTTGCCCTCAGCCAGCAGCCGCAGCTCGCCCAGCCGCTCGACGCCACCGAGGTAGCCGTCCCTGATCCGCTCGGCCAGCATGGGGCCGCCGCTGGTGCCCTCGACCGCATCGACGAGAGCATCCCTCAGCTCGTCGCTCTCGGGCACGAACATGAGCCCCGGGTTCGTGCAGAACTGCCCGACTCCCAGCGTCAGCGACCCGGCGAAGCCCGCGGCCACCTCCTTGGCCGGCGCGGACGGCAGCACGACGACGGGGTTGACGCTGCCCAGCTCACCGTAGAACGGGATCGGCACCTCGCGCTCGTCGATCAGCCGCTGGATCGCCTTGCCCCCGGCCACGGACCCGGTGAACCCGGCCGCGACCACCCCGGGGTGCTGCACCAGGTCGGCACCGGCCTGCATGCCCTGCACCAGACCCAGCAGGTCGGGGTTGGGCAGCGCCGCACGGACGACCTCCGCCACCCGCTCGGAGGTGTTCGGATGCCCGGGATGCGCCTTGACCACCACCGGACACCCCGCCGCCAGCGCGGACGCCGTGTCGCCACCGGCCACCGAGAACGCGAACGGGAAGTTGCTGGCCGCGAAGACGGCGACCACGCCCGGCAGCGGGTGCTTCATCCGTCGTACGTCGGGCCGGGGCGGCGTGAGCGAGGCGTCTGCGTGATCGATGATGGCCTCGACATAACCGCCGTCCCTGAGGACCTGGGCGAAGAGCCGGAACTGCCCCGCCGTACGCGCGACCTCGCCGCGCAGCCGCACCTCGCCGAGCGCGGTCTCCTGGTCGGCGAGCTGCCACAGCTCGTCCACGTGCGCGGCGAGCGCGTCGGCCACGGCCTCGAGCGCGAGCGCCCGCTCAGCGGCCGGGGCCGCCCGCCAGGCCGCGCCTGCGGCGGCCGCAGCGGAAACGATCGTGTCGACCCCGGCACTGTCGGTTTCGGGCAGCGCGGCGCCAACGGTCTCGCCGGTCCTGGGGTCGTGTCCGTAGATCATCGAAAGGCCCTTCCGAGCTTGACACTTCTTCAGCCTGATTCTTACAGTTGCGGCAACTTGTCCACAAATCTGGCTATTGTTCACATATCTGGACGGCGAGCTAAATGATCATCAGGCAGATCCACGTCACTCCTGTCGCCTTCCGGGATCCGCCCCTCCTGAACGCCGCCGGAGTCCACGAGCCGTGGGCCCTCCGCACCATTGTCGAGGTCGTCACGGACGAGGGTCTGACCGGGTTGGGCGAGACCTACGGAGACCTCGATCATCTGGGCAAGGTACGCGAGTGCGCGCAGGCCCTGATCGGTCTCGACGTGCACGCCACGAACACGATGTACGCCCGGATCAGCGCGATAATCGGCGAGACGGTGGGCGACCTGCACGGATTGACCGGCGCCGCCACCAAGGAGAAGAGTATCGACAGGGTCTTCTCCCCCTTTGAGGTGGCTTGCCTCGACATTCGCGGCAAGGCGGCCGGAGTGCCGGTATCGGACCTCCTGGGCGGTCGCGTCAGGGACGCGGTGCCGTACAGCGCCTACCTCTTCTACAAGTGGGCGGGTCACCCCGGCGAGGAGCCCGACCGGTTCGGCGCGGCCCTGGACGAAGCGGGCATTGTCGAGCAAGCGGCCCTCCTCATCAAGGAATACGGCTTCCAGTCCATCAAGCTCAAAGGCGGCGTCCTCCCCCCGGACCGGGAAATAGCCGCGATCCGTGCCCTCCACGAGGCGTTCCCCGGAGTGCCGCTCCGCCTGGACCCGAACGCCGCATGGACGGTCGAGACCTCGATCCGCGTGGGCCAGGAACTCGAAGGAACCCTCCAGTACCTGGAGGACCCCACTCCCGATATTTCCGGCATGGCGGAGGTGGCCGCCGCCGTCCCCATGCCCCTCGCCACGAACATGTGCGTGGTCACCCACGAACACCTCCCTCCCGCCATCGCATCCCGCGCGATCGGCGTGCTCCTCCTGGACCACCACTACTGGGGCGGACTCGTACGTTCCGCCCACGTCGCCACCCTGTGCGACACGTTCGGCCTGGCGCTGTCCATGCACTCCAACTCCCACCTCGGGATCAGCCTGGCCGCCATGACCCATCTCGCCGCCGCCACCCCGAACCTCACGTTCGCCTGCGACACGCACACTCCCTGGCAGGACGGTCAGGACGTGGTCGCGCCCGGCGCCCTGCGCTTCGAGCACGGCGCCGTCCCCGTGCCCACCGGCCCCGGCCTCGGCGTCGAACTCGACCGCGACGCGCTGGCCGTCATGAACGAGCAGTACGAGAAGTGCGGGATCTCCGCCCGCGACGACACGAGCTACATGCAACGTTTCGAGCCCACCTTTTCCGCGAGGAGACCGCGCTGGTGAACGTGGCCTATGTCTACCCCTGGGACATCGTCGGCGACCCTTCGGCCCCGGACCGCCTGGCCGGGCTGGGCGTGGACGCGGTGGCGCTGGCAGCGAGCTACCACTCCACGAGAGCCGCCACGCCCTATCACCCGTCCCATCGTGTGCTGGACGTTCCCTACCCGGCCTTCTACCTCCCGATCCGCCCGTCGTCCTGGTCCCGCCTGGTCCCCGCGGCCCCCACCTGGACCGCGGAGGACGCCTACCTCCAGGCCAGGGACGCACTGAAGGCGGTAGGCCTCCAGGTGCACGCCTGGACCGTCCTCACCCACAACTCCCACCTGGGCACGGCCAACCCTGACCTGGTCGTACGCAACGCCTTCGGCGACCCGTACCCGTACGCGCTCTGCCCGGCTCACGAGGACGTGCTCGCCTACTGCGAGCGCCTGGTCCAGGAGATCCTCGCGGTAGGCGAGCCGGACGGCCTCATCCTGGAAGCCTGCGGCCCGATGGGCTTCGGCCACCAGAGCGTGCACGAGAAGACCTCCGGCGCGGACTGGACGCCCGCCGACGCCGACCTGCTCTCACTGTGCTTCTGCTCGTCCTGCGCCGACCGCTACCCGCCGACCACCAGAGACAGAGTCCGCGCCGCCATAGACCGCGCCCTGCCCTCGGGCCAAACCACAACATCCACTTCACACACCAGCACCACGCACCCCCACACCACGGCCGGCACCACCGCAGACACCGCGACCGGCACAGCAGCAGACGCCACTGCCGGCACCACAGCGGACACCACTGCCGGCGCAGCAGCGCACACCACGGCCAGCGGCACGGCCGGTACTTGGGCCGGCAGCACGGCAAGCGGCACGCCCGGCACTTGGGCCGAAAACACGGCAGGCGGCACGCCGGGCACCCACCTCCTCACCATCGATCAGGCCCTCGGCGAGCTGACCGACGAAGTGCGAGCCATCCGCGTGGAACTGTCCGCCTCCCTACGCCGACGCCTGATCGCGGTGGCCAGAAGAACCGCCCCAAACGTCCCCATCACCCTGCACGCCAACCCGGACCCCTGGGCGGCAGGCGCCTTCGCCGCACTCCCTTCAGGCGAACCGGAAGCGGACGTCCTGGTGGCCAACTGCTGGGGCGACCCTGCCACAGACGCCACCCGCCTCGCCCAGCTCAAGAACCTGTCCACCGCCGGCCAGCGAATAGGCGCCTACGTCCTCGCCCTGCCGCCTCGCCCCGCCGACGCCACGGTCCTGGCCGACCAACTCAGCACGTACGCCAAGGCAGGGGCAACCGAGTTCCACCTGTACCACGCGGGCCTTGCCTCCCCCCAACGCCTGTCAGCCCTCTCCGAGGCCCTCCGCCACCACACCTAACCCAACGCAATACGCCAGCGCCACCCGGTGCCGGGCCCAACCACAGCCCGGCACCTCCCGCATCGGCCAGGTGGGAAGCCACAGCCCGGCACCTGTGCATCGGCCAGGTGGCGTGCCACAGCCCAGCACCTCCGGCATCCACCAGGTGGGCGGCCACACCCAGGCACCTCCGGCATCCACCAAGTGGGCGGCCACAGCCCGGCACCTCCGGCATCGGCCAGGTGGCGGCCATGGTGACCAGAACAGATGCGGCGGCGGGCCCCGGCGGCCGACCTGAGCACCCTGCCGTCGGCCAAGCCGCCATCGCCCCCGCTTCGCGTGAGAGCTCTCAAGCACGGATAAGTTTCCACATGTGACCGATGTGCGAATCGTGTACCGAAAGTACGGCGGAGCATTGCACTGGAACCACCCCGGCCGGCTGCTGGGTGAGGACGAGCACGGAGTTTGGGTGGACGTGCCCGGCGGAACAGTCGCCCGCAAGGGCGACGGCCCACCCATCACATGGGAGGCCACCGCGATCATGCTCTTCCCCCGCGACGCCTGGTGGACAGCTTCCTTCAACTCACCACCACACCGAAGCGAAATCTATGTCGACGTCACCACCGTCCCGGAGTGGAGAGATGGCGAGGTGACGATGCTGGATCTCGACCTCGACGTCATCAGAATGCGGGACGGACGCCTCATCCTCGACGACGAAGACGAGTTCGCCGAACATCAAGCCCTCCTTGGCTACACACCCGAACTGATCACCAAAGCGGAAGCCACCGCCCATTGGCTGATGGACGCGGTAGGCCACAGGAAGGAACCCTTCGGCAGCGCACACCTCGAGTGGCTAGCAATGACAAGCTGAACAGCTCGGCTAATGGCAATTCAGCAACCCACAAACACAGCACCACAGCGGCAAAATCACATCAACAGCTACCACCTGCCAACGGTCCCGACAATCCGGAAATCCATTCAACAAAATTAGACACCCAAACCTAATTCCAGCCCCACGCCAGAACTCAGATAACACCGACACCGACACCATTAAACTGCAGGTGTCGGCAATTCCGCATTAATCAGCCTGCAGCAGAAACCAATCCACTCTCATAAGCCGCAATAACAAGCTGCGCCCGATCCCGAGCCTCCAACTTGGCCAACAACCGCGTGATATGAGTCTTCACTGTAGCCAAGCTCACCTGCAGATGCTCTGCGATCTGCCCATTGGACAACCCTCGCGCGATCAGCATCAACACCTCTCGCTCCCGCTCCGTAACGCCCTCCAAACCCTTCACCCGAGGCAGGACAGGCGTGCGCGTAAACTCCTCAATCAGCCTGCGCGTAACCGTAGGAGCCAGCAATGCCTCCCCACCCGCCACCACCCGAATAGCGGCAAGCAAATCCGCCGGCGGCGTATCCTTCAACAAGAACCCGCTAGCCCCAGCCCGAAGCGCATCATAAACATAAGCATCAAGATCAAACATTGTCACAACAAGAACCCGCGAAACATCCTTAATCCTCCGCGTAGCCTCAATCCCATCCATTTCCGGCATCCTTACGTCCATAAGCACCACATCCGCCCGCTCCTCCAATGCCACCGAAACGGCCTCCGCACCGGTGGCCGCCTCCCCCACCACAGTCAGATCAGGCTCCGAGTCGACCAGCACTCTGAAGCTCCCCCTGAGCAGCGCCTGATCGTCGGCAATAACCACTCGGATCACGAGACCTCCTCATAAGGCAGCCGGACGAACACCCGAAACCCTCGCCCAGGAAGCCTCCCGGCTTCGAACACCCCGCCGTACATCGCTGCCCGCTCGCGCATCCCAATCAGGCCGTTCCCGGTGCCCACGGACGGCAACGTACGCCTTCCAGGCCCGTCATCCACCACCTCGATCCGTACATTCTTGCCATCAGCGACCACGGAGACCCGGCAACGGGCAGGCGCGGCATGTTTGGCCACGTTGGTGAGCGCTTCCTGCACGATGCGATAAACCGACAACTCCACACCTTCAGGCAGCCGTCCTCGCTCCCCGACGTCCCTCTCTCGGCCTTCTCCGCCGGCCTCGATCCGCACTTCGAGGTCGACCTCGACGCCCGCCAGCCGAGCCTGCTCAACCAACCCGTCGATCCCCGCCAGACCGGGTGCGGGTACGAGGTCGGGCTCGGACGTGGACCTCAGCACACCGAGCAGATGGCGCATTTCGACCAGCGTGCTCCTGCTCGCTGTCTCGATCACGCGCAGCGCGTCATGCGCCTCGTCTGGCCTGGTCGCCAGCACGTGATTGGCCACCCCGGCTTTCACCGCGATCAAGCCGACGCTGTGCGTCACCACGTCGTGCAATTCGCGAGCGATCCGTAACCGCTCCTCCGCTACCGCCTGCGCCGCCAGCCGCTCGGCGTCACGGGCCGCGTAGAGCCTCCGCTCGTGCACCGCTCGGCCTACTGTCCATGCGCCGCCCAGCGCCGCGATGCCCAAGAGCGGAACGTCGAGATGTACCATCCATCCCGGCGCGCTGCCCCTCGGCACCCCTGCTACAGCGAGGGCGAAGACCGTGACCAGACTCAACGCTCCGATGGCCGAGGTCGGGACCGCGACGCCGCGCCTGTTCGAGAAGGCGACGATATAGAGCGCGTACGCGGGCGCGAGGTAGGCGAACGCCACAGCGTCGACCAGTGCGGCAAGGACACCGAGCACCAGCGTGAAGCAGAAGACGGGCAGGGGCCACAGCCTTCGCAGGGCCAGTGGCAGCCCCAGCCCGAGAGGGATGGCGATCCTCATCCAGGGCGGCAGAGCGGTGGCGTTCACCGACGCCGTGAATGATATGAACGCGAAGCACATCCCCGCCGCCAGATCGAGCATGACGAGCTGACGACGGCTCAGCCGCCGGGCGAAGAAGGGATGCGTGTCGTCCACGCGTCGAACCGTAGCCGCTTCAGCGGCACCCGCACGTCAACCCAGGGTCTGACCTTGAGATTCGAACCGTGGTCCGACGCGCCGGCACCCCGCCGTCCAGCATCCTTTACGCCATGATCGAGCTCCAGCACCTCACGAAGCGCTACGGCGACACGCTCGCCGTGGACGATCTGTCGTTCAAGGTCGAGCCGGGCCACGTGACCGGCTTCCTCGGCCCCAACGGCGCCGGCAAATCCACCACCATGCGCCTGATCCTCGGCCTCGATGCCCCGACCTCGGGCCAAGCGCTGGTCAACGGCCGCCGCTACACCTCGCTCAGCAAGCCGATGCACGAGGTGGGCGCGCTCCTCGACGCAAGCGCCGTCCACGGCGGCCGCAGCGCCTACAACCACCTGCTCTCCCTGGCCCGCACCAACGACATCGGCCCCATGCGGGTGGCGGAGGTGCTCGAGCAAGTCGGGCTGGCAGGGGTGGCGCGCAAGCGGGTGGGCGGGTTCTCGCTCGGCATGAAACAGCGGCTGGGCATCGCCTCGGCGCTGCTCGGCGATCCAGGCGTGCTGATGTTCGACGAGCCGGTGAACGGCCTGGACCCCGACGGCGTTCGCTGGATCCGCGACCTCATGCGTTCGCTGGCCGCAGAAGGCCGGACGGTCCTGCTCTCCAGCCACCTGATGAGCGAGATGGCCCTCACGGCCGAGCGCATCGTCATCGTCGGCCGCGGCAAGCTGATCGCCGAAGCCACCGTCAGAGAGCTGACCGCGCGCTACCCCTCACTCGAAGACGCCTACATGGCCATGACCGCTGACAGCGTGCAGTACGGAGCCGTCCGATGAAGGCAGTCATCTCCTCCGAATGGCTGAAGCTACGGTCTGTAACCTCCACCTATCACACGCTGGGAACGGCGACCCTGACGGTGCTTCTCGGTGTGGCGTGGACCTTCTATGTGAGCGGCCTGGCCGACGAGCGGGGGTCACTACGTGCTGCGGCCCCTGAGCAGGGCTTCCTCCCGCTCATCCAGATCAGCCTGGCGGTGCTCGGCGTGCTCACGATCACTTCGGAGTACGCCACGGGGTCGATCCGCACCAGCCTGACCGCCATCCCGAAACGGGGCACATTACTCTTGGCGAAGGCCGGGATCGTCGGCCTGACCACGTTCATAGCCGCCAACACGATCCTTCTGGTCACCTATTCGACGAGCCGCCTGATAGCAAACGGTCACGAGCTGGGCTTCAACGACACTTCGTTCACCGACGACCTCGTGACGCTGCTCGCCTCCGGCCTTTCGGTGACCGCACTGGCACTGGTGGGTCTCGGCCTCGGCACCGCCCTCCGCTCAACGGCAGGAGCGATCGTCTCGGTCGTGGCGCTGCTGTTCGTACTCCCGGGCGTGGTCAATTACCTGCCTCCGCCCTGGAACACCCGCGTGGCCACGCTACTTCTGCCGAACCTCGTCCCCCAAATGGCGGGGCAGCGCCTCTCCTCGCGCCTGGGTGACGGCTTCCTGCCTCCCTGGGCCGCAGTCGCCATACTCGGCGCTTACCCGCTCATCGCCCTCGCCATCGGCCACTATCAGCTCAGCCGAAGAGACGCATGAGCGCTCACAAGCCTCGCCGCCTGCCACCGATGGCCGAAATTCGACGGCGCCACAGACCCTAACGCCACAGAACCCGGCGCCGCTGACCCAGCACTGCTGACCCTGGCACCGCTGACCCGGCACCTGTGGCCCTAGCGTCGCTGACCCCGGCATCAGTGGCCCCGGCGTCACTGACCTCGGCATCACTGACCCCGGCATCAGTGGCCCCGGCGTCACTGACCCCGGCGTGACCCTGGCGTCACTGGAACGGACATCCACGCGAGGGTCCCCATCCCTCATCGAAGGAACGAATGCGCGGCCCCGGCGGCGCGCCAACGCCAGCGCAGCCCAGCCCATGGGAACGGGCGGAACCTCGAGCATCGTTCCGCTACACGAACGGACATCCGCATGAACATCCCCATCCCCGCAACGAGTACCCACATTCGCGATCTCTGCTCCGAACGGACGCGACCATGAGCGTTCTCTCCTCGGAATGGCTTAAGGTCCGCTCTGTCCGCTCGACATATCTGATCCTCGGCCTCAGCCTCGGCGCGGTCCTCCTGGGGCTCGCACTCGCCGTAATGGCCGCTCACATGTACGACAGCGCTCCAGCTGCCAAACGGCCAAGCGCCCGGATCGCGGACCTGGAGGAAGTGGTCGTGATCGTGCCTCAGCTGTGCATGGGCATTCTGGGCACGCTCGCCATCACCTCCGAATACGTGACCGGCTTGATCAGGACGAGCTTGGCCATCGTCCCCCGCCGGTGGCCCATACTGGCCGCCAAATCCACGGTCGTGGGCACATTGGGCCTGTTCGTCGGCTCGGTGACGGTTTTCGGCACCTACTTCGTCACCCGATGGATTCTCGGAGATCGCTTCTCCGGCGCGTACTCCAGTGCCTTCCTGGACAAGCTGCCGCTCCTGACCACCCTCAGCTTCACCGTGCCCACGTTCGCACTACTCGGCCTGGGTCTGGGGGCGCTCTTGCGCTCCACCGCCGCAGCGACCGCCATCATGGTCGGTCTCGTGTACGTGATCCCCATGATCATCGGCAACATCCCGGAGCCATGGAGTGATCGTCTCGGCTCGCTGATGATTGGCGCACTTCCCCGCGAAATCACCGGCGACATCATCACCACGTCGGTATTTGGCTACCTCTTGCCGCCCGCAGTGGCCATCGTGGTCCTCATCGCCTACGCGGCACTTCCCCTGGCGGCCGCAGGCTGGCTGGTACGCCGAAGGGACGCCTGAGAGATCCATGTCACCCCGACCCATTGACGCCCGCCCAACAGGCCGACGACACCAACTGCCCCCATGCCAGCCCCCACTCACAAGGCCGAGGACAACAAGTGAGCCACTGGCCAACACCCGCGCACAGGTCGAGAACACCAAATCGCTCACCCCGCCGGCACCCGACCGGAGAAACAGCTGGCCGGTCGGGTGGGCGGCGCACGGCTGCGCCCCCCAGGGGTACGGCAGGCGAGACGTCGTCCTGCCGTACCACCCGGAGACTCAGACCTCGAGCACCACGGGGATGATCATGGGTCGGCGACGGTAGGTGTCGCTGACCCAGCGCCCCACCGTGCGGCGGACCACCCGGCGGATCTCCTGCATGTCAACCACCCCCTCCGCGGCCTTCTCCTCGAGGGCACGCTCGATCTGCGGGATGAACTCCTCGAACTGGAGGGGATCAATGCCGGAACCACGCGCATGGATCTCGGGGCCCGCGGTCAGCTTGCCCGTGTTGGAGTCGACCACGACGACCACGGAGATGAACCCCTCGTCGCCGAGGATCCTGCGGTCCTTCAACGAGGTGTCGGTGATCTCGCCGACGGACGAGCCGTCGACGTAGACGTACCCGGCGTGAACCGCACCGACGATCTTCGCCCGGCCGTCGACCAGGTCCACCACGACCCCGTCCTCGGCGATCACGATGTGGTCCTCGGGCACGCCGGTGAGAGCGGCCAGCTTGGCGTGTGCGCGCAGGTGGCGCCATTCGCCGTGTACGGGCATGAAGTTCGACGGGCGGGTCAGGTTCAGCACGTACAGGAGCTCGCCGGCGGCAGCGTGGCCGGAGACGTGCACCTTGGCGTTGCCCTTGTGTACGACGCGGGCGCCCCACCTGGTCAGCCCGTTGATCACCTTGTTGACCGCAGTCTCGTTCCCTGGCACCAGCGACGAGGCCAGGAGCACGGTGTCGCCTTCGGCGATGCGGATCGGGTGATCGCGGTTGGCCATCCTGGACAGCGCCGCCATGGGCTCGCCCTGGGAGCCGGTGCAGATCAGCACCACGTCCTCCGGTGGCCACGCCTCGATGTCGCGCGAGTCGACGATCAGCTCTGGCGGCACCTTGAGATACCCCAGGTCGCGGGCCACGCCCATGTTGCGCACCATCGAACGGCCGACCAGCGCGACCTTGCGACCGTGCTTGGCGGCAGCGTCCATCACCTGCTGGATGCGGTGTACGTGCGAGGCGAAGCTCGCGACGATGACCCGCTGCTCGGAGGTGCGGATCACTTCATCGATGACCGGCCCGATCTCGCGCTCGCTGGTGACGAATCCTGGCACCTCGGCGTTGGTCGAGTCGGACATGAGCAGGTCGACACCCTCGGTGCCGAGCCTGGCGAAGCCGCCCAGGTCGGTGAGACGGCCGTCGCTCGGCAGCTGGTCCATGCGGAAGTCGCCGGTGTGCAGGACTATGCCCGCAGGCGTCCTGATGGCGACGGCCAGCGCGTCGGGAATCGAGTGGTTGACCGCGAGGAACTCGCAGTCGAACGGCCCGAAGGTGTGCCGTTCGCCCTCGACGACCTCGATTTTGGTTGGCTGGATCCTGTGCTCGGTGAGCTTGGCCTCAATCAGCGCAAGCGTGAGCTTGGACCCGATGAGCGGGATATCGCGCCGCTCGCGCAGCAGGTACGGCACCGCCCCGATGTGGTCTTCGTGCGCGTGCGTCAACACCACGGCTTCGACGTCGTCGAGCCGGTCCCTGATGTATTCGAAGTCGGGCAGGATGAGGTCGACGCCTGGCTGATCGGGCTCGGGGAACAACACCCCGCAGTCGACCACCAGCAGGCGACCGTCGTATTCGAAGACGGCCATGTTCCTGCCGATCTCCCCCAACCCGCCGAGCGCGACGATGCGCAAGCCGCCCTCGGGCAGCGCCGGCGGGGGGCCAAGCTCAGGATGCGGATGACTCATGCCTGGCCCCCATGGTCAGATCGTGTTCTCAAAACTCCCGGTTCCTCCCCGTTCCTATGCGTCTGTCAACTTCACCCCGCCGGCTACCAGGCAAGCACGCAGCTCGGCGATTTGCTTCTCTGTCGCGTCCACGAGCGGCAGCCGTACCGGCCCTGCCGGGACGCCCACCATGCTCAGCGCCGCCTTCGCCATGATCGCGCCACCCGCGCGCAGCATGATCCCGTCTACCACGGGGGCCACCTGGCTGTGAACGGCCAGGGCCTGGGCGACGTCGCCGTTCTTGTGCAGATGGATCATGCGCGCCAGCTCGGCGCCTACCACGTGTCCGACGACGCTGACGAACCCGGCTGCACCGAGGGAGAGCCAGGCGAGATTGAGCAGGTCGTCGCCGGAGTAGAAGGCGAGATCGGTCGCACCCATCACCTGGCTGGCGGCGAACAGATCGCCCTTCGCGTCCTTTACGGCCACGATGCGTTCGTGCTGCGCCAGCCGGATCAGAGTCTCAGTCTTGATCGGCAAGCCACTGCGCCCCGGAATGTCGTACAGCATCACCGGAAGGCCGGTCGCATCGGCAACAGCGGTGAAGTGCTGGTACAGCCCCTCTTGCGGAGGCTTGTTGTAATAAGGCGTCACCACCAGCAGGCCGTGCGCGCCGGCACGTGCCGCCTGCTTGGCGAGCTCGACACTGTGGCGGGTGTCGTTGGTGCCCGCCCCTGCCACCACGGTCGCCCGATCGCCGACCGTATCGAGGACGGTGCTGACGATACGCTGCTTCTCCTCATCCGTGGTGGTAGGCGACTCACCAGTCGTCCCATTGACGATCAAGCCGTCGTTGTGCTGCTCGTCCACCAGATAGGTGGCAAGACGTCGCACAGCCACATAATCGACCCCGCCGTCGGGGGTGAACGGCGTGACCATCGCGGTCAGCATGCGGCCGAAGGGCGCGTCTGTGGTTCCAGTTGGCGATGCCATAGTGCGAACGCTACCTGGATTCAGAAATTCCTTGGACGCCGCCACCCCGCTTTGCCTGCCTGGAGGCACCTTTTGCCCCATTTCACGGGCGTCTCGGAGACTTCCCTCAAGACGGCACCCCTCTCACCCACAAACCTACCGACGCCGCGGAGGGTTTCGTACAGATCAAGCCCATACCCAACGGATTCCCGGCCAAAAGAGCCGCTCGTCCCGCAGCACCCGGCCAGCCACAGCGGACGCCAACGCCCAGCTTCCACCGCCGGAACCCCGGCGAGCATCGGAAGCAGCCCTCCACTGTGCTGCACCTGTCAGGCCGACGTGGGCATTTTGTCTGGTCGCCCCCTCCGCCTGCCGTCGCAGACACTGTGCAAAGCATCACAACCGGCGCATCCCACCTCGCCGCCGTGGACGCCGGACGCGGGCATCGAAGCCGCTGCGGCTGCCGGCCACACCTATGTGGGCGCCGTAGCCACTGCGCTCGGCGGGACTTCGAAGGGCGGACCTGCCAACGCACACGAGATGCCGCATATCCCGCGGACGTTGGCGAGAAGTTCCTACTGCGGCAGTTCGATCTGGTATCGGATGAAGCCTCGATTCTCGGCCACTTTGTCGTACAAGCTGCGTGCCGTGGTGTTGGACTCGTGCGTGTTCCAGTACACGCGGGAGCAGCCGCGTTCACGGGCCCAGTCGGTCACGGCCTCGATCAATGCGCGGGCCACGCCTCTACCTCGGGCCTCGGGAGCGGTGAACAGGTCCTGGAGGTAGCACACGTCGGTGTCGGGAGCCGAGGTGTTCGCGTGGGCGAAGAAGTGGGTGATGCCAACGAGTTTGCCGTCCAGCTTCGCGCCGAAGGCGTGGACGCGAGTGCCCGCTAGGAACTCCTGCCATGCGCGGTGGTACATCTCGTCCGGCTCGACTCGCTGGTAGAAGTCGATGTACGCGCGGAACAAGCCCTCCCAAGCGTCTCGGTCGGAGGGAAGGAGCTTGCCGATGTCGATCAATGAAGTTTCCTCTTGCTCGTTGCGCCTGAATGAGCACCGGTGGGGTGTGGTGTGGCTCGGCGACTCAGGTAGCTGTCCCGATGTGTGGTCGATGCCACAACTTAGGAGAAAGTGGCTCTCCGGAGTACGGCCACTCTGCGGCCGTATCGGGGGACCACTGGCGCGCGGCCCTCTGCCGACCAGACTCGGGTCGGGTAGTCGGGCAATGGCAGCCCGACCCGACAGCGAGCCCAAGCGGACAACGCACCAGCGGGCCAGAACGGGCAGCCGGCCAGAACGGGCAGCGGGCCAGAGAGGATAGCGGGCCCGGCCGGACAAGGAGCGAGGACCGACAGCGAGCGCGAGCGGTCAGCGGGCGCGACGCGCCACGCGCCACCGCCCGCGAGTGGGACAGAGAGCAGACGAGGGGCGCGGCCCGACAGCGGGCCCGGGCGGGCGGCGGCATCTCGGCGAGCCAGAGGTGTCGAGGCCGGGCGATTGCTTCGCAGGGCTCGCCGTACCCGATCAAGAACCGCCATCCGACCAGGCCACACAGGCAGCGCGCGTACCACCGCAGCCCCAAACCGCCCACATTGGAAGAGGTCGCCGATATGTGCTCGGGGGTACACACATCGACGACCTCTATCGGAGAATCGGCACCCCTTACACCGGTGTTACAGGGTTTCGCCGATAATTTTCCGCCATCGCAAAGTTGGGGCTCCAACGCCCATCGATGACGGTCGGTTACCTGCCGAATACGGCAACATGGGGCAACGCCTCACACGAACCCCCAGGGATGGACTAGTGGCCACCTCAGATCCGGTCTACCTGCGTGTCGTCGAAGACATTCGGCGGCAGATCACCGACGGCGCCCTTCCCCCCGGCGCGCCGATCCCATCGCGGGCGCAGCTGACTCGTAAGTACCAGGTCGGCGAGACCGCAGCCCGGCACGCGCTACGCGTGCTCGCGGGCGAAGGCCTCATCATCGGCCGCGTGGGCTCGGGTCATTACGTCAGAGAACGCCCCGACCTGACATCGCTCTACCGATGGCGCTTTCTCGATCATCCTGCCCCGTTCGCGGCCGATCTGCAGTCTCAGGGCAGACGCGTGACGTGGGACTGGCATAGCGAGCCGACGGAAGCAGGACCCGACATCGCCAGGCGCCTGCGCCTCAGCGAGTCGACCACGCTGACCAAGACGCACTTCATCTTTCGTGGCGAGGGCAGACCGCTGCAGCTCGCCACCTCGTACGAGCCACTGGAGTTCGCCCCCCATTCGGAGGAGGAGCGGCGGAGCCTGGTGGCGAGGATGTACGCACACGGCGTAAAGGTCACCGAGGTCGTCGAGAGCGTGCACACCCGCGTTCCCCGCCCGGCGGAGAGTGATGCCCTTGATCTGGCGGCCGGCGTCCACGTGCTGCACGTCGAACGCACCCACTGGGCCGGCGACCGCCCCGTCGAAACGAGCGACATCGTCATCCCGGGTGACCGTTTCAGAGTCACGTACAGCATGCCCGTCTAGCTGTTGGTATGGGCGAGACAAGCTCGATGATCTTGTGAATGGGTGAGGGCCTTCGGTTCGGTGTGGATTGTGATATCTGCACGCCAACCAGAAAGGCCCTCGGCCCCACCGTGACGCGCCGCTGACCGAACTCGGGCGTCTGTGCCTGGCCCCGCTGTGTCGTGGGTGAAGGCTGGCCATTGCGGCCTGCCGCCGAACGATTCCAGGCTGCCGTGACCACCGCTCGGCCCCGCCGCTGACCCCGACGACGAACAGGTCTTCGCCCGGCTGCACACGTACGACATGCTGCAGCGCCCGCAGGGCGATGACACTGACGCTCGGCCGGGCACCGGTCGTGACGAGATCAAGGGGCGGTGGAGGCTTCGCTCAGAGCGGCAGTTCGGCGGTGATGTAGTCGGCCGCGGCACCCGTACAGCCGGCCGACATCGCCCAGGAAGCCCAGACCTGCTGTCCAAGCGTCACAGCAGTGGACAGCTCTGAACAACCCTCGGGGTCACGCCGGACACGGTCTCTTCCAGAAGCCTCTACCTGGTGTGCGGGCCCGAGGCCAGGCTCCCGCTGCTGAACCTGAGTGGGTGATGTCGGGGCCGCTCGTCTTACGGCTTTCCGGCTGGGGCCGATAGTTCCGCAGGGCGTGGGCCGGCCGACGCTGAGAGGGAGCCCGCCACCAGGGGCCGCTGCACCGGGGTCGCACGGGAAACGTGGTGCGCGCCGGCAGCACAAGGCGGCGCACACCCGTACGAACTCCTCGCACTCTTGGTGGCATAGTGGGGCCTCGGTTCCGCGCGGTCCGGCATCGGGCCACACCGCGTGCGGTGCGGTATCCGGGCGACCACACGCCGCGGCGGGAAGTGCCGTACCCCGTGACTCGATTGGAGAGCGACGGATGCCGAGTGGACTTGTCGCGCTGGCACTCGGCGGTTTCGGCATCGGTCTGACCGAGTTTTTGATCGCCGGGCTGCTGCCGCAGGTGGCGTCGAGTTTAGCGGTGTCCGAGGCGGCAGCGGGCTGGCTGATCTCCGGGTACGCGTTGAGCGTCGCGATCGGCGCGATCGCGCTGACCGCGGCGACGGCGCGGCTGCCCCGTAAGGGGATCCTGGTCGGCCTGGTGGCGTTGTTCGTCATCGGCAACCTGTTGTCCGCTCTCGCACCGAACTATCCGGTGATGCTGCTCGGGCGGATCGTCGCGGCGTTGTGTCACGGTTCGTTCTTCGGCATCGGCTCGCTGGTCGCTCGCAGCCTCGTCGCGCCGGAGAAGAAGTCCCGCGCGGTGGCGATCATGTTCGCCGGGCTGACGGTTGCCAACGTGCTGGGCGTGCCGTTCGGCGCGCTGGTCGGTGAACACTGGGGCTGGAGGGCGGCCTTCTGGGCAGTCACCGGAATCGGCGTGCTCGCGCTGGTGGGAATCGTCGCTCTCGTCCCCGGCTGGGCGGGAGAGACGCGGCCGCCGACAGTGACGGGCCGTTCCGATCCGGTACCGCCCAGCGGCTTGCGTGAGCAGTTCCGTGCGTTCCGGTCTTGGCAGGTCTGGCTGACTCTGACGGCCACCGCGCTCGGCTATGGCGGGATGTTCGGTGCGTTCAGCTACATCGCCTACACCTTCACCGAGGTCAGCGGCTTCTCCTCAGCGGATGTCGCCTGGTTGCTGATGGTGTACGGCGTCGGTCTGGTCGTCGGGAACCTGATCGGCGGGCGAGCGGCCGACCGTGACCGTGACCGCGCCCTGGTCTTCGCCCTGCTCGGACTCACCATCACCCTCGCCTTGTTCGGCCTGCTGGCCGGCAACGCCACCGCGTCGGTGATACTGGTGTTTCTGATGGGGCTGTTCGGGTTTGCCAGCGTGCCGGGCATGATCACTCGCGTCACCGACTTCGCCCATGGGGCGGCGCTGGCCGCCAGCGCCAACGTGTCCGCGTCCAACATCGGCAACGCCCTTGGGGCCTGGCTCGGGGGCCTGGCCATCACCGCGGGCCTCGGCTATGCCGCGCCGCTCTACGTCGGCGCAGGCATCGCCCTGACCTCCGTCATCGTCATGGTCGTTGCCGCACATCCAGCCAGGTCACTCGCGCGGGCTGACCGATCCAGTTGACTGCTCCCCTGTCTTAAGGCGGGGATTGCCGGCTCACACTGCCTGGCCTGGGGGATTCGGCTCCGCTTCGACATCGGCGGCGATACCCCCTACACCGTGAAGAGCCGGGGCCGTCGCGGCGGCGATGGACGCGCCGCTGCGGGTGCGCGGCACGAGGTGGTCGACGCCTTCTCCGCTGGGAGTGGTCGCCCATCGAGCGTTCACAGATCCCGTACGAGTGGGCATGCCTTCGTCAATCGAGGTCGAGGTCGCGGAGTTCGGCGCGCGTGGAGATCCCGAGTTTGGGGAACGCCCGGTACAGGTGCGAGCCCACCGTCCGCGGGCTGAGGTGCATCCGGTCACCGATCTCGCGGTTGCTCAGCCCTTTCGCGGCGAGCCTGGACACTTCCAGTTCCTGCGGGCTGAGCAGGGCGGCGACCGCCCGGCCCGCGCGGGGCCGGGCGCCACCGGCCGCACGGAACCGGGCGAGGGCACGCCGTGCCCAAGGCTCCGCCCCGAGCGCCTCGAAGGTCTCGCTCGCAGCCCTGAGCGTCGTCCGGGCCTCGGTCCTGCGGTGGTTGCGGTGCAGCCACTCGCCGTACAGGAGTTCGATCCGGGCTCGGTCGAAGAGGCGCTGATCGAGGCCACTGCTCGCCAGCGCGCTCCGGTAGTGCCACTCGGCGTGGGCGTCGTCCGAGAGCATCGCGTGGGAGAGATGCATCCTGCTCAGGGCCACCGGTCCGCGGACACCGGCACTCTGAGATTCCACGGCCTCGACGATCCGCCGGGCCGGCTCCGGGTCCCCGGCGTGCACGGCGGCCTCGACCAGGTCGGGGAGCATCGCGAGAGCGACGAAGTCATTGGATTGAGGTGAACCCCGTTCGAACAGGCGCATCAACTCTGCGAGCGCCTCCGCCGACGCCCCTTCCCCCAGTGCCAGCAGCCCCAGCGCGCCGGTCGCCGTCGCAGCGGCGACGCGCTCGCGCAGCGGGAAGGCGATCTCCAGTGCCTGCCGGGCATACCTGCGGCAGGCCGCGGCCTCGCCGCGCACGGCGGCGAACCGCGCCGACTGGGCGAGGAAGTTGGCCGTCCAGCCCCGCTGGCCGGTCTCGTAGCTGAAGCGGAGACCTTCCTCGGCATGCGCGGTCCCCTCTGCCCAGCGCCCGAGCCGGAACTCGATGTCGGCATGATAGAACAGCACCTCGGTCAGCAGCGCGGCAGAGCCCTCGGTGCGGACCCGGCGGCCAGTGGCTTCGACGAGCCGGAGGGCCTGGTGGCCGTCCGGCCCCATCCAGCCGATCACGGTCGCCCACATCCACTGCCGCTCATCACCCCCGCCTCGGCCCCGAGGCATGGTGCCTGGCAGTTCCCACAGCTCGGCCCCGGTGATGACGCCCTCGAAGCCGCCGAGGATGCCTTCGGCGGCGCGGAGCGTCGCCGGTGAGCAGTCGAGATCGGTGATGCGCCGGGTCGCCAGCAGCGACGCTTCCATGTCGCCGGCGTGCAACGCCGCTCCGGCCGCGAGCAGGAGGGTCCAGGCGGCCTCCTCGGGCTCGGTGGACGCCATGAGCTCGGCGCACCGCATCAGGTGTGAGTAGGCGATCGCGGGGTCCCCGCCGTACAACTCGATGATCCCGTTGAGCTGGGCCAGGGTCACGGCGGGCACGGGCTCGGCCATGACTTGATCGACGAGCGTCCTGGCCAGGCCTGGCCGGCCCGCGTCCAGTGCCACGAAGGCGGCGGTCACCGTCCTCTGGCGGCGGTCGGCGGGCGACTCGCTGAGCCGCGCGGCATGCCGCAGGACGGAGATCGCCGCCGCCGCGCCGCCGCGCCGCCGGGCGGCGTCGGCGCTGCGCTCCAGCGCGGCGGCGATCTTCTCGTCCGGTGCGGTCGTGGCCACGGCGCGGTGCCAGATCGCCTGGTCGTCCCGTCCGGTCGCGGTCAGGTGGGCGGCGATGGCCAGATGCGCGGCGCGGCGGTGGTCGAAAGGCGCGTCCGCGTAAACGGCGGAGCGGATCAGCGGGTGCCGGAAGCGTATCTTGATCCCGTTGAGTTGCACCAGTCCCGCCCGCTCGGCCGGGCCGAAAGCGTCGGCCGGCAGGCCCAGCCGGGCGACGGCCCCGAGAACGGTGCCGGCGTCCCCGGTCTCCTCGGCGGCGGCCACCAGCAGTGCCGCACGACCGTCCGCCGACAGCGCGTCAACCTGGCGCAGGAACGCCGCGCGCACTCTGGTGCTCACGGGCAGGGTTCCCGTCATGGCGAGGTCGGGCATGGCGCGATCGGGTTCGTCGAGCCGGGCCAGTTCGATCAGGGCGAGCGGATTGCCGCCGGTGGCCGTGAAGAGGGCGTCGCGCTGGCGGACAGGCAGCGTCCAGCCGTGCTCCTCGAGCAGCAGCGCGGCATCTTCCGGGGGCAGCCCGTGCAGCACGAGTTCGGTCAGTCCGGCCGTGTTGACCGGCAGCTGCTCGGGTTCACGTACGGCGAGCAGCATCGCGAGAGGCTCGCCTGCCAGCCGGCGAGCGGCGAACAGCAGGGCGGCCGCGGAGGCGTGGTCCAGCCACTGCACGTCGTCGACGATGACCAACAGAGCGCGGTCCGCCGCCACCGCCGCGAGCAGCGTGAGCACCGCCGCCGAGACCAGGAAGTCCGGGACCGAGAAGTCCGGGGCCGCGGAGTCAGTGAGGCCCAGCGCGCCGCGCAGCGCCTCGGCCTGCGCGCCGGGCAGCGCGCCAAGGTGATGGAGCACCGGCCGCAACAGTCCGAGCAGCCCGCTGAACGCGTGTTCGACCTCGGACTCGACGCCGGCGCACGCGAGCACATGCATGGGCTCGGAGGTCTCCGCGCTCTTGGCGGCATGGCGCAGCAGCGCACTCTTGCCGATACCCGCTTCGCCGCGCAGGACCAGCGCCCCGCTGCGTCCGCCTCGCGCGTCAGCGAGCAGCCGGGCGATGGTCTCTCGTTCCCGGTGCCGGCCGTGCATCGCGGGCGGGTTCCGCGTCTCCGCCGGAGGTGTCCCGGGTGACTGCAGTCGGTTCGACTCTGGCTCCGGATTCGTGTCCCCCGCGAGGCTGGCCGCAACGGGCGGGCGGTGCGAGCCTGCCGCGACTTCTGTGAGGAGGCCTGTTGTGGCCACGACGTTGATGGGATCGGGTCCGGTGCCCGGCGAGGACGGGACGGGGACGCCGCACCCGGCGCCGCGGTCACGGCGTCGACGCCAGCTCGGCTGGATCATTCCACTGTTCATTGTGATGCTCGCGTTCGCGGTGTACTCGGTGCCGCCGTACCTCACCTTCGACCCGGCGCAATCACGGGTTGAGCTGTCCGATTCACCGCCATTTTTCTACCCCCTGCTCGTGGCGCACATCATCTTCGGCACGGTGGCCCTCCTGACAGGGTGCTTCCAGGTGTGGCCGTGGTTCCGCCGCTCTCACCCCAGGGCGCACCGCTGGATGGGGCGGGCGTACTTCTTCCTCGGTGTGTTCCCCGCCGGCATCGCCGTTCTCGGGGTCGCCCCGTTCGGCCACACGGGTTTCGGAGGGAACACTGGGAACACCATGCTGGGCGTGGTGTGGCTGATCACCGGGCTCGCGGGGTGGCGGATGGCTCGGCAGCGCCGGTTCCCCGAGCACCGCAGGTGGATGATCCGCAGCTTCGCGCTGACCACGTCCATCGTGGCCAGCCGGCTGTGGGCCGGGGTGCTGCTCGCCGTCCAGCTTCCGCGGCTCGACAGCGCCTACGGTGGCGACCAGCAGGCGATGATCGAGGCGATCGGTTCCGCAGGCGTATGGCTCAGCTGGGTCGTCAACCTGCTGATCGCGGAATGGTGGCTGGAACGCACGGACCACACCGGCAAGCCCAAGTCCCGTAAGCGTCCGCGCGGACGTGCCGCCTCCGCGTAAGGATGGCCCGCCGGCTGAGCCGAGGGTCGTCATCGGCGATCTTGTTGGCGGCCGATATCCGAATCCGGCCACCAGCGGCACGCGGGCGGTCGGCCCGGAGCCGTGGAGGCAGATCTTGGTGATCGCCCTGCGGCAGCTCTCGCCCAGGTCACCGGCACCCCTGATCTCGATCATGCTTCCTTCCGTCGAGCGACGAGTGCCTCGATGCCGTCGAGGAGCAGGGTGAGGCCGAAGGTGAAGTCGGCGTCCTCCACCCACTCCGGCGCCACGCCGAACGCGCCGGACTCGAGCGCCGCCGCCAGCCCCGGGTAGCCGTTCGGGTCGACCAGCTGGGTGAGCATCGCGGTGTAGCCGGCCAGTCCCTCGGGTCCCGCCTCGTCGACCGTCCCACTCATGGCGGTGACGAGGGTGGCGGCACTGACGGCGTAGGCGGACAGGGTGGTGGTGATGTTGACGGCCTCCGCCGCCGCCAGCCCGGCGCCGGTCAGCACGGTCAGCGACCGATCCAGCCAGCGCAAGGTGCGCGGGCCGACGGGCGGGGTGAGCGGCGCGACCTCCAGCAGCCACGGGCGGCTCGCCAGGAAGTCGCGGTTGGCACGGGTCCAGGCGGACAGGTACGCGCGCCAGGAGAGGTCGCCCGGCTCCGGCGGTTCCGGTGCCGCCGCGTCCACCATCGCGGTGAGCAGGTCGTCCTTGCTGGTGACGTAGCCGTACAGCGCCATCGTGGAGACGCCGAGACCGGCGGCCACGCTGCTCATCCGCACGCCGGCCAGACCTTCCGCGTCCGCGATCGTGATCGCGGCGTCGGCGATCCGCTGGAGGGTCAGACCGCGGCGAGGGCCGCGGCGCGACACGGGCTCCCGTCCCCACATCCGGGCGACGACCGTCGGGAGATTCTGCATCACACACCCTTCAGGCTCTCAATGCCGTACGAGATACAGTGTACCTAGTACAGAGAGGAAGCGATGACAAGCCTGGCAAGCCTGGGGCTGGCTGCCGAGCAGGAACGCCTCTACCGCCACCTGCTGCGCAACCCGCGCGCGCCCCTCGACCCCGCCCTGCTGCCGACCCTCGCGGAATTGCGAGCCCTGGGCCTGGTGGACGAGACGCTGAACGCCGCCGCCCCCACCGTCGCGATCGACCTGCTGGTACGGCGGCGCATCGAACAGACCCAGCGTCACCTGTCCGAGCTCAGCCTGGCCTGGGACGTGCTCACCGAACTGACCGAGGAACACCGCAGCGGCCGGCCCGTCCAGTTGGTCGAGCACCTGCCGGACGGGTCAACCGTCACCCGTCGCATCCGCGCTCTCCTGGCCGACCATCCAGAAGAGTTCGCCAACCTGAAGATCCGCGCGCGCGACAGCACCACCGAGTACGACAACACGCCGTTCATCCGGCTGCTGGCCCGTGGATTGCGCAGCCGTACCCTTTTCTCCGCTCACGCCCTGCAAGACCCCGACCAAGAGCCCCACGCCCGCAACCAGCACGTACTGGGCGACCTGCACCGGGTCACCACCGAGCCGATCCGCCACCTGGCCGTCGTCAACCGGCAGGTCGTCTTCGTCCAGGCCGACCCCGCCAGCCCGACGGCCGGTGCGCTGCAGATCCGCCAGCCCGGCCTGGTGGCCATGCTCGCCGACTTCTTCGACGGCATGTGGACCCGCGCCCGAGACCTGGATGATCTGCCCCTGTCCCCGATCGAGCAGCAGGTCCTGCACGCACTGACCCACCACGACACCGACGAGGCCGCAGCCCGCGCGCTCAACATCTCGGTCCGCAAGTTCCGCGCCCACATCGCCGACCTGATGGCCCGCCTCGGCGCCGCCACCCGCTTCCAGGCGGCGCTCCTGGCCAAGGAGCGCGGCTGGTTGTGAGGTCTCCTGCAGGTTTCTGCAGCCCGGCGTGCAACTTCTCCGTCTCCCACGCCCGCGTCCGGTGCGGACATGCTGGGCCGCATGGATCGATTCGACGTCATCGACACCTGCACCCGCATGGCCTGGCACGCCGACCAGCGCGAGTGGAGCAAGCTGGCCGAGGTGTTCGCCGGCACGGTGACCCTGGACTACACGAGCCTCAACGGCGGCGAGCCTGTCACCCTGACCCCCACCCAGATCATCGACGGCTGGCAGGGCGCGCTCGGCGCCTACGCGGCCACCCAGCACCTGCTCGGCAACCACCTGGTCACCTGCGACGGCGACACCGCGGTCTGCACCGCCTCCTTCCAGGCCACCCATCGCAAGAGCGACGACTCCCTGTGGACGCTCGGCGGCACCTACCGCTTCGACCTGATCCGCACCGGTGACGGCTGGCGCATCACCGGCGTCGTGATGACCACGGTCTGGAGCGACGGCACCCAATGAGAACACCCACCATCGTCGGAGTGGCAGCCGCCGTCCTGGTCATCGGCGGGGTGGTGGCCGTGCTCAGCAGCGACCACCTGCGCGCCGTCGCCACTGACGCCGTCCAGCCCCTGCCCTCGCCGGCCGCCTCGCGGGGGCCACTGGACACGGCGGCGCAGCGCTACCTGGACGCGGTGGCGGCCAAGGACGCCGCCGCTCTCGCCGCCGCCTTCGCCCCCGACGGCCTGGTCGTCGACGTCGGCCGCGAGATCCGCGGGCGGGACGCCATCCGGCAGTGGGCCGCGGCCGAGGTCATCGGCGGCGTCTACACGCTGCTCGACCACACACCACGGCAGGGCGGGGTCACCATGCTGGTTCGCTTCCAGCCCGGCGGCGCGGGCGGCTTCCGCGCCAACTACCACTTCGACATCACCGACGGATTGATCACCAAAGCCACCCTGGAGTACGCATGAACAAGGTCACCTTCGACAGCGACGGCGTCACCCTCGCCGGCAACCTGTACCTGCCCGAGGGGGTGGAGCGGGCCCCTGGCGTAGTGGTCGCCGGCACCTGGACCAGCGTCAAGGAACTGATGGCCGACCGCTACGCCCAGCGCCTGGCCGAGCACGGCTACGCGGCGCTGTCCTTCGACTTCACCGGCTTCGGCGAGTCGGGCGGCGAGCCGCGCGACGTGGAGAACCCGGCACGCAAGGTCCGCGACATCCACAACGCGGTCGGCTTCCTGGCCACCCACCGGGCCGTCGACCCCGACCGGCTGGGCGCTCTGGGCATCTGCGCGGCCGCGATGTACATGGCCGACAACGCCGCCCACGACCCCGTGGTGAAGTCCCTGGCGCTGGTGGCGCCATGGCTGCACGACGCCGCCATCTGCGAGGACGCCTACGGCGGCGCGGAGGCCGTGGCCGAGAAGATCAAGATCGGGCGCGAGGCGCGGTCACGGTACGACGAGACCGGCGAAGTCGACTACGTGCCGGTGGTCAGCGCCACCGATCAGCGCGCGGCCATGCCGTACGACATCGACTTCTACCTCAACCCCGCACGCGGCGGCATCCCCGCCTGGCCCAACCGCTTCGCCGTGATGGCCTGGCCGGACTGGCTCACCTACGACTCCATCGCCCTGGCCCCGCAGATCACCCAGCCGACCGTCATCGTGCACAGCGAGGACGCCGCCATCCCCGACGGCGCGCGCCGTTTCCACGCGGGACTGGCCGGCCCCAAGGACATCTTCTGGACCCAGGGCACCCAGTTCGACTTCTACGACCAGGAACCACAGGTGACGGTGTCGGCCGACACCGTGGCCGCGCACTTCGGAAGGACGCTGCGATGATCCTCGTCACCGGAGCCACCGGCAACGTCGGCGGCGCGGTCGTCCACGCGCTCGCCCGCACCGGAGAGCCCGTGCGCGCGCTGGTCCGCGAACCCGCCGACCTGCCGGTCGAGCAGGCAGTCGGCGACCTCGACCGGCCTGACTCCCTCGCCGCCGCCCTCGACGGCGTGCGCGGAGTGTTCCTGCTGCCCGGCTACCGCGACATGCCCGGGCTGGCCGCCGCGTTCGCGAGCGCCGGGGTCGAGCGGGTGGTGCTGCTGTCCAGCCAGGCCGCCGTGGCCACCGACACTCACAACGTCGTCTCGCAGTACATGATCCGCTCGGAGACGGCGGTGCGCGCGTCCGGCCTGGCCTGGACGTTCCTCCGGCCGGCCGCCTTCATGTCCAACGCGCTGCGCTGGCTGCCCCAGTTGCGGGCGAGCGATGTCGTGAGTGACGCCTTCGGCGACGTGCCGATCGCCAGCATCGACCCGGCCGACATCGCAGCCGTGGCCGCCCAGGCACTGCTGGAGCCAGGACACGAGGGCCGCGCCTACTCACTCAGCGGGCCTGAGGCGCTCCTGCCCGCCGACCGGGTACGCATCCTCGGCCAGGCGCTCGGCCGGGACCTGCGCTTCCAGGCGCTGGCGGACGAGGAGGCCAGGACGCAGATGAGCGCCACCATGCCGATCGAGTACGTGAAGGCGTTCTTCAGCTTCTACCGCGACCACACCATCGACGAGACCACCGTCCACCCCACCGTGGAACAGATCACCGGCCGGCCGCCCCGCACCTTCGACCAGTGGGCCACCACCCACGCCGCAGATTTCAGCAAGTGACTCTGTGATCGAAACCCCGCTGTGCGCGGCGTCGTCCACCTGCACAGCGGGAGCGGCGGTTTCTGCCTGCATCCAGCGTCGGTCTCATCAGACCCGAGCACGCGGGCGGAAGCCGTTGCCGGTCAGGGTCACGGTGTGAGGTCGTCCAGGGTGGCCGAAGCCCGCGGTCTCGGCGATGAAGCGCAGATGGTTACCGGGGAACTCGAGGAACGGGCAGCCCAGGCGTTCGGCCGCCTGGATGCGGGCGGTGCGGGCGTGGTAGGCGCCGGCGTCGGGCAGCACACGTGCTGACGTCCACCCAACACCACTGTGATCGCCGAGGCCAACGACCCACCAAGCCGACCTTCCACGACATTCCGCACGCACGACAACGAAAGGAAAAGCCGCAAACGCCCAGGTCAGAGATTGTCAGTGCGCGTTGATACAACGGGTGCGGAGGTTGCCGATGCGAGTCAAAGACCTGTCCAAGAGCGACCGGCCGCGCGAACGGCTCATGGCCAGCGGCGCTGCCGCGCTGGCAGACCGTGAGCTGCTGGCCGTGCTGCTCGGCTCGGGGTTTCGCGGGTCGAGTGCGCTGGACCTGGCCAGCCAGGTGATCAAGCATTGCGGGGATCTCGACGGCCTCCGCCGTTCGGACCCGCATCGGTTACTCGCCGTGCCCGGGGTGGGCCCCGCCAAGGCCGCCAGAGTGGCCGCGGCCTTTCATCTCGTACGTCGCGCGGACGCATGGCCGGAGCGCGAGCGGATCACCAGCACGTCCGACCTCGCCAACCACTGCGCGCCGCTGCTGCGCGGCCGCAGGCAGGAGCGGCTCGTCATGGTGGTGTGCGACACCCGCGGCAGGGTGCTGAAGCACTCGATCCTGACCGAAGGCGCGTCCGACCACACGCCAGTGCCGATCCGGGAGGCGATCACGGAAGTGCTCACCTCGGGCGGTGCGATGTTCGGCCTTGCCCACAACCATCCGGGCGGCTCACTCGACCCGAGCCCGGCCGACCTGGAGGCCACGGCCCATCTCGTCCAGGCCGCCGAGACAGTCGGCCTGCGCCTGCTCGATCACCTGATCATCACGGACGCTGCTTGGCGGCGAATCCCTACATAAATCGATTCCACTTGGGAGCATGGACCCACCTGATACCAAAGGGAATCATCCCGTGTATAGCGCCGAACAGCGGTTTTCCAAGTGACGGCCATGAGAATCTAATAACCGCGGGTAGGCCGTTACGGACGTCAGCCGGCCATTGCTCGCCGTGGCATGGCCCCGCGCCTCCGGAGGGCGCGAGATCATGCCCGTCGTACGCACCGATCCCGGGCGAAGCCCATCGCCCCTCACCGGGCTATGGGCAGGCGCGTCGCCCGGGGTCACGCAGGTGCGCCCCCGATGGCACGCTCGCGTGCCATCACCTGGGGTGTCCGGTTCGCGCGCTCGGCGGCCAAGCGCGGACCGGACACCCGTCTACTCTCACCCTCCACAGGTCCGCGGTGATGCAAGAGCGAAGCGGCGCGTGCTCTCGCTCCCACCCTCAACAGGTGGTTACGTCCCGTCGAGTGGTGTAGATCCGACCTTGAACGCGCGTCGCCTTCAACGACAGGGGCCATCGCGTGAGTCTCTGTGTGAAACCGCCGAGCGACACGCAGAGGAGAAGCACACGATGGCCCTGGACCAGTCTGCTCTGTTAGAGGTGCTGAAGTACTCAAGACCTCCGAGGCGAGTGAACGGGAGCGGCAGCAAAGACACAACTAACGTTGGCGCCCGGCACTGGGGGACGAACGGGGCCGTCGGCCGTGTTTGCTTGTAGGAGGCGAAATCCGGCAATGACGGCAAATTGTGATCAACATGACGTCCCATCCAGCAATCTCGTCCAGGCGACCAGCGCTTTCGCGTAAATGGTCCGGTGGGTTTCCTCTATCACCACCTCTTCATCAATGCGGCGAGTCCTGCGAATGAAGTACTCACCGCCGCTCTGGCACAGCTCGTAGCACGTCGGCGAGCAGGCGCACGTGTAATCCCGGACTCGTACGCGCTCGGCGAGCGGGCGCGCGGGGATCCAGCGCATGGTCACGTGACCGGGGCGGGGGTCCGGCACGTGGGGTGCCAGGTGGCAGCAGGGCAACCCAAGAGGATTGGTCATGGCCTGAACAATACGTCTAGTCGTCTCCTCCCGTCTAGCGAGAAAGAGCACTCTGCCTAAAGAGACAGAACGATATGGGCGTTCTTGCCCTTGTTGGTCTAAGTTGCAGGCGTGCTCGACTACGACGGAGACACTCACATCTACCTCCAGATCGCCAAGATCCTTCGGGAGCGAGTCTCCGGACTCGCGTCTGGACACCCCGTCCCGAGCGAGGCGGACATTCAGCAGGAGTTCGGAGTTGCCAGGACCACCGCCAGGCGGGCGGTTCACGTGCTGCGCGAGGAAGGACTCATCTACACCGTTCAGGGCGAAGGGACCTTTGTCGGCGGACCTGACGAAGCCCCTCGCAAGCAGCGAAAAGTCCCGATGTACCAGCAGATCGCGACGGACATCGCCGAGCAGATCAAGGCGGGACAGTTCTCGCCGCGACGGCCTATACCGGGCGAGTCAGCACTGGTGGAGCAGTACGGCGTGGCCCGGGAGACGGTACGGCGGGCCATGGCGCTCCTACGCGAGCAAGGCTGGATCTACACCGTCGCTCAGCGAGGCAGCTACGTGTCGCCGAAGGAGTCGTGGCCCCAAGCCTGACTCTGCTCGACTGCTTGTATCCAGACGTCTACGATATGAGCATGCTTGACCGCGACGGGCCCGTCCCGATCTATGTGCAGATTGCCGACGCGATCCAAGAGCAGATCATCAGCGGGCGGTTGCGGGCCGGCGAGGCAGTGCCGAGCGAGGCGGCCTTGGAGGCGAAGTTCGGCGTCGCGAGAACGACCGCGCGCAATGTGGTTCGAGAGTTGCGCAAGCGTCAGCTCGTCCACACCATTCAAGGTGAAGGCACATATGTCGGGCCTATTGGTGTTCCAAGGATGAGGCAGACGAGGGCCCTTTATCTGGAAATAGCCTGGGATATCGCTGCGAGAATCAGGCGCGGCGAGTTCCGGCCGAGGCGCTCGATCTCGAGCGAGAAGACTTTGATGCTGCGACATGGAGTCGCCAAGGTCACGGTCCGGAAGGCCGTAGCACATCTGAGGGAGCAGGGCTGGGTGTTCACCGTCCCGTATAGGGGAACATATGTGAATGAGCCCGAAAAGTGGCCTGCGAATAAGGGCACTTAATGGCTCTTCCTTTGACCGTTGGCTTGGATATCCTTGAGGGGTGCTGGATCGCTCGGGTGGCATCTACCTCTATGTTCAGATCAGCGAAGTCCTCAAGGCACGCATAATTGAGGGGCTCTCCCCGGGAGATGTCCTGATCAGCGAGGCAGGGATCCAGCGGGAGTTCCGTGTTGCGCGCACGACCGCGCGCAGGGCGATTCGCGTGCTGCGCAATCAGGGGCTGGTCCACACGCGCCAAGGCGGGGGCACGTTCGTGAGCGCTCCCGGTGCGGCAGAGGCCGACCAGGTTCCGTTGTACCGGCAGATCGCCGAGCTGATCCGGAAGCGCATCCAGGCGGGTGAGCTGCCTGCGCAACGCCCGCTTCCGAGTGAGGTCACGCTGGTGCGCCAGTACGGCGCCGCGCGTGAGACCGTACGGCGGGCCATAGCGCTGCTCCGTGAGCAGGGGTGGGTCTTCACCATTCCGCACCGCGGCAGCTACATCTCGCCCGAGGACCGCCGGCCCTCTTGCTGACCGGGCCACCAGAATGTCCTGACCGGCCGCCAAATTTCCGACCCACCGCCCGAACTTCCCAAGCCGACCACCCGAACGGCCTGACGCACCATCCGAACTGCGCTAGCCGGCCATCCGGCCGTCCTGGCCGGCCACGCGGAACCATAGGCAGACCACCGTCGTCGAGTCCTCCACCTCGTAGCCCTGCCCGGCCCAGTAGCGGTGGTGGGTTTCGCGCCAGTGCCCCACCGAGCGGTAGCCCTCGCCTTCCGCCTGGGCGAATTCCCAGGCGACCTCCGCGAACGGCGTCAGCTCCACCCTGGTTATTTCTATTTCCGCCACCTTCGCGCCCGCGTTGTCCGCGACGGCCAGGCGCTCGCCGACGTGCTCCACCTCCTCGCCCTCGGCGTGGTAATCGAGCGGCAGGAGCCCGGCCGTGGCCGTTTTCTCGCCTGACAGCACCAGCCCGGTCAGCCAGGCACGGAGTTCGCCGGGCGTGCCGAACTCCATCACTCTCATTCCGTCCATGCGAGGCCACATGGTCTGCATGTTAGAAGACCGGGATGATCTCCTCCGGGTCGATGAAGTCCACCGGCACGCCTTCCAGGTCCAGCTCCGGAATGGCGGGGAAGGCGATACCCCAGCGCTCCACGATCGCGCGGATCCTGGCCATGGCCACGCGCCAGTTCTCCGCCTGTTCCTCGTACGACAGGACGCCGAGACCCGCCTGCCTGGCGTGGTCCATGAGGACGCGGTGGTTGGGCAGGAAGTACGGCGGGAGCTCCCAGAAGCCTTCCGGCGGCTCCCAGAGGATCATGCTGAGGAAGACGAAGCCGGCTCTGAGCTGACGGGTGATGAGGGTACGGGTGTCGTCGGTGAGCCCGGGCCATTCGTTCTCCAGGATCGTCATGCAGATCTGGAGATGGCGGGACTCGTCGCGCCCGATTCGCTGGAACATCTCGCCGAAGACGGGATGCCGGGTGCCGGAGGCCATGCCCCTGAAGAGCGTCGAGGCGGCCATCTCCCCCATCATGAAACTGGTGAACAGGACCGGCAGCGAATATTTGCCGACGGCCGAGTTGTAGCCGTTCCAGTAGCGGCCGCCGTTGTGGTAAAGCCAGCCGATGTTGTTGTGGGCGGCCGATTCGAGGTCGTCGGAAGGGGTCCAGTTGAGCGGGCCGCCTGGCCATAGTTTGGCGATTGTGCGCTGACAGCACTCCTCGTGGTTCATCTCGTCACGGGTGATCGAGAAGAAGCACTTCCTGACCGGGTCCTCTTCGTGCTTTTCGAAGGCCTGGATGGTGGCGCGGGCGAACACGGCCGGTCCCGACGCGTCGAAGTTCGCCAGGACCGCGAACCAGTACATGATGCCCAGGCGCTGCTCCCGGGTGAAGTCGTCCGGGTCCAGGCCGTCCCAGGGCAGGTCGGCCGGGTTCCAGACCATGCGTTTGGACTTTTCGTAGATGGCGGCGAGTTTCTCGGTCTCCACCCGCCATTCCATGGGATAGATGTTCGGCTGCGGGATCTCCGGCGCAGGCCAGAAGCCGCCCTCTGGGATCGTGAGGTCCGCCATGGTTGTGACACCTCCTCTCTCATCCTGCTGGGCGGCGTCACGGCTTTCAAGTACGGGCGCGCTGGGTGATGGCCACGCAGACGAGCACGGCCAGGGCCGCGACCACCGTGGCCGGCCCGAATCGCTCGCCCAGCAGGACCCAGGCCCACAGGAGGTTGAGGAGGGGCTGGGTGAGCTGGGTCTGGCCCGCCCTGGCGATCCCGCCCTTTGCCAGGCCCGCGTACCAGGGGAAGAAGCCCAGGAACATCGAGATCAGTGATACGTACGCGAAGCCTGCTATCGCCTGTGGGGTGGGATTGACGGGGGTGGCGAGGGCTATTGCCGTGGCTATGGGGACGGTCAGGGGGAGGGAGAAGACGAGGGCGCGGGAGATCACCTGCCAGCCCGGGGTCTCCCTGGACAGGCGGCCGCCTTCTGTGTAGCCGATGGCCGCCGAGATCACGGCGCCGACCAGGAGGAGATCGGGCCAGGTGACCTTTGCCTGATGCTGGGTGAGGGTGAAAGCGGTTATGGCGATCGCGCCTGCCGCGCAGGCCACCCAGAAGAGGGGGCGGGGGCGTTCGGCCGCCTTCAGTACCGCGAAGACGGCGGTGGCTGCCGGGAGGAGCGCGATCACCACCGCGGAGTGTGAGGTGCTCGCGCCCATGGCAAGGGCCAGGCCACTGAAGACGGGGAAGCCGAAGACGACGCCCAGGGAGATCAGGGCGTACGCCGGCCACTCATGCTTCGGGGGGATCAGCTGGTTCTTGGTGGCCTTCAGGCAGACCAGGGCCACTGCTCCGGCCACGGCTGCCCGGCCTATCGCGACCAGCCACGGGTTGACGCCTTGCATGGCGTAGACGGTGGCCGGCAAGGAGCCGGAGAACGCCAGGACGCCCAGGAAGGCCAGGGCCGTGCCTTGGCGCGCGCGCCCCTCCGCCCGAGGGAGTGCTACTCCGTCCATGAGAGTAGCGCTATTCTGACTTTTCATGAACAACGATAGCAGTATCGCCCAGATAGCGGCGGTGCTGCGCGAGGAGGCCGTACGGCTCGGTCCCGGGGCGCGGCTGCCGTCCAGCCGGGAGATCATGCGGCGGCACAACGTCAGCCCCGTCACCGTGTCGCGGGCCATCGGGCAGCTGGCCGCCGAGGGCCGGGTGGTCGCGAAGCCCGGCAGCGGGGTGTTCGTGACGCCGCAGGTCACCGGTGGAAGGGACGCCGCCGACCTCTCCTGGCAGACTGTGGCGCTCGGGGACCGGGTCGTGGACGGAGAGCCCGTGGCGTCGCTGCTCGCGGGGGCGGCCGACGGGGTGGTGCCGCTGACCGGCGGATATCTGCCGCCGGGGCTGCGGCCGGACAAGCAGCTGGCCGCCGCGGCGGCACGCGCCGTGCGCAGGCCGGACGCCTGGGCCATGCCGCCTCTGGCGGGCCTGCAAGAGCTGCGGAGGTGGTTCGCGAGGCAGGCAGGGGGTGACGTGACCGCGGCCGACGCGTTGATCGTGAGCGGCGGGCAGGCGGCGCTCACGCATGCCTTCAGGGCTCTGGGCGCCCCGGGCACGCCGGTGCTGGTCGAGACGCCCACCTATCCGGGGGCGCTCTCGGCGGCCAAGGCGGCCGGGCTGCGGGCCACGGCCGTCCCCATGGACAGGGACGGCGTACGTCCGGAGCTGCTGGCCGAGGCGTTCGCCGTCACGGGCGCGCGGGTCTTCTTCTGCCAGCCCACCCTGCACAACCCGACGGGCGCCACTCTGACGGTGGCGCGCAGGGAGCAGGTGCTGCAGGTCGCCAGGGCGGCGGGGGCGTTCGTGATCGAGGATGACTTCGCCTGTTATCTGACCGAGCAGGCGCCTCCTTCCCTGGCGTCCATGGATCAGCACGGCACCGTCGTCCACGTGAAGTCGTTGACGAAGATCCTGTCGCCGAGCATGCGGGTGGCGGCGGTCATCGCCAGAGGGCCCGCCGCCCACCGGCTGCGGGCGAGCCAGCTCGTGGAGTCGTTCTTCGTGGCGCGGCCGCTGCAGGAGACGGCGCTGGAGTTCGTGGGGTCGCCGGCCTGGCCGCGGCACCTGACGGCCGTGCACGCCGAGATCAGGACCAGGCGCGACGCGCTCGCGACCGCTCTCGCCACGCGCATGCCGCAGGCGGAGGTGCACCTGCTGCCCATCGGCGGGATGCACCTGTGGGTCCGGCTGCCCGCCGAGGTCGACGAGAACGCGCTGGTCGAGGCCGCCAGGCGGAACGGGGTGCTGGTGAGCCCCGGCAGGATGTACTACCCGTCCGAGCCGCCGGGGCCCAGGATCCGGGTGACGCACATGGCCGCCGCCCACCAGGCGGAGCTGCATGAAGGAGTGCGGCGGCTCGCGCAGACGCTGGCCGAGGTCTCATAGCCACGCGACGCGCCCAGAGACGGCTGAGGTCCCGTTGGCGACACGCCGCGTCTTGCCAGAGATCGCCGGGGAAGAGGGGTTCGCGTCGTCTCCAAGGGTCAAACACCGATACGGTGTAACTCGTGCCTTGTGGCACGAACGGCAGGCGAAGGAGCGGGCCGAGATGGCAGACGTAGGCGTCCGGGCGGCCCGGCGCGAGGATGTGCTCCAGGTTGCGAATTGTCAGATCCGCGCCTGGCGCTACGGCTATCGGGATTTCCTCCCCGAAGGCCCACTCGAGCAGATGACCGGCCCGGCAGCCGAGAAGATGTGGCTCCGCCAGTGGGACGAGGCGATCGTCGCCCCGCCCACCGCCAGGCACCGCGTCCTGGTGGCGGTGGAGACCATCCTCGACACCGAGGGCTTTCCCGCCCTCGGCGCGGGCGGCAGCGCCGCCCTGACCACCCCCCGGGGTGGCGAGCGCGTGGTGGGGCTGGCCTCGCACGCTCCCGCTGAAGATCCCGACCTGGACCCCACCGTGGCGGCCGAGATGCTGACGCTGCTGGTCGACCCCGATTTCGTACGAAGGGGCCACGGCAGCCGGCTGCTCAACGCGACCGTCGACTACCTGCGCGAGGACGGCTTCCGGCAGATCGTCACCTGGGTGTTCGCCGACAACTACGCGGTGCTCGGCTTCCTGGAGTCGGCGGGCTGGGGCGAGGACATGGCCGAGCGCGTGCTGGACATGGGCCGCCCGATCAGGATGGTCAGGCTGACCACGGACATCAGCTAGAGGACTAGACACATATGGCAACCCCCGGCCAGTGGATCGCCGGCGCACGCCCGCGTACCCTCGCGAACGCCGTCGTGCCCGTCATGGTGGGCACCGGAGTGGCGATCGGCCAAGGCGGATTCGTGTGGTGGCGGGCGATCCTGGCGCTGTTCGTGGCGCTTTCGCTGCAGATCGGCGTCAACTACGCCAATGACTACAGCGACGGCATCCGCGGCACCGACGACCAGCGGGTCGGCCCGATGCGGCTGGTGGGCTCGCGCGCGGCCGCGCCGCGCCAGGTGCTGATCGCCGCGCTGGGCTCTTTCGCGGTCGCGGCGGTGCTGGGGCTCGTGCTGGTCGTTGTCACGCGGGCGTGGTGGATCCTGCTGGTGGGCGCCGCGTGCATCGCCGCCGGCTGGTTCTACACGGGCGGCAAGCGCCCGTACGGCTACCGCGGGCTGGGCGAGCTGGCCGTGTTCGTGTTCTTCGGCGTCGTGCCCGTGGTGGGCACGGCGTACGTGCAGACGGAGTCGCTGAGCTGGCCCGCGTTCTTCGCCTCGATCCCGGTCGGGCTGCTCTCGTGCTCGATGCTCGTGGTCAACAACCTGCGCGACGTCGGGACGGACGGCCAGGCGGGCAAGCGCACGCTGGCCGTGAGGCTGGGGGCCGAGCGCACCCGTACGCTCTATGTGGCCTGCCAGGTGGTGCCGTTCGTGGTGGCGCTGGCCATGATCCCGGTCACGCCGTGGGCAGCGCTCACCCTGCTGGCCGTGCCGCTGGCGATCCCCCCGATCAGGACCGTGCGGGCCAAGGCGGTGGGCCCGGCGCTGATCGCGGTGCTGCAGCAGACGGGCAAGCTGCAGCTGGCGTACGGGCTCCTGTTCGCGGTGGGTCTCGCCATCGCCTTCTAGGCCGGGGCTTCATCTTCTAGGCTTGGGCGGGTGAAGGACTTCATCGCGGGACTCCCCAAGTGCGAGCTGCACCTGCACATCGAGGGCACGCTGGAGCCGGAGCTCAAGTTCGAGCTGGCCGAGCGCAACGGCCTGGAGCTGCCGTATACCTCCGTCGAGGCGATGCGGGCCGCCTACGACTTCGACGACCTGCCGTCCTTCCTCAGGATCTACTACGAGGGCATGCAGGTGCTGCGCACCGAGCCCGACTTCTACGACCTGGCCATGGCCTATTTGCGCAAGGCCGCCGAGCAGAACGTGCGCTACGCCGAGATCTTCTTCGACCCGCAGGCCCACACCTCGCGCGGCGTGCCGTTCGACGTGGTGATCAGGGGCCTGCGGCGGGCGCTGATGGACGCCGAGGCGCGGCTCGGGGTGCGGGCCCAGCTCATCATGTGCTTCCTGCGCGACTTCCAGGCCGAATACGCGATGGCGACGCTGATGGAGTCGCTGCCGTACAAGGAGTGGATCGTCGGCGTGGGGCTCGACTCCGACGAGAAGGGCAACCCGCCGGCCAAGTTCGCGGCGGTCTACGAGCGCGCCAGGCAGGAGGGCTATCTCCTGACCATGCACTGCGACGTCGACCAGGACGACTCGATCGAGCACATCCGCCAGGCGGTGGAGGACATCGGCGTCAACCGCATCGACCACGGCGTCAACATCCTGGAGGACCAGCGGCTGGTCGAGGTGGTGCTGGAGCGGGGCATGGGGCTGACCTGCTGCCCGATCTCCAACGGCTACGTCACCGACTCGATGAAGGCCGAGAGCATCCGCAAGCTGATGGACCTGGGCGTCCGGGTGACCATCAACTCCGACGACCCCGCCTATTTCGCCGGCTACGTCGGGGAGAACCTCGAAGCGCTCCAGGAGGCGCTCCGGCTCACCCGTGAGGAGCTGGCCCAGCTCGAGCGGAACGCCTTCGAGATCACCTGGCTGCCCAGGCACCTCAAGGACGCCTACCTGGCCGAGGTCGACGCATACCTCGGGTCGAAAGGCGATATCACAGTTCAATAACCCGTGATATTCGGCGGTGCGGACGATGCATCCTCTTACTAGGGGGGATCATGCCCGATATCGCAATGCTCTCGGACGCACCGGTGGATTGGCGCGGGGATCTGCTGCAGTTTCGGCGATACGTCGACCCGCTGGTTTCGGTCATTACCAATCCCCGCACCCAGACGCCATTCACCATCGGCGTTTTCGGCGCGTGGGGAAGCGGGAAGTCGACCCTGCTGCAAATGGTCGACCAGCGGCTACTCGACCGGCACGGCGCGGAGTTCGTACGCGTGCATTTCAACCCCTGGGTGCACCGCCGCGAGCCCGAGATGCTCCTCCCCCTCCTCAATGCCTTGCACACGGCGCTGGACCAGGACCCCGCGCACCGCTTCGCCGACAGCGTCAAGCGGCTCGGCGTCATCATGCTGAACCTCGCCGCCGACGAGCTGCTGAAGCGGATCAACGTGGGCTCCGCGAGCGTGGAGAAGATCGGCAAGCTTGCCCAGCAGTACGCCGAGATCCGTGGCCAGGTCGACAGCCAGACCGGACGCCTGCGCGGGCTCCTGCAGGAAGAGGCCGACCGCCTGGCCGAAAAGGGCCGAAAAATCATCTTCTTCGTTGACGACCTCGACAGGTGCGAGCCCGACCAGATCATCGACGTGCTGGAGTCGATCAAACTCTTCCTCGACCTCAGGAACGTCTTCGTGATGATCGCGCTGTCCAAGGACGTGGTCGACCGCGGCGTGTCGGTGAAGTACAAGCCGTTCGACTTCCCCGATCACGCCGTCATCGCCGACGACTACCTCGACAAGATGATCCAGCTGCCGCTGCACCTCTACCCGATCGGATCAGCGGAGGTGGGCGACTTCATCCGCGGCTCGCTGCTGGGCGATCTCGCGGGCAGGCACATCGCGACGCTGGAGCGGATCGTCGCGCCGAACCCGCGGAAGATCAAGCGCGTGCTCAACCTGCTGCGGGTGACGGAGGCCATCATCGAGGGCACGCCGAGCCTGGCCGGATTACAGCCCGACCTCGTCGTGCGTCTGGTGGTGCTGCGCGTGCAGAGCCCCGAGCTGTTCATGGACGTCGTGCGGCAGCCGGCGCTGCTGGTGGCGCTGGAGCTGGTCTACCAGGACAAGCTGGCGACCGACGCGCTCAGGGGATTCCAGCTGCGCTTCGGCGCGCGGGCCGAGGAGATCCAGGGCTTGACGAAGGCCTACCACGGCAAATACGGCTTCCTCGCGCCGCTGTTCACCGGCTCGGCGTTCGAGCCGGCAGCCGCCGAGCTGCCCGACTACCTGACCATGATCGGCGGGTGAGATGCACCCCGCCGACGCCCGCTACGAGCTCTACGGCCTGCAAGGCAACCCCTACGCCGTCAGGCCCCTGGACGCCGTCTCCTCCGACTCGGATCGCGAGATGCTGCTCGAGCTGGCCGGCATCCGCATGTCGGCGATCGAAGAGGCCGTCGAGCGGGCGGTCGCCAGGAAGCGGCCCGCCTTCTTCCTGATCACCGGGGTGGGCAAGAGCGGCCGGACCTCGCTGGCCAACCACGTCATGCGCCTCTACCGGGACGCCTGCGACAAGCCCGGCTACACGTTCGTGACCCATTACGCCGAGCCCGAGGACATGACGCACGACGCGTACGCGCAGATGTGCTCCACGCTGCTCGACCTGCGCAACAAGATGAACGAGTGCGCGATCAAGATCCCTGACGAGCTCCGCGCCCGCTTCACCGAGCTCAGCCGGCGCAGCAGCACCGACCCGATGAACGAGTACGACCTGCAGGAGATCGCCGGCTTCGCCGGTGCCACGTTCGCCGTCGCGAACGTCGGCTTCGGCGTCCGGTACGAGGGTGTGCCGGCCAGCAAGCTGATCTGGCTGGCCATGAAGGTGTTCGAGAGCACGAGCACGGTCGTCGTCTTCGTCGTGGACGCCTACGACCACGCGAACACCGCCCGGCTGACCATGGCCGACCGGGAGCGGTTCGCCGCGCGGGGGCACATCGTGGACCTGGGCGCCCTGACCCCGGAGCAGATCGCCGAGCTGGCCCGCCGCCGGTGGAACGGCCGGCCGCCCCCTCCCTTCCACGAGGAGGGGCTCAGGGGCGCGCTGAGCGGCCGCACGTACACCGTGGGCCAGGCCATGCGGCGCCTGGAGCTGCTGCTCGAGTTCCGCCTCAGAGAGTACGAGAAGGACGACCCGTGGCCGACGGCCGACCTGCACATGCCCGAGAGCTGGCTGCGGCTCAGGATCTGGCAGGGCGAGAGATGGAACGGGCTTGGAGGCACCCATGGCTGACTACCCCCGCCGCAATCCCTTCCCTGCCCGGGGCACCTCCAGCGCGGAGGAGACCTCCCTTCCCGGTTTCCTGAGCGACTGGTCGCGCCTCACCCCCACCGCGATCCTCCCGGGCGTGCGCGGGGCCCTGCGGGCGGCCAGGGCGTACCTCGACGGCTTCCCGCGCGACGGCGGGCTCAGCTGCCTGTTCGGCGCCCACGGCATCGGCAAGACGCATGCCGCCCGCCACATGATGGCGTTCGTCCACGGCGCGAACCCCGAGGCGGTCCAGGTCTACCTGCGCTTCCAGGAGGACGACTTCGTCGCCGCCTACCGCCGCCTGGTCTCCCAGCTGCCGCGGCCGCTGCTGGCCGACCTGAGCCTGAGCTACCTGAGCACGATCGAGGGCGACCTGGCCGCCAGAGCGGCGGGCGACCTGGTCCCCGCCGAGGGCGAGCCGGCGGAGCTGATCGGCGCCGACCAGGTCGAGTCCGGGGAGGTGCTGGAGGAGCAGGCCAAGGAGATCGCCGCCGTGGCGGGCGACGCGCCGCGGTTCCAGCGGGCGCTGTCGTACCTGATCAGGCCCGGCTACTCCGAGGCCGCCTACGACTGGTTGTGCGGCAAGCCGATCAGCGCCGACGCCGCCGCGGCGATCGGGGTGGGCGGCCAGATCGACGACCCCCTGACCTGCCGCTACGGGCTGCAGCTGCTGACCGCCCTGGTGACCAGGGGCGGGCGGCCGTTCGTGGTGGTGCTCGACCAGTGCGAGAAGTTCCTGCTGGAGGACGGCGAGCCGGTCCCCGCGAACATCGGCCTCCTGCAGAGCCTGGTCGAGGTGATCCCGCAGGCCTCCGGCATGCTCCTGCTCGTGACCAGCGAGAGCGGATGGCACGGCATGCCGCAGGACCTGCGCCAGCGGCTCGACGCCGGCGCCTGCCACATGCTGCCGCTCACGCCGGACGAGGCGCGGCAGGTGCTGGCGGCGTACATCGGCGCCGCGGTCAAGGGCGCCTCCGACGGCATCCGGCCGTTCACCGAGAAGGGCCTGCTGGAGCTGCTGCGTCACAGCGGCGGCAACATCCGCCTGCTGCTGCAGCTGGCCTGGTCGAGCTTCGAGGCCGCGGCGCCGCGCTCGTCGCCGATCGACGCCGGAGTGGTCGCCGGCGCGTCGTCCCGCCACAGCCGCTCCCCCAGCCTCGCCCGGCTGGCGATGCTCGTCGAGAACGAGCTGCGCACGGGCGGGCTGGCCGCCGAGCGGGTCGAGGAGAACGGCCGGATCATGTCGTTCCAGCTGCCCGACCGGCGCGAGCCGCGAGTGGTGATCAAGTTGTCCGAGGCGGTGTTCTTCGACGACGAGGCGCTCAACGCGACCGAGCTCGTCGGCTCCGCCGCCCGCTCGGCCTTCACGGCGCTGCTGGTCACGGGGTACGTCAGCCCGCCGGTGCTGGACGCGCTGCGTGGCGTGCTGCCCGAGGTGCTGGTGGCCGACGGGTCCGCCGGCTTCGCCCGCGAGCTGCACGGGCTCGTCGAGCGGATCGCCTCCATGCCCGCGGAGGCGGGCCGGCCGGGCGAGCTCGACCTGGCCACGCGGGCACGCCTCGAGGAGCTGTACGTCGGCCGGCTCGGTGAGGCGGCGGCGCTCCGCCACGAGCTCGCCAAGCTGGCCGAGCGGCTCGAACAGGACCAGCGCAAACCGCCTCCCGGCTGGCCCGCCCGGCGCGCGGACCTGGTGGAACGCATCTCCCAGGTCAGGGCCGAGCGCGCCGCGGCCGACTGGGAGGAGTTCCGCAGGAGCCGCACCGACGTCGTCAACCGGCGGGAGACGCTGCTCGGCTGGCTGGCCGTGGCCATCGGCGCGGCGGCGGTGCTGATCGCCATCGCGCTGGCGACCGCTTCGCTCAACTCGATCCCGCTGAGCGCGGCGCTGCTGGCGGGGGCGCTCGGCGCGGCGGGCGGCGCGATGCTCGCCCGGAACAGGCTGGCCGCGGCCAGGGTGAGCCACCCGAAGGCGATCCTGCAGTCGGAGCGCGACCTCGACCGGCTCGCCCGCGAGACGGTGCCGGACGCGCGCGCCGTCGACCCGCTCAGGCGCTACGCCTACGCGCTCAAGACGGACCCGGACGAGGCGTACCCGCAGCTGGCGGAGGCCCTGCTGCGCGAGTCGCTGCCCCTGGTCAGGCAGGCCATGGGCCGCCGCCTGGCCGCCTCCGCCCGCCCGCTCGCTGACTGCGTGCCCGAGGTGCTGCGCGGGCGGCGCGAGGGCGTTCCCGAGGTGCTGCTGCTGCTGGCGCGCAGGCAGCGGCACGCCGAGTCGGACCGGCCGCCGCGCGTGCTCCGCGACCTGCCGCCCGAGCTGCGCGTGCTCGTCGCGCTCGCCAACCCGGACACGCTCGACCTGGCCGACGGCGCGGTCACGCGGCAGCCCGCCGACCTGGCGCTGGAGGCGCTCGGCGTACGCGGGCCGCAGCACCCCCTCGCGCGGGCCTTCCGTGGGGTCGTGGCCCAGACCGCGCCGATCGAGATCCCGCCGAACGCGCTCAGGGCCACCGCGCATCTGCTGTCCCCGCTGGAACGCGACGGGCTCGGCACATACGACTGGCTCCCAGTGATCGCAAAAGTAGATGATCTATACCTATTTTTCGAGGAATTGCTCTATTACCAAGAAGAAATTCGTTCCAGCAGCCATAAATCTTGACTAGCCATCGAAGTCGTGAGACATAGGGACCGGGGGCCAGCGCCGTTTCCCGCTCATCGAGCCCAGGATGGGGCGCACGACGCATAAGGGGTAGCCGTTGTTAGGAAACCCTCATTCGCAGCCGCTGCTCACCGGTGGATTCCCCGAATTGCTCGACGTCGGGGCGCTGCTGGCCGGCGGCTGGAAACCGCTGGCGTTCCAGCAGTACATCCTGAAGATCCACAGCCGCTGCGATCTCGCCTGCCGCCACTGCTACGTGTACGAGATGGCGGACCAGAGCTGGCGCGATCAACCCCGCAGGATGTCCGACGCCATCGCCGACCGGGCTGTCGAGCGGATCGCGGAGCACGCCACCCGTCACGACCTGCCGGAGATCGACGTCGTCCTGCACGGCGGCGAGCCCCTGCTCGCGGGGCCAGAGCTCATCTCGCGGCTGGTACGCGGCATCAGGGGCGCGGTCAAGACCGGCACCCGGGTCAACGTCAACATCCAGACCAACGCGGTCCGGCTCGACGAGGAGTACCTGCGGCTGTTCGAGTCGCTGGAGATCCGCGTCGGGGTGAGCATGGACGGCTACGCGGAGGGCCACGACCGGCACCGCCGCTTCGCCAACGGGCGCGGCAGCCACGCCCTGGTCAGCGAGTCGCTGCGGCGGCTGACCGCGGGTCCCTACCACCACCTGTTCAGCGGGATCCTGTGCACGGTGGACGTGCGCAACGATCCGCTGCGCACGTATGAGGCGCTGCTGGAGTACGACCCGCCCGCGATCGATTTCCTCCTCCCGCACGGCAACTGGGCGACGCCGCCCCCGTTCCGCGTGCCTGGCTCCCCCGAGACGCCGTACGCCGACTGGCTGATCACGATCTTCGACCGCTGGTACGACAGCCCGGTCCTGCAGACCGAGATCCGGCTGTTCCGGGAGATCATGCGCCTGCTCATGGGCGGCCACTCCCGGGCGGAGGCCGTCGGGCTGTCGCCGATCCGCATGATCGTGATCGAGACCGACGGCGGCATCGAGCAGTCGGACATCCTGAAGAGCGCCTACCACGGCGCGCCCGAGACCCGGCTGCACGTCCTGCGGGACCCGCTGGACGAGGCGCTGCGGCATCCGTCGATCGTGGCGCGGCAGATCGGCGAGCTCGCGCTCTCCCCCGACTGCCGCGGCTGCGACCTCGTGTCCACCTGCGGCGGCGGCCTGTACGCCCACCGTTACAGCCCCGGTGCCGGCTTCGCCGAGCGCTCCGTCTACTGCCCCGACCTGTACCGGTTGATCTCGTACATCGGCGCGCGGTGTGCGCGGGACGTGGCGCGGCTGCGGGGAGCCGGATGAGCCCGTCTCCGCACCGGATCTCCGTCACGTCGTTCGCCGGGCTGGCCGCCGGCGAGGGCGGCGCGCAGGCCCTGGCCGAGCTGTGCGCCGCGCAGGAGAGCAAGCACCGCCTGCTGGTACGGCTGCTCGTGGCCGAAGCAGGGGCACACCGGCACGCCGCCCTCGTGGCACGCGCCTATGAGGCGCTGTCACAGATGGAGACGGACGCGCCCGAGGAGGTCGGCCGCGTGCTGCGCCACCCCGCGCTGGGCTCGTGGGCGCTGAGCACGTGCCAGGGCCGCGGGGAGCCCGGTCGGCTGGCGGCGGTCGCCCTGGCCCTGGCCGTGCGCACGCGTACCGCCTGCCGCCTGGAGGTGCCGGTCGGCGGCTCGCTCATGCTGCCCTCGGTGGGCCTGCTGAGCCTGCCCGGCGACCTGCCGGAGGTGGCCGAGGTGTCGGTCGAGCCCGCGGCGGGCGGGGCCGAGCTGCGGGTCGGCAGCCGCACGTACCTGGTGGACGTGTCTGGCGACCGGCCGGGCTGGCAGGTCCTCCACCGCGTCTCCGTCGCGCCCGGCGTGAGCATGACCATCGACGACCTCGACCCGTACCGCTGGCCTGGGGACGACGCCGACGGGCGCCTGACCGGCGAGCGGCGGCGCAGGTGGGCCGCCTGCCTGCGCGAGGCGTGGGAGATCCTGCGCTTGCGCCACCGGACCGTGGCGGGCGAGGTGGCCGCCGCGGTCTCGGTGCTCACGCCCGTGGTCGCCCGCTCGGCGAACCAGTACAGCGCGTCGGCGCGGGTCACGTTCGGCACGATCGCGCTGTCCGACCCCATCGACGGCATGGGCATGGCGCTGACCCTCGCCCACGAGCTCCAGCACGCCAAGCTGGACGCGCTCAGCGCGGTGGTGGAGCTGACCCTGCCCGACGACGGGCGCCGCTTCTACGCGCCCTGGCGCCCGGACCCGCGCCCGCTCTTCAGCCTGCTGCACGGCGCGTACGCGCACGCGGGGGTGGCCGGGTTCTGGCGGCGGCACATCCAGGACCCCGAGCACGGCCCGCGGGCCCAGGTCGAGTTCGCCCGCTGGCGCGAGGCCGCGTACCAGGCGACCGGGACGCTCCTGGACAGCGGCGGGCTGACGGATCCCGGCACCCGCTTCGTGGCCACGCTGCGCGACACGCTGGGCCGCTGGCGGGCCGAGCCGGTGACGCCCGACGCCACCGCCCAGGCCCGCCTGCAGTCGGAGCACCACAGGGAGGCCTGGGTCAGGACGAACACCCAGGTCTAGATGCAATGCCGTTTAGTTTGGCTTCACGCTGGTTTGTCAAGGTTCATCGGGCATGTGGATGTTGATGCTGATGGTGGCCTTGTAGCTGGTTCGGTCGA